>NZ_CAJAXH010000277.1 GCF_903946935.1 uncultured Thiodictyon sp.
ACCGACCTCAGTCACCGTTAACCGTTCCGACCATCCGGCCGGCGCGCCGATGTGCGGCACACGCGCTCAAGGGCAGGAACTGGGAATAGCATAGGCGGCATCATGACCAAGGCTGCCTATCAAAAGTAGGAAACTTCAGTTCCGAAGGTGCTGGGGTGATGAGAAAGCGCTCGGCTAGATGCGCCCGCTCATCGTTTTGCCAACGGTCTATTTGTCCCGGGCTGTTTGCGGCGCGCTGCCTGACGCAGGACTGCCATAGGGCGGCTTCGAGCGCGTCGATATTTCCTTGCCTTGATGTGGTCATGGGTCGATCTTGAATGATGACAAACGGTGTTGATGGCTGAAAATGAAGCGGGATAATAGGGGACGTACTACGAAACTAAGCTCGTCATTATACTCGCTATAGCCTATATTTAGATCCAATAGCGAGTATAGCCCCCGCATCCGATGGTCCGCTCGCTCAAACCGATCCGCCAAAGACCTCTTTCAGGCTCCGGCACTCCAACACGCGATCAGCCCACCCCTCTCAGTGGCGTCTGGAGCCAGGGACTACCGGCCATCCCTCCGCTCTCAATGTCGGCAGCGTCCGAAGCCAAGCGGGGAAGACCTCGCGAATTATGCCTCAGACTTGCTCACCCAGGGCAAGGACTTCAAACAGGTTCATGGGAGCAACTGCTCCGGCATCAGGCCTACCGGGGACGTTTTCAATGGCGGCGGACGGTGGCATAATCATCGGTGCCGGTCCCTGGAGCGCTTGGAGCTTCAATGCTCGGTCGGGCCAAATCAGCACCGTCGCATAATCAAGAACCTCGCGTCCGACTAAGACCAGTCGCCTAATCTTGCGCTAATCTAAACGCATGACCTGGCCAACGTAATCCATTTTCCGATGGAGTCGAGTGCCTCGAAATTTGGGGGCAACTGATAGGCACGGGTACAGTGCTCCAGAACACTTGGATTATACTTTTCAAACAGCAGGTCTACGAAGAAGTTGTAACGGATTTCAGGCTCCGAAACGTTGCAACATCCGACCGGCAGGTAGGTGAGGAAATGAGCTAGAAGCATAACTAGGAAGGTGTCTTGGCGATGCTCACATCCAGTCGAGAGCGCCGTCGCAGCTAAGGCGAGATCGTCGATCTTACGGTTGAAGCGACTGATGGCCTCTTCGGCATGGGAGTAATAGATTCTCCCAACCAGTTTGGCGCGAATGATCGCTTGCTGCTCCAGATCGGACAGGGTCGCTTGGGGGGACGTTACTGGCATTGTACCTCCGGAATGCGGCTGATTCTAGAATCGGGGTTTGTTTTTGTCTCTGTCCGCGTTGGTTGTTGGTCACCAACAATAAACTCGCAAATATTTGTATTGACTCCCTCGCCGAGCGCCTCAGGAGTTAGTTATTCAATAGGTTACGCCAGATCAACAGTTAACGCAGACATAGCCTTGTTTTGTGCCAGGACAGCGACCAAGACCAAGACCAAGACCAAGACCAAGACCAAGACCAAGACCAAGACCCCCTGCGATTGTCAGGCAAACTGGCGTCCGTCCGCTCTTAACCGGCACTCTGTCGCCAAGTGCCGTAGGAATTGCTCAGGGGCCAAGGTCTCACTCAGCAGTATACGTTGACGGAAGACATTCGCGAAATCACCAGCCGTGAGTCCCTGGAGCCCGTCCACATGACCGGCAAGGTCCGGCGCAACCGTCGCAGTCACGTCGCCCAGCGTGAAAATAGGGGAGGTACCACGAAAAACGCTCGTCGCTTGAGCCAGACGACGAATGCAGCATTTTACCGCCCTGTGGCTGGACCCTATCACCAGCGGGACCAGGTACGCCACCGACCTACAGTCGCTTCTGGCTGTTGGCAAGCACCAGCCCCAAGAGCACGGCGACCACGGCCACCCCAACCGGCACGCCCGTGGCGGGTAACGGGATCGGGGCAACCAACAGCATCAGTGTCCCGATCAGTATCCAAAGCAGCGCCCGCACCGACCAGAAATGGATCAGCGGACTGGCATAGGAAAAGCTGTGCTGCCGGATGCGTCGCCGCAACAAGGCATCGTACCCGGCGGCAGCGCACAGGATCAGGCTGAACGGCCACCAGAAGAGCAGGACCGCCAAGCGCTGACAGGCCTGCCCGAGTGACCACCACACGACATGCACCCGACCCGCGAGCCAGGGCCAGACCGGGCTGTCCGCCAATTTCTCCAGCCCTGCCCCCGCCATCCGGTGATCGGGGACCAGGACGTGGTAACTCCACGCCTCCAGGCCGGTGCGCACGCAACAGGCCCGATACCAGCGCACCGCGCGGTCGAGGATGAGGTCGGCCTGCGCCGGCCCCACGGTGTCCACCAGGGACGCCAGTTCCCGTGCGCTGACCTGGCGCGCCCAATCGGTCGGCACCAGGGCGGCGAACAGGATGAACTCCATGACGAAGAGCAGCAGGCCGGCGGCAAGCGTCCAGAGCCAGATGCCTTTGCCGTCGCTGCCCTCATGGGAGTCGTCAAGCATCCTGGGCCCCAGGTGCAGGTTCGAGGTCCTGGTCAGGCGCCGGCAGGACGGCACGTAGCCGACGGCCCAGGATGCGCCGTTGGTTGACCGTCATGGCCTGCGCCAGGACCGGATGCTCGGGCGCTGCCAGCGCCCCCATGATCGCCTCGAAGAAGGCCGCAAAGCGCTCGCGGTCGGGCACCCCGGCCTTCTTGGCGACCTTGTGGGCGTTGATCGCCGCCACGGCGATGGCCTGTAGACGGGCATAGCGGGCCTCGTCGGTGGGGTACCGTTCCCAGAGCCCCAGCGCGAGGCGTTCGAGTAACCCGCGGCTGTCCGGCCAGTCGATCTCCACTTGCGTCAGTGCGTCGCGTTGGGAGCGTTTCAGGGCCGCGTTCAGATATCTTTTTCCCATGTTATTTTCCAGTGTGTGCGTTGTCGTCTGTACTTCTTGTGGTTCTGCCTCAGGCGCACGAGG
>NZ_CAJAXH010000278.1 GCF_903946935.1 uncultured Thiodictyon sp.
CGATTACTGCTCTGCCGAACCTTTATATCAGAGGCTTACGCTATTTTCAGACGTTGCCATAGAGCCGTTTTCTTTTTGTGTAACCGCTCTATCCTGCTGTTTTTGAGAAACTATGCGACCTACTGAGATCCCAGAGAGCCCTGGTTCAGGCCCGTTTTGGCACAGCCGCGGGCATTTGGCTATTCGGCTCGCGCCTGGACGACAGCGCCCGCGGGGGCGATGTCGACCTCTACGTGGAACCCGACCGCCTGCCCGAAGAAAACCTGCTGCTCGCCCGTCAGGCGTTGCGGCGGGACCTTGAGCGACGGCTCCGCCTCCCGGTGGACCTGGTGATCAATCCCGGACAGACCACCGCGTTCATGCGTCAGGCACGCGCCGAAGGCCACCCGTTATGAGTCCGCGCCATGCCGTGCTCCACTGGACTATTGGGAACGTCAGCGCGACCTGCGTAACGCCGTCGGGCACGAATACCCGCAGACCTCGGCCATCGCCGATATCCTGATTGCGATCCGGGCCGCGACACCGGAGGTGCTGGACTACGTCGAGCGATTGCGCGCGGCGGCGGACCAATTGCAGACACCCGAGTGACGTGGCGCTTGAGCACGCACGTGGGCTCGCGTTGGCATCACTTAACCAACACGAAGAGAGAAAAGGCACCATGATGTCCACGGACCTGCATCAGGCCAAGACCGAGCGCCCAGCGCTCGTCGGGGGCGGGCGGGCGGGCGGGTGATCTTTGGCAGCGACACCAAGGTCGATCCGACGCGACTGATCAAGCTCATTCAGACGAGGCCCAAGGAATACAAGCTCGACGGCGGCGACAAGCTGCGGTTTTTCCGGGACCTGTCCGATCCCAGCCAGCGCATTGAGCAAGTTAGGCGGGTGGTGGAACAACTCATGGGGTAGGCGACCGGAGATCGACGCTTCAGCCAGATAAGGCTGACGAAGGCCCGAGTCTTCGGTCGGGCCGACAGCCTTTACAGAAAAGCCAGCCTTGACTTGGCGGTACGCCGGGCAATCCCCGACGGTTTTTTCAAGTCATCCGCAATCTTCTGACTACTGAGGTGGATTCAACACCCGAACGCGACGTATCTCACTCAAGCACTCCGTAAGCAGCCCCGTAAGCTCGCCATCCAGTGTCGCGAATCCGTCTAATTGGCGACGCATCACCAGGGTATACCCTATAAATTCTGCTTCCCATTCCTCTTCAATGAGTCCTGGTCTCTCCGGAAACTGCTCGACCCAACGGTTCCGGCGCGTCGGGTTAATGAATTCGAGCCCTACGACGATGTAGTTCTGATCGCCAAACTCGACAAACAGCCTCAGTTTAGTGTCTACGGGATTCGGCAACCAAACCACAGCCCCAGCCTTACACCTATCGTAATCCCATGGATTAGGCGCATCGGCTTTCGGCCAGATCTGGAGACGTAGGTTCTGCGGAACAAGGGGGCCGGGGACGTTCAAAGCATCTTGGATATCATCGAGTTGAGCCGTCAAGGCATCCCGGGCGCTCTCGCATATCAGACGATTCGCCCGATAGATAGCCCGGACGATATCGACAAAAGGCGCTCGCGGATCCGCCAGGTTGTTCAGGAAAGCGATGTCAGTCTCATTCATGCCGAGTTCCTCCAGAGTGAAACTCTTGTAGATATTCCAGGGTATCACGGTGGGCCAAGCGCTTTTCCAGACGCAGACCCAAGACCCTGCGTTCGAGCATTCCGACCAGAAACAGCAATGCCAAGCGACTGTGAGCCGGAATGTCGTCATAACCCCGAGCGATGACACCGCGGAATCTGAGCAAAACCTCCCGCCAATCACAAAGCGCAAAGCCATATCCGCAGGACGCTTCGGATTGACCACGCACCAAGGCCACGGCCCGGTACTGGACCCCTGACGCGTTGAGAGACCGAGTATAACCTTCGTTCTTTGCGAGGTCAGACTTGTCTGCATGGCCCAACTTCACTTCGATAACCAATCGTTCCTCGTCGCGATAGACGGCCGTGATATCTAGACGGCCACTCTGATTCGGATGGCCCTCAGTAACCGGCCACTCTCGCTCGACTAACCGCGGACATCGATCACTATCGCCACCAAGATTCATCGTCAGATCCAGCGACTGAAAGGCCGCAGACTTCGATAGAAGTCTTAGCATCTCAGCCAACACGTCAGAGACGGCATTTTCGTTCTCAATTGCGCAAAGATTCGTAAAGGTGGCAGGCAATAAGAGCGGCTCGCAGTCTAACCTTTTGTTTGATTGCTCGACCAGGCGCTCGAATTGCTCGTTCCAACCTTCCTCCAGAACACGATACGCCGCGATCAAAGTCCGGATCCCGTCGAGTATCGATTCAGTCATGCGAAAGGGAGATAGAAAATCAGCAACCTCTGCCGGTTCTACCGGCATTAGCTGCGATCGGCAGTTTGCTCCACATGCAGCATAAGTCTTAAGAAGATAAGTAAGCTGATACCCAGACAGATGCTTGACCCGCGCATACACTCGCGCCCACTCTTTCACTCGCTCAGCACGCCAGAGCGGTGACGCGGCCGTGGACTGGTCTGGCCGGGGAAAACCCCAAGGCCCATCTTTTGCCCAGCGAGAAATCGTGCTCAGACTGGTGGCAACCCCTCGCTGGGTTTGCAGATATGCCGCGACGTCGCGCAGCGACCAGTATTGAGGGTCTGTCATAATTTCTTGCAACTATGGACAAAATATAACAACGTTCCAATATGAAACATTGTTTCACGCAAAGACGTAGCGTGTCAAGACTCTGGGTGGCTGGAACAGCCTGCCGAAGAAGCGCGGCGTGAGGACCTCGACTGCAAATCAAACCAGACACGCCAGCGCCCCCCGGCCCGATTCTTATCCGCCTAAACCATTGAACATCAAAGCATGTAGGTTGGAGTGAGGAACGAACCCCAACCTGATCACCTGGCCTGGAAACTGTTGGGGACCTCGCAAGCGGCGGTGGCCTCGTCGCGGCTGAAGCCGCTCCCACGGGGGACTTGCAGCGTCACGGGTAGCGGTGCGGCGGCGGATCGGTCTGATCGGCGGGTACGTCGGCACCAACGCCCGTAACTTCTCAATAAGTCATTGCGCCCATAAAAATAACGACATAGAAGTCAAGAAAAGTGCTTTTGCCCTGCTCACGAGCTCAAAGCGCCCCGTAAGCTGTTGATTGTTTCTCAGCGGTCACCTCTCATGTGGGTTCGACGGCGGTTCGGCGGCGCCATTGTGCCTCGCAACCCACTGATTCAAAAGCTGCCATGACTTATTGAGAAGTTACCAACGCCCTGCTCAAGCGACTGAACAGCAAGTCCAGGAATGATGCGGATCGGGTGCTGCGCGTCGCCCACATCTGAGCCGACACCGACCGCGAAGTCCGCCAGATCGCCCAGGAAAAGGGCGGCGGCTGCCAGCAGACGGTCTCAGGCTTCTTGGGGAGTGCCAATTTTCCGCTGGTGGCGCGGTAGGTGGTCGGAGTCCAAGGCTTCAACCTTGGACGGACAAGACCAAGGCTGAAGCCTTGGACTCCAGAAGATGGCCGCTGGCCGAAACGCTGATCAAGGCCGGGACGACCGATGCAGGGGTTTGACTTCACGCACAAAATATGGGTAATATTTTTCGCCCGGCGATTTTTGAGGTAGTAGCATCGCCGCAAGCTGGCAGGGTGTCCTTAAACGTTTTTCTTGGAGGACCGGCGTGAATAATACGAGACAGGTGCAGCAACGCTTGCGCAACCAATATTTCGTGTGGTTGGCGGCAGTCCTTCTGGTCAGTTTACTGGCCGGCTGCGCATTCAAGGTAAGACTGATTGCGGAATACGACGCGATCATTGATAACGCCGTGAACGCGCTGCACGTCAAGACCGTCAGCTTTTTTGCAAAACTGAACTCATCGTCACGGGCGGAGGCCTCCTACGAGGCAAACAAGGAGTTTTATCAAGAAGCGCAGGGCGATGTTGCGGCGTTGATCCTGCGTGCCCAGGTCCTTGAAGAGGGGTTGCAGGCGCACCCGCTGACCACCAACTTCGAGGCGCTCAAGGCGCAATATGAGGATTTGGCGGCGCTGCACAAGACCGCCCCCGCCGCCGCTGTGCTCAATAATGCCCAGGACGCCTTTGAGCAATCGTTCAGGGCCATCGTCAAGCACCTGCTGTTCCTTAAGTGGAATCAGGCACAACCGGCACTAAACCAACAGTAGCGGAGACCAGAAAATGACCACCATCAATGTCAATGACGTGGCGCGTCAGATGCTCGTTGCGGCCGAAGGCGTATTCGGAGAGAAGTGGCCGGAGGCGAAAAACTTCGCGACCAGCGAATCCAAAACATTCGCTCAGAGCATGGCGGACATCCAGACATGGAAGGGCCTGCATCAGATTACTGAGGAGCAGGCGCGGGCGTTATCACGGCTGCATCAGCGCTCGATGAAGATGGTCTTTACCGCGCTGGAAGGAATCAGCCTCGCCATGGCCGAAAAGGCGGTCAATGCCGCGCTCGATGCGGTGCGCGGAGCGATTAAGGTGATTTCCGTTATAGAAGTTACCCGAAAACCGGCTGGATAAAGATGTCCCATTTTGGCAAAGTCGGGCTACGCTTCAATCTCGCTTCGACATCTTTCATCAACCTGTTTGAGAGCCTGATGCCTTTCGCATAG
>NZ_CAJAXH010000279.1 GCF_903946935.1 uncultured Thiodictyon sp.
CGCAAACCGACTTCAAGCGAAACACAGGTTTATATTGCATCCGGACGCTTGCTTCTTCGGCAGATCTGCAATAATCAAACGCCGTATTTATTAGCCGTTAAGTAAGCCTCTATCTCAAAATGGTTCTTAGACAGCCTCTGACGGCCACTTCCGCCAGTTTGGTACTGTGACCACGGTCCCGGCGATCTAGCGCGACTTGATAGGTGAGAGCGGTTCTTCCCGCGATGCTGGTCCTGTCTTTGTCCTGGACTATCGTGTTGGCCGAAGAGTCGGTGATTGCTTCAACGCGAGCCGGGGGGTGTGAGCTTGCGGTTGAATCAAACGAGCAGTGGCAGACCCTAAGGCTGCGCGCGGTTCATCCGCGCGGTCAGGGTTGTCGGATAGACCAAGACGCCATGGTGTCTGTTCTCAATGCGGCATTCTCAATAGACGCGGCGCCGCGGCTCACCGGGACCTATTCATCGCTATTTATCGGTCGGCTGGTCGACTACCCATGGTTATCGCAGTATCTGGCCACCGCTGCCTACCGGGATGGCGGATGGAATGCCAAGAAAGGGCGGCCGGCGGCCCTGGATATCAATCGCTATGTCGCCCAAGTCTTATTTAATAAAGAGTTGTTGGCGCCAGTGGCGGCAGTGCTGGCCACTGGCGGATACCGGATTACGGGTGTGAGCGTTGAAAAGGTGCTGGTGGGCGGGTTTCGCGAGGTGCCATCATATCAGGGGAAAATGGCCCCTGGACGGGTACCCTATGATGCGCAGGCCTGGTTTAGGCTCGACCATCATTGAACCTAGATCCGGCAGTTGATCACGCCAAGACGCCAAGACGTCAAGAAGAAAAACGAGATGTGCGCAGCATCGGCATCACCCTGCGGGTGACTCGCCGAACGACAATAACGTTTTGGAAAACCTTGGCGAGCTTGGCGCCTTGGCGTGAGAGCCGCTCTTTGTAGGTTGAATGGCGGCTGCGGCGCAGCGCGCCAGACACCGCCGCAGCGGTGTCGCGAGGGTCAAGGTCTCATTTCAACGGCACGAAGTTGACGACTGGATTCTCGCGGGTGAGGATCGCGGCGCCCTGGCCGTCGGCGGTGGTATAACGGACATGGACGCGTTGCAGTGCGTTGAAGCCGCTGAAGATGCCCAGTGCGGCGGAGCTGAATGACTTGGGAAACTGGCAGTTGAAGCGGTAGCTGGCCCCCATGCCGGCCTCGCCCTCGTGTTCGCGCGGGTCGGCGTCGACCTTGGCGTCGTCCAGCACGCAACTGGCCAGTGGGTTGAAGCGCACCAGGGCCTCGCCGTGTTTGAGGTTTTCCTCCGCGACCTTGAGGACCTCGCGGCTTGCCGCGTCAGTCGGCGCACCGCTGAATCCGACCAGGGTCTGGGCGGCGGCGGAGAGTTCGACGGTGACGGTGCTGCCGTCGGCGTGGATGCTCAGGTCCGCGGTGCCCAGCGCGGGGACCGCACCCTGCGCCAGGAGCGGGGCGCCCAGGCTCAGGGCGCAGGCGACGCGGCCCAGCCGCGGTAGGGGGTGGCGTTTAGTTGGGTTCATGCGCGGACAAAGGCTCTTGCTTGGATGAAGTCGGCGCCGCTAGGGGCGCCACGGTCGACCGGCCCGCGGCCCACAAGCGGGCGCGCAGTCCGATCTCGGTGCTGGCGCCCATGGTGGCATAGGCGATCTGCCCGGCGGGGTCGAGTACGAAGCTCGCCGGCACCCCGGCCACGCCCCAGCGGCGGGCCAGCTCGCCGTCGGGGTCCAGGACCACCGGAAAGCTCAGTCCCCGTTCGGCCATGAAGCGGCGGACCTCGGCGGCGCCGCCGGACTGCATGGCCACCGCGAGTACCCGATGGTCGTGCGCGATGGCGTCGATGCCACCGTTGCCGAGCTTGCAGATCGGGCACCAGGTCGCCCAAAAGTGTACCAGGACCGGCCGGCCGCGCAGGTCCTTGAGGTTGATCGTCTGGCCGTCCAGCGTCTCACCCACCAGCGGTGGGGCCGCGCCGGTGGCGAAGGTGCGTGTCTGCCACCATTGGACGCCGACGACGACCGCCAGCACCAGGAGCAGATTGCCGATCCATCCGGTCAGGCGCTTGGTGCGCCGGGGCTGGGGGGCGGGGTCGGTCATGGGGTCGGCCTGAGGGGCGACGCTTGCGGTAGTACAACCGTGGCGATCGGATGCAGGGGGACGTGCTCGCTCACAGGGCCTCGGAGGCAAAGTCCGCCAGCCGCGAGCGCTCCCCGCGCATCAGGGTGATATGGCCGCCGTGGGGCCAGTGTTTGAAGCGGTCGACCACATAGGTGAGACCGGAGCTGGTCTCGGTGAGATAGGGGGTGTCGATCTGGCCGATGTTGCCCAGACAGACCACCTTGGTGCCCGGCCCGGCGCGTGTGATCAGCGTCTTCATCTGCTTGGCGGTGAGGTTCTGGGCCTCGTCCAGAATGATGTATTTATTGAGAAAGGTCCGTCCGCGCATGAAGTTCATCGACTGGATGCGGATGCGGCTCTTCAGCAGGTCATGGGTGGCGGCGCGCGCCCAATCCCCGCCCTCGGGCCGCGCCAGGACCTCCAGGTTGTCCATCAGTGCGCCCATCCAGGGGGTCATCTTCTCCTCCTCGGTGCCGGGCAGGAAGCCGATGTCCTCGCCGACCGGCACCGTGGCCCGGGTCATGATGATCTCTTTGTAGATGGTGCGGTCCAACACCTGGGCCAGACCCGCGGCGAGTGCCAGGAGCGTCTTGCCGGTGCCGGCGGTGCCGAGCAGGCTGACGAAGTCCAGGTCCGGGTCCATCAGCATGTTCAGCGCGAAGTTCTGCTCCCGGTTACGGGCGTTGATTCCCCAGACATTGTGGCGCGGGGTGCGGTAGTCGGTGACCACCTCGATGACCGCCTCGGCCGCGCCGCGCTGTTCGCGGACGATCGCCTCGAAGCGGGTGTCGTCATCGCTGTACAGGCACTCGCTGGGATACCAGTGGGCGACGTCGGGGCCGCCGATGCGATAGAGGGTGCGGCCCTCCTCCTTCCAGGAGTCCATGGACTTGCTGTGTTCCGACCAGAAGGCGTCCGGGAGTTGTTCCACCCCGGTGTAGAGGAGCGCGGCATCGTCCAAGACCTGGTCGTTGGCATAGTCCTCGGCCGCGATGCCGAGTACCGCGGCCTTGATCCGCAGGTTGATGTCCTTGGAGACGATGATGACCTGACGCTCGGGCCGCAGATCGTGCAGGGCGCGGGCGGTGCCGAGGATGTTGTTGTCCGCCCCGCTCCCCGGCAGGGCCTCCGGGAGCTTGAGGTCCATCGGCTGGGTTTGAAAGAACAGGCGCCCGGCGGCGGGTGCGATGAGACCGCCGCCACCGGCGGCGATGGGGCCCAAGGCCAGGCCGGCGTCGATCGCTTCCTTGTCCGCGTTGCACAGCAGTTGGTCGAGGAAGCGACTCACCTGACGGACATTGCGCGCCACCTCGGACAGGCCCTTCTTGCCCTGATCCAACTCCTCCAGGACCACCATCGGCAGAAATACGTCGTGTTCCTTGAAGCGGAAGATGCAGGTGGGGTCGTGCATCAACACATTGGTGTCGAGTACAAAGAGGCAGGTCTTGTCGTGGTCGCGTTTGATCATTTACAGAGCGCGCGCCGCGGCGAGCACCTCATCCACATGCCCCTTCACCTTGACGCCCCGCCACTCCTGGCGCAGCACACCGGTGGAGTCGATCAGGAAGGTACTGCGTTCCACGCCCAGGCTCTCCTTGCCATACATCTTCTTCAGCTTGATCACGTCGAAGGCCCGACACAGGGCCTCGTCGGTGTCGGCGATGAGGTCGAAGGGGAAGCCCTGTTTGGCCTTGAAGTTCTCCTGTGCCTTCAGGCCATCTCGGGAGGCGCCGAGGATGACGGTTTCGGCGGCGGCGAAGGCGTCGGCCGCATCCCGGAAGTCCTGCCCTTCCTGGGTGCAGCCGGGGGTGCTGGCCTTGGGGTAGAAATAGAGCACCAGGTGCTGGCCGCGATAGTCGGAGAGTTTGACGGTGCGATCGCCGGTGGTCTTGAGTTCGAGGTCTGGGACGGCTTCGCCGAGCGTGGTAGGCATGGGTTTATCCTCTGGCTATCGCTTCAACCAACGTACTTTAACAAGTCTCCCTCCCCGATTGGGGGAGGGCGGGGTCGGGCGCGGCCATGGCCGTTACCCCTTGAGCGGCTCGAGCACTGCGTCCAGGTTGAGCCCGTCGCAATAGTCCATGAACTCTTCGCGCAGCCCGGCGATGTGCATGTCGGAGGGGATGCCGACAGTGATGTGTACGGCAAACATGGGGGTGCCGGTGTGGGCGGCGGCATAGGTGCTGGTCGCCATGTCTTCGATGTTGATCGCCCGGTCGGCAAAGAATCCGGCTAGGTTGTTGACGATGCCCGGGTGGTCCATGGAGACCACGTCCACCGCGTAGGGGAGCAGGTTGCGGCCGGTGGCGCGCTCGCCGGTGCGCTTGCTGATGATCGTCATGTTGAGCTGGCGCTGCAGCTCGGGGATGGCGTTCTCGATCTTCGCCAGGGTGTTCCACTTGCCCTCGATCAAGAGCATGACGGCGAACTCCCCGCCGAGCACGGTCATGCGGCTGTCTTCGATGTTGCAGCCCTGCTCCAGGATCGCCTTGGAGAGCAGGTTGACGATGCCGGGGTGGTCCTCGCCCAAGGCGGAGATCACGAGGTAGGTTTTCTGAGTTGCCATGTCCTGTTGCGCTACGATTTGCGGGTTGGAGGATTGCGCGTGAGTGTAACATGGGGGCCGGGGCGCCCGTACAAGAGGGCGAACGGCACGGTCGACGCAGCGTCCATCACGCGCTGTTTGCCTCCCCGCGCAGTTGAACAGGCACCGCATCAGGTGCGCCGCCTGGCGGGGGTCCGCGTTGTCCAGATGCTCCATCTCGCGGGCCATGGACGCCAATGCCTGCATCATCCGCCCCTCGTCGACCCCGGCCGGGAGTTCGGGGCCGCCGTCGGTGTCCCCCGCACTGCGCCCCTTGCCGATGGCAAAAAGGCTCGCCTGGCGGGCCAACTCCGGGCGGTCGCCGCGCGGGCAGGTAGGTCCGGTCCCGGCTACAATGCGGCGGTCTGGGCCGGCCAGTCGGCGTTGCGGGGGCGCGGGGTCATCCCCGTCTTAGGCCCCGGCGCGCGATCAGTCATTTTACGGCATACGTGACCGCAGCGATCGGGGGCAGATGAACGACGAAGCGAACAAGGCGGTGGATGGTAGCCCGTCGCACCTGGCGGACCCCCCTATTCCAGCCGATGCCCCCTGGCCGGAGCGCCGCCCCGAACCGTCCGTGACCGGCTCCACGATGCCCTCTGCCGTTTCCTCCCCAAGATTCACCGCCGATCTGGCCTCCCCCTGCGACATCCCCCCGGGCACCCTGTTGGCCAACACCTACCGGGTCGAACGGCAACTCGGGGGCGGCGGCATGGGCGAGGTCTACCTGGCCCGCCATGCCAAGCTCGGCACCCTGCATGCGGTGAAGGTGATCCGGTCCTTCATGGTGGCCAACCGCCAGGCGATGGACCTCTTTTACCGGGAGGCCAGGGTCCTGCGCGGGGTGCGCCACAATGCCGTGGTGAGTTACGACGGCTTCGTCCAGGACCAGGAGGGTCGCGACTATCTGATCATGGAGTATGCGGACGGCCCCTCGCTCGCGGAGCGGATTCACCAGGGTCCGTTGCCGGTGGACGAGGTCCTGATCCTGCGCGACCGACTCGCCGCTGGGTTGGCGGAGGCCCACCGCCAGGGGGCCGTGCATCGGGACCTCTCTCCGGACAACGTGATCCTGCCGGGCGGTCGAGTCGCCGCCGCCAAGCTGATCGACTTTGGGTTGAGCAAACTCACTGAACCCGGAACGGATAGCATCATCGGATCGTCCTTCGTGGGTAAGCACCTGTTCGCCGCCCCGGAGCAGTTCGGGATGTTCGGCGGCAAGGTGGATGCGCGTTCAGACATCTATAGTCTCGGGCTGGTGCTGGCCGCTGCCGCCCTGGGTCGGCCGCTGAAGATGGGCACGACCTTGGAGGCGGCCGTGCTGACCCGTCAGGGTGCGCCCGATGTGCGCTGGGTGCCGCCGGTTCTGCGGCCCTGGCTGACCGCGATGCTGGAGCCCGATCCGGCACGTCGGCCGGCGAGTCTGGATGACCTCTTGGTGCGCTGGCCGGTCGTCGCCGGGGGGGGGGCTGGTCAAGCGCGCTCCGGCGGGCGGCCCTGGGTCATCGGCGGCGCCGTGCTCCTCGTGGCCGTTGCCGCGGGGTTCGCTGGTTGGTTCTTTTCGCCCAAGAACGCCCAGGACGCCGATGATGGGGCCTACCAGATCGCACTGGGGGCCAGCAGCGAAGCGGGGTATCACACCTATCTGGCCAACTGCGCGGTCAACGGCTGTGGGCACCGGGCGGAGGCACAACAACGCCTGCAGGGTTTGGTGGCGGAGCGCGAGGCCCGGGAGCGCCAGAGCGCGGATGAACGGCAAGCCGACGACGCGCGGGCCTTTGAGGCTGCGCGCAAGGACGCTACCGAGGACGGGTATCGCATCTATCTGGATGACTGTGGGCCGAATGGGTGCGGACACCGGGCGGAGGCAGAGAAGGCGTTGGGGGTGGTCCGTCAGGCCAGCCGGAAGAAGCTGGAACTCCATTTGGCGGCGGCCCAGGGGTTATTGGAAAAACGCAAGATCGCGGCTGCGCTGCGGGCGCTGGATGATGCGAAGACCTGGGATCGCGAAGGGGCGGTGGCTGCCTTCCGGCGGGAGCGGAGCGTCAAACTGCTGGCCGCTGCCCGCGCCTTTCTGGAGCAGGGCCGTACAGACAAGGCCAAGCTGGTCTATGACGATATGAAGCAGTGGGACCCGCAGGCCCCCGAGGTTGCCGATCTGCGGCAGCGGCTGGCAGGTCAAGACAATTCGATCGATGGGCAGTCTAACGAGTAGATGATGAGGGCGAGCGATGACTGTACGTGATTGGGTGCTGGGTTTGATGCTGCCGGGTCTGACGTTGCCGATGGTGAGCGTCGCCGCGGAGCAAGACCCGGAGGTGCGCCGGTTGATGGAGCAGTACGAGCGACAAACCGCGCCGGCCAAGCCGCAGCGCAAGCCCGCGGCATCCAAGCCGCAGCGCAAGTCCGCGGCACCCAAGCCGCAGCGGCCGCCGCTGGCACCCAAGGTCCGTCCGATACCCGCGGTGGAGCGCCACCCGGTTGAGCACCAGTCGGTGGTCGAGCCGGAGATGGTCCTCATCCCCGCCGGTAGCTTCTCCATGGGCTGCCAGCCGGACGAGCAGCAGTGCGGCGACGAGGAGCGGCCCGCCCATCGGGTGCAGGTCGCTGCCTTTGAATTGGGGAAGTACGAAGTGACCTTCGACGAATGGGACGCCTGCCAAGCGGCCGGCGGTTGTAGCCACCGTCCAAGCGATGCGGGATGGGGGCGGGGTCAGCGCCCGGTCATCAATGTCTCTTGGAGCGACGCCCAACAATATGTCAGATGGCTCAGTAGCCAGACCGGCAAGGCCTATCGACTGCCCAGCGAGGCCGAATGGGAGTATGCCGCCCGTGCCGGGACCACGACCGCCTTCAGCACCGGTAATTGCATCAATACCAATCTGGCCAACTGCAACGGTACCGGCGCAGATGATACCGGCTGCGGTGACAACACCGGGGTCTATCTAGGCAAGACTCAGACGGTAGGCCACTATCCCGCCAACCCTTGGGGTCTGTACGACATGCACGGCAACGTCGTTGAATGGGTACAGGATTGTTGGCATGAGGGCTATACGGGTGCCCCGCAGACTGGTTCGGAATGGCGCGATGCGTGCGCAGCCAGTGGGCGGCGCGTGGTGCGCGGGGGTTCCTGGCGCGACGCCCCGTGGCTCCTGCACTCCGCGTTGCGCAACCGGGATGGCGCCAGCGTGCGCAGCCCAGATGCCGGTTTCCGTGTGGCCAGGACGCTTTGAGGAGCGAACCACCACCCATGGCCACCGGACCCCAGAAGCCCCGCGGCGCTTATGTCTGCAATGCCTGCGGGGCGGCGCAGCCGAAATGGAGCGGGCAGTGCGCCGACTGCGGGGCCTGGAACAGTGTGGAAGAGATCGCGCGGCCGATAGCGTCCGCGCACCGCGGCGCCTTCCGCGGCGGCTTTGCCGGCGCGGTCGGCGCGGCCGAGTCCGAGATCCAGTCCCTGGCGGACCTGAAACCTGAGGAGCGGGTGCGCATCGGCACCGGGATCGGCGAACTGGATCGGGTGCTGGGCGGCGGCCTGGTGAACGGCTCGGTGGTGCTGCTGGGCGGCGACCCGGGGATCGGCAAATCGACCCTGTTGCTCCAGGCATGCGAGTCGCTAGGGGCGAGCCAATCGGTGCTCTATGTGACCGGGGAGGAGTCCCCCCAGCAGATCGGCCTGCACGCCCGTCGCTTGGGGGTCACGGGGACCGGCGTGCGGCTGCTGGCGGAGACCTGCGTGGAGCGCGTGCTGGCCTTAGCGGAACGGGAGTCGCCGCGGGTGATGGTGGTGGACTCCATCCAGACGCTCTATACGGATCTCCTGCCCTCGGCCCCGGGCTCGGTCAGTCAGGTGCGGGAGACCGCGGCGCAGTTGGTGCGCTTTGCCAAGCGGGCCGACACGGCGGTCTTTCTGGTGGGGCATGTCACCAAGGAGGGGGCGCTGGCCGGGCCGCGGGTGCTGGAGCACATGGTCGATACGGTGCTCTATTTTGAGGGGGAGGCGGGGAGCCCCTTCCGCCTGGTGCGGGCGATCAAGAACCGCTTCGGGGCGGTGAATGAGTTGGGGGTCTTCCACATGGGCGACCGGGGGCTGCGGGAGGTCAAGAACCCCTCGGCGATCTTCCTCTCGCGCCACGACGAACCGGTGCCTGGCAGTCTGGTGATGGTGACACGCGAGGGCACCCGGCCGATGCTGGTGGAGGTGCAGGCCTTGGTGGATGAGAGCCCGCTCGCCAACCCGCGCCGCGTCGCGCTGGGGCTGGACCAGAATCGGCTGTCGATGCTGCTGGCGGTCCTGCACCGCCACGGTGGGGTGGGGATGTTCAACCAGGATGTGTTCGTCAACGTGGTGGGTGGGGTGCGCATCGGCGAGACGGCGGCCGACCTGCCGGTGGTGTTGGCGGTCCTTTCCAGTTATCGCGACCGGCCCCTGCCGCTGGACCTGATGGCCTTCGGCGAGGTGGGGCTCTCGGGCGAGGTGCGGCCCGTCCCGGCCGGCCCGGATCGGTTGCGGGAGGCGGCCAAACACGGCATCCGCCGGGCCATCGTGCCGGCCGGCAATGTCCCGAAGGAGGGGGTGGAGGGGCTGGACATCCTGGCCGTCAAGACCCTCGCCGCGGCCATTGACGGTGTATGATCCTGAAAACGTGCCTTGACCATGCTATCTTCCGGATCTCATTTGCCTGCTGCCCTGTGGAGCCAAGCCGTGACGCCGCTGCTCGCCATCCTGCTGCCGATCCTGCTGACCTTCCTGCCGTCCGCCGCGGTCGCGGCACCGGCCGCGGTGACTGGCGCGCGCATCGCGCCGGACCCGGATCAGACCCGGCTGGTGCTGGACTTGAGCGGTCCGGTCACCCATCAGATCTTTGTACTGGAAGGGCCGGACCGGGTGGTGGTCGATATCGTGGATACGAAGTTGAGCGGTCAGTTGCCCAAGGCCGCGACGGACGACCCCAATCTGGCTGGGCTGCGCAGCGGGGTCCGGGAGGGCGACGACCTGCGTATCGTGCTCGATCTCAAGCGGCCGGTGCGCGTGAAAAGCTTTCCCCTCGCGCCGGATGGCGATCACGGCCAGCGGCTGGTGGTGGCGCTCATCCCCAAGTCGGGGGCTAAGGCGGCGGCCGGCCGGGCCCGGTCCCGGGGGCGGGCCACCCGCACCCTGGTGGTGGCGATCGACGCCGGTCATGGCGGCGAAGACCCGGGGGCGATCGGCGCTCACGGGACCCGCGAGAAGGACGTGACACTCGCCATCGCCCGGCGCCTAGCCGCCCTGGTGGCCAAGGAGCCGGGGATGCGCCCGCTGATGATCCGCGATAGCGACACCTTTGTACCGTTGCGTGCGCGCATCCGCAAGGCGCGCAAATACGAGGCGGACCTCTTCATCTCCATCCATGCCGACGCCTTCGAGAGCCCGCAGGCGCAGGGCTCATCGGTGTTTACCCTGTCGCGCAGCGGTGCCACCAGCGAGGCAGCCAAGTGGTTGGCCGACAAGGAGAACAGTGCCGACCGCGTGGGCGGAGTGGATCTCGCTGAACGCGACGACCAACTCGCGACGGTGCTCCTGGATATGGTCCAGAACGCCGCACTGGAGCGCAGCGTGCAGGCCGCCGGCGCCGTGCTCAACAATCTGAGCCGGCTCGGCGCTACCCACAAGGGGCGCGTTCAGAAGGCCGGGTTCGTGGTGCTCAAGTCCCCGGATATCCCCTCGATGCTGATCGAGACGGCCTTTATCAGCAATCCGGACGAGGAGGCGCGACTGCGCAACGGCGCCGAACAGCAACGCCTGGCGGCGGCCATCATGACGGGAATCAAGCAATATTTCCACCGCTACCGGGTGCAGAGCGCGGGGCGTCCCGCGAGTGCCGACCCGGATCCGGACGCCGCTGCCGCGCCAGACAGCGGATCGGGCAATGGCTGAATCATTGACGCACCTAACCGACCCCAGTGTGCCCGTGGCGGAGGTGCGCGTCCAAGCGATCCGTGTTCTTCCCAGTCATTTGGTCAATCAGATTGCCGCTGGGGAGGTGGTGGAGCGCCCGGCCGCGGTGGCCAAGGAACTGATCGAAAACAGCCTGGATGCCGGTGCGACCGCCATTGAGATCGAGGTGGAGCAGGGCGGCAGCAAGCGCCTGCGGGTGCGTGACGACGGGCGCGGCATCCCGCCCGGCCAGCTCGCCCTGGCCCTGGCCCGGCACGCCACCAGCAAGCTCGGGGTCCTGACCGAACTGGAGGCGGTGGAGACGCTCGGTTTTCGCGGGGAGGCCCTGCCGAGTATTGCCTCGGTGAGCCGCCTGACCCTGACCTCCCGGGCGGCGGGGGAGGGCGCCGGCCATGAGCTGACAGTGGGGCCGGATGGCCTCCCGGGGGAGTTGCGACCCGCCGCGCACCCGCCCGGGACCACCGTGGATGTGCGCGATCTGTTCTACAACACCCCGGCGCGGCGCAAGTTTCTGCGTACGGATAAGACCGAATTCGGGCACCTGGAGCAGGTGGTGCGGCGCATCGCCCTGGCCCGCCCCGAGGTGGGGGTGCGCCTGCGCCATAACGGTCGGGCGGTGTTGGACCTGGTCCCGGCGGGGGCCGACCCGGTGCGCATCCGCGCGCGCCTGGACGCCCTGCTCGGCGCGGGCTTTGGCGAGCAGGCCCTGTGGTTGGATGAACAGGCGGTGGCCCTGCGCCTGTCCGGCTGGGTGTTGCGCCCGGCCTTCTCCCGCGGGCAGGCGGACCAGCAGTTTTTCTATGTCAACGGGCGCATGGTGCGCGACAAACTGGTGACCCATGCGGTGCGCCAGGCCTTCAGCGATGTGCTCCACCAGGCCCGACACCCGGCGTATGTACTCTTTCTGGAGCTCCCGCCGCGCTTGGTGGACGTGAATGTACACCCGACCAAGCAGGAGGTGCGCTTCCGCGAGGGGCGTCAGGTTCACGATTTCATCTTCAGCGTGCTTAAACGCCGGCTGGCCGCCGGGAGCCTGGGTACGGCGGAGCCGACTCCGGCCTCCTTCCAGTCGCCTTTACTGGCGCCGACCCCAACGGTGCCGGAACCGCACGCGTCCAGGTCCGGCCCGCCGCCGCAGACCGGTCGTCTGGGGCTGGGTATCGGAGACCGTTCGGCTGGTTTGTATTGCGCCGCGCTCAACTTTCAGCGCCCAGCGGCACCCGGCGCAGTGGCGGCGCAGCCCGATGACCGGGGGTCGGCGGTCGAGGCCCCGCTGGGTTTCGCCCTGGGACAATTGAGCGGCATCTATCTGCTGGCCCAGAACGCCCAGGGCCTGATCATCGTCGACATCCATGCCGCCCACGAGCGTATCGGTTACGAGCAACTCAAGGCGGCCTGGAGTGCCGGGCGCATCATCAGTCAGCCACTGTTGGTGCCGGTCTCGCTGCAGGTGAGCCCGCGCGAGGCGGACCTGTTGGAGGCCCAGCGGGAGACCCTCGCGGGGCTGGGCCTGGTGGTCGACCGGCTGGCGCTGGGGACCCTGGCGGTGCGTGAGGTCCCGGCACTGCTGCGAGATGCCGATGCGGAGCGCCTGGTGCGCGACCTGCTCTCCGATCTGGCGGTGCATGGGGCGTCCGAACGGGTGAGCGAGGAGGTCAATCGCGTGCTGTCCACCATGGCCTGTCACGGGGCGGTGCGGGCCAACCGACGCCTCACCCTGGATGAGATGAACGCACTGTTGCGCGCCATGGAACAGGTGGAGCGGGCCGACCAATGCAACCACGGCCGGCCGACCTGGGTCCAGTTGAGCCAGACGGAGCTCGATCGGTTGTTCTCGCGGGGCCGCTAGCCGCAGCACGCCAGCCGGTCATTTTCCAATCACCTCAGAAAGGATCTGTGTTACGCCAAGGCGCCAAGCTCGCCAAGGTGTTTCAGTGCGTTATCAGCGTTTGGCCAGCCATCTGGCGACTGATCTGGAGGTTGAGTCTACCCAATTATTTTTCTTGGCGAGCTTGGCGCCTTGGCGTGAGCCATTGCCGGATTTCAGATGATAGATCGATCGTCCAGAGGTTTTCAGTCTTCAGGTTTGGACACCGGGCCGGCCGCGGCCCCCCGCCCGCTGGCCATCTTGCTGATGGGCCCCACCGCGGGCGGTAAGACCGCGCTGGCGCTCGAACTGGTGCGGCGCCTGCCGTGCGCGATCGTCAGCGTGGATTCGGCCATGATCTACCGGGGCATGGACATCGGCACCGCCAAGCCGGGTGCGGCGGTGCTTGAGCAAGCGCCCCATCGGCTGATCGATATCCTGGAGCCCAGCGAGTCGTATTCGACCGCCAGCTTCCGCTCAGACGCCCTGTCCGCCATGGCCGAGATCACCGCCGCGGGCCGCATCCCCTTGTTGGTAGGCGGCACCATGCTGTATTTCCGGGGCCTGCAACAGGGGCTGGCGCCATTGCCCCAGGCCGACCCGGAGGTCCGTGAGGGCCTGCTCAATGAGGGCTCCCGCCTGGGCTGGCCGGCGATGCATGCCCGCTTGGCCGCGCTCGATCCGGCGACTGCCGCCCTGGTCCACCCCCATGACCCCCAGCGCATCCAACGCGCGCTCGAGGTCCACGCCATTACCGGCGAGCCCATGAGCGCGCTGATCCGACGCGCCCCGGCGGCGGGTGGCGAACTGCCCTATCGGTTGCTCAAGCTGGTGCGGGCGCCGGCCGACCGGCAGACCCTGCATGAGCGCATCGCGCAACGCTTCCACGGGATGCTGGATGCCGGTCTGATCGCGGAGGTGCAGGCGCTATGGGCGCGCGGCGATCTGAGGGCGGACCTGCCATCCATGCGCTGCGTGGGCTATCGCCAGGTCTTGCAGTTCATCCAAGGGGACTACGGCCGCGATGAACTGCGCTACCGCGGTATCGTCGCCACCCGGCAACTGGCGAAACGGCAATTCACCTGGCTACGCGCCGAGTCCGGTGGTTATTGGTTGACCGACGATGCGGACGCGCTCCCGCGGGCCTTGGCGCTGATTGCGGCCGAGCGAAACGGTTAAGAGGCTGTCTAGGAACCATTTCGCGATAGAGGATCACTTGACGGCTAATAAATACGGCGTTTGATTATCGCAGATCTGCCGAAGAAGCAAGCGTCCGGATGCAATATACACCTGTGTTTCGCTTGAAGTCGGTTTGCGC
>NZ_CAJAXH010000280.1 GCF_903946935.1 uncultured Thiodictyon sp.
CTTTACCGTGAAAGTCGCCGTAAGCCGATGTCTGTGAAGTAGGTTTCACGCGAAAACCACGAGCGGGCGCAGGAGCGCCCCGTTAGCCTGAAAGACTTTCATGGTCAGGGGTGGCAGGCCCCCCTTCCATGGCCGTTAGCCGCGACGAGGCCACGGGCGCTTGCGCGGTCGCGTCGCGGCTGAAGCCGCTCCCTCTGGGGGCCTTGGCCGGACTTTCACGGTAACCGGTTCTCCTCGCCACACCGCTGCGATTGTGACGCAAGTCTCAGGCGCTGCAAGCACTTCTGGACCACTCTGGGGGCGTGCTGAGGTCGCTGGTCCGCACAGCGGACCCTACGGGCTGCCTGGCCGCGACAGGTGCTCTGGCCCGGCGCGTCATTCTGCTTTGGTATACTCTGTCTATTCTCAGATCCGCACCGGGATTCACCATGTTGACCGTGACCGCCACCGAGTTGCAACGGCATTTTGGGCGTTATCGGGGCAGTGCCCTGCAGGAGCCCGTCGCTATCACCGCGGACGGCCAACAGAGCCTGGTCCTGCTGTCCGCGGAAGAATACCGACGGCTCAAGCGCCGGGATCAGGAGGCATTTTCGGTGGAGTCACTGAGCGACGCCGAATTGACGGCGATTGCCCAAGCCCGGGTGCCGGAATCCTACGCCCACCTCGACGGCGAACTGGACTGACTCTGATGTCCCTGCCCGCGCCCCATCCAGGGCTGGTCATCGGTTACCGGTACCTGTGGGACGCCGAGGCGCAGGCCGGGCATGAAGAGGGCCGTAAGGATCGCCCCTGCGTTGTCGTCCTTGCGGTGTTGCAAGCGTCGGGCGGGCCGGTCGTCACGGTCGCGCCGATCACCCATGCGGCGCCCCGCGACCCGGATACCGCGGTAGAGGTTCCCCAGCCCACCAAACGGCGGTTGGGACTCGATGAGGAACGCTCCTGGATTGTGGTGTCAGAGGTCAATCGATTCGTCTGGCCCGGCCCCGACCTGGTGCCGATCTCGCGTGTCGCGCCCGGGCGGTACGACTACGGCGTCCTGCCGCCGCGCCTGTTCACCCAGATCGTCGAGCGGCTGGTCGCCGTCGCGCGATCCCGTAATGCGAAAACGGTCGTTCGCACCGACTGACTCCCAAGTCCCCGCCGTCTGGCCAAAGGCCGTTGAGCGGGTCTGTGGACAGCCCGCAAAGCAGCGCTTTCCCTTCGTCACACCGTTTGGGAGACTGTAAAAAAGTATTCGGAAGGTGCCTGGATGGAGCGCAGCGGAATCCGGGGCGGCGCTCCCGGGGGCCGCGACACTCATCAAGGTCGCCGGGTTCCAGCTGGGAGGCGAATCCGGGTAGGATGTCATGCACCGTCATGCGTGGGCGATGCGCACCCTGTGTTCCGGGTGCCCCAGACTGCCATTCTACGTCCGGGCATTTCGCTCGCGGTGAGGTGGCTCGTCCGCGCAGCGGACCCTACGGGCACGCAGCAACGCCGTAGGGTCCGCCGTGCGGACCGACCACCTGCCCACTTTTCTCCCCAGCTTCTGAACCCAGGCCCACCCAGTGACCCCAACCGAAATCCGCCGTACCCCGTCCGATCCCGCGCAACCGCCGCCCGCCAACGCGGCTGAACTGCTGCGGCGGCTCTATGCCGGCCGCGGCCAGTTGGAGTCCGAGTCCGACCTGGGGCTGGCGGGGCTGGCCACCTATCAGTCGTTGGCCGGGATGGATCAGGCGGTGGCCCTGCTCGCCGGCGCCCTGCGCGGTGGGGACGCGATCCTGGTGATCGGCGACTATGACGCGGACGGCGCCACCGGCAGCGCGCTGGCGGTGCTCGGGCTGCGCGCGCTGGGCGCCGGCGCGGTCTCCTATCTGGTGCCGAGCCGTTTCGCCTTTGGGTATGGCCTGAGCCCGGCGGTGGTGGACGCGGCGGCGGCGCTCAAGCCCGGGCTGCTGATGACCGTGGACAACGGCATCGCCGGCATTGCCGGGGTGGAGCGCGCCAATGCGCTGGGCATCCCGGTGCTGATCACCGACCACCATCTGGCCGGGGAGCGGCTCCCCGCGGCGGCGGCCATCGTCAACCCCAACCAGCCCGGCTGCGCCTTTCCGAGCAAGCACCTGGCCGGGGTCGGCGTGGTCTTCTATTGCCTGATGGCACTGCGCGCCCAACTGCGTGCCGCGGGTTGGTTCAACGCCGCGCGGCCCGAGCCCAATCTGGCGGAGTTCCTGGACCTGGTCGCCCTGGGTACGGTGGCGGACGTGGTGACGCTGGACCACAACAACCGTATCCTGGTGGAGCAGGGGCTGCGGCGCATCCGTGCCGGGCGCTGCCGGCCCGGCATCCATGCACTGCTCCAGGTGGCGGGGCGCGATCCGACCCGGGTCACGGCTACCGATCTGGGGTTCCAGGTCGGACCCCGGCTCAATGCCGCCGGGCGCCTCACCGAGATGACGCTCGGGGTGGAGTGCCTGCTGTGCGATGAACCGGCGACGGCACTGGATCTCGCGAGTCAGCTCGATGGGCTCAACCGCGAGCGCCGCGAGATCGAGGGGACGATGCGCGAACAGGCCGAAACCCTGGTGGAGCGGATCACCTCGCGTGGTGACGACCTGCCGCCGGGGCTCTGTCTCTACGGCAAGGGCTGGCACCAGGGGGTGTCGGGGATTGTCGCCGCGCGCATCCGCGAGCGTTATCATCGGCCGGTGATCGCCTTTGCGGACGCCGACGACGGCTTCCTGCGCGGGTCCGCGCGCTCGGTGGACGGTTTCAACATCCGCGACGCCATCGACCTGGTGGACCGTCGGCGGCCCGGGCTCATCGAGCGTTTCGGCGGTCACGCCATGGCCGCGGGGCTGACGCTGCGGCCGGAGGCCCTGGCCGATTTCAGACTGGCCTTCCGCGAGGCGGTGTATGAACAACTGGGCGATGCCCCCGCGGTGCGGGAGCTGCGCTCCGACGGTGAACTGCCCGCGCGGCTGCTGAACCTGGAGACGGCCGAGGTCCTGCGCCTGGGCGGTCCCTGGGGTAAGGGCTTTCCGGAACCGCTGTTCGACGGCGAGTTCGAGGTGGTCCAGGCGCGGGTGTTGAAGGAGCGGCATCTGAAGCTGCGGCTCAAGCCCGAGCGCGGCCCTTGGCTGGATGCCATCGGTTTCGGACTGGGCGAGCGCCTGGCGCTGGCGAGCGGCTGGGTGCGGCTCGCCTACCGGCTGGATGTGAATGAATATCGGGGTGAACGCACCCCGCAACTGATTTTGGAGCACCTGCAATCGACCACCTAGACGACGACCTGGAGCAGCCGACCCCCTGGGACGAGGACGACTCCGACGATTTCGACCCGAACGCCGTGGAGAACTACGGCGAGTACGCGGACGAAGCAACCGTGGAGGATGAGGAGCCGGAGGTGCCGCTTGGCCCGAGCAAGAGCCAGTTCAAGCGCGAGCACCTCGCGCTCCAGGCCCTGGCCGAGCGCCTGACCGCCATGCCCCGCGTGCAGTTGGAGCGCCTGCGCCTGAGCGATGCCACCTGGGCGGCGATCGAGGAGACCGGCCGGATCAAGGACATCCGCGCCCGCGGCCGGCACTACAAGCGCATCGCCAACTTGCTGGAGCGCGAGGACATGCACGCCGTCCACGCACTCATGGACCAGGCCGCCGAGCGCGAGCGGGCGGACGCCGCCCATCACCATGGGCTGGAGCGCTGGCGTGAGCGCCTGATCGGCGAGGGCAACGAGGCACTGAGCGAGTTCCTGGACGAGTTCCCGCAGACCGACCGCCAGCAACTGCGCACCCTGATCCGCGCCGCCAAGCGCGACACCGAGCGCGGCCGCCCGGAGGCCCCGCGCAAGCTCTTCCGGTTCCTGCGCACCGTGGTGGATGCACATGGGGAGGCGGATGAGGCCCTGGAAAACGACGATCGGTCCGCAGATGAAGACGAGTGGGAGAACCCGTAGGGTCCGCTGCGCGGACCTGCCACCGCCGTCTTCTCGTTCCCACGCTCCCGCGTGGGAATGCCGCGCGGGCGCTCCGCGTCCGGTCTTGGCACTACCCGTTCATCTTCAAGCGGGCAATCGATCACGCCAAGGCGCCAAGCTCGCCAAGAAAGACAATGGGATGCGTTCAGTATCCAGTTCGGTCACCGGGTGAATCGCGGACGACCGATCATCTGCTGAAACACCTTGGCGTGCTTGGCGCCTTGGCGTGACAACGGCTCTTTCCCGGTTAATCGAGGAGGTCAAAATGCCCTGTACGATGATGAACCCACGACTGTTCGCGCTCGGTGCGGGCGCCCTGGCGGCGACCCTGGGCCTGCCGCTGGCGGCGGGGGAGGGCGAGGTGGCGGTCTACGAGTGCCACCAGGGCGGGAAGGTGATCTTCTCCGGCGCGCCCTGTACCGATCCGGGCGGCGACCCGGTGCTCGATCCCTGGCCGGCGCGGCAGCGGAGGCTGGAGGTGGAGTATTCCCGCCCCGACGCGGTCCAGGCCCAACAGGCGCAGCAGTCGGCCGCGGCGATGGAGTACCAGGCGGGGACGGTGGCCGAGGCCGACCTGCTCGATACCGAGATCCTGAACCTGGAGACCCGCATCGCCAATCTGGAGACCGAGCGGGATGTGCAGGTCTCGGCGCTGAATGGTCAGCTTGCCCAGGGCGCTGGACCGAACGAGACGGCCGCATCCTGGGCGGCGGGTCTGAACCAGCAGATCATCTCCGTCACCAACAACTTCAATGACACCATCTTGGGCGAGCGGACCCGCCTTGGCGAACTTCAGGCCAGGCGTGCGTCCCTTGGGCCTGCGGCTCCGCCATCCCCGTAGGAGCGGCCCCTCGGCCGCGACGGTGCCGGAGTGATGATCAGGGCCTTTCTTAACCCCAGAAAGAGCAGTTGTCACGCCAAGGCGCCAAGCTCGCCAAGGCTTTTCAGTGTGTTATCGGCGTTGCGTCAGTCACCCGGCGGGTGATCTGTATAGTGGATCGACCCGATTGTATTGCTTGGCGAGCTTGGCGCCTTGGCGTGAGCAATTCCCGGGGTTAGGTTAGCAGACTGCGCCCCCCGGCCGGCTTGACCTGAGTCAAGGCCCGCCGGCCTGCCCCCCTCGATACTATCCGCCGTCCACCCTGAATCCGGCGCCCCTTGCCGGCGCCACTGCTAGCCAAACACGAGCCTCCTATGCACTGCAACCAATGCGAACAGACCTTTCGGCAGGACGCTTGCGTCACCTCCCCCGGCACCTGCGGCAAGGACGCGGACGTCCAGTCGCTCCAGGAGACCCTGCTCTATGGGCTCAAGGGCATGGCCGCCTATGCCAATCATGCGCGTCGCCTGGGCAAGCACGATGAGGCGGTGTCCGCCTTCATCGAGGAGGCCCTGTTCGCGACCATGACCAACGTGAACTTCGATCTGGCCACCCTGCTGGAGCTGTGTCTCACGTGCGGCGAGATGAACCTGCGGGTCATGGAGTTGCTCGACGAGGGCCATGTGGAGACCTTCGGCAAGCCCGCCCCGATCAAGGTGAAGGAGGGCACCCAGGCCGGCCCCGGCATCCTGGTCACCGGCCATGACCTGCTGGACCTGTGGGAGCTGCTGAAGCAGGTGGAAGGCACCGCGGTCAAGGTCTACACCCACGGTGAGATGCTCCCCGCCCACATGTATCCCAAGCTTGGCGGGCACCCCAACCTGGCGGGTCATTACGGCGGCGCCTGGCAGGACCAGAAGCGCGAGTTCGCCGCCTTCCCCGGCCCAGTGCTCGGCACTACTAACTGTGTACTGATCCCGCCGCAGAGCTATAGCGGCCGGCTCTTCACCACCCGGGTCACCGCTGTCCCTAATGGCCAGCGGATTGTGGACGGGAACTTCGCCCCGGTCATCGCCGCCGCGCTGGCCGGCCCGCCGTGCGAGGAACAGGTGAGCGGTGAGTCCACCATCGGCTTCCACCGCACCGTGCTGCTGGATGCGGCGGCGACCATCGTCGATGCCGTCAAGGCCGGCCAGATCAGCCGCTTCTTTGTCATCGGCGGCTGCGACGGGGCCGAGAAGGGCCGCAACTATTTCACCGACTACGCCCAGGCGACCCCGCCGGACTCCTTCATCCTGACGCTCGGCTGCGGCAAATTCCGCATCCGCGACCACGACTATGGCGAGCACCTGGGCCTGCCGCGGCTCATGGACATGGGTCAGTGCAACGATGCCTATGGGGCGATTGCGGTCGCCGTGGCGCTCGCCAAGGCCTTCAATTGCACGGTCAACGACCTGCCGCTGACGCTCGTCATCAGTTGGTTCGAGCAGAAGGCAGTGGCGGTCCTGCTGACCCTGCTGCATCTGGGGATCAAGGGGATCACCCTCGGCCCCAACCCGCCGGCCTTCATCACGCCCAATGTCTTCAAGGTCCTGCAGGAGCGCTATGACCTGCGCCTGACGGGCGACGATCCGCAGGCCGACCTGCAACGGGCGATGGCGGGCTGAGCTGCGATCGCGTCACACTGCGGTGAGACTGTGAAAGTATTGGGAGCGTGCCCGATGTAGCCCGGATGGAGCGCAGCGGAATCCGGGGGCGGCCTCGCAGATACACTGTGAATCAGTTAGTTGCAGCCGAGACCTGGATTCCGCTGCGCTCCATCCAGGCTACGACGACAACACGTATCGAATGCTTTTACAATTTCTGTGCGGTGTTCCGCCTGTGTTAGGCGCTCTTGCGTCCCGGGGCGGGCATAGACCCACGAGCTAAAGTCAGGCCCACACTCGGTGGGAGCGGCTTTACCGTGAAAGTCGCGGCGGGGCCTGTGGGAGCGGCTTGCAGCCGCGACGAAACCTCGCAAGGCCCGCGGTGGCGCATCGCGGCCGGAGGCCGCTCCCACGGGCGACTTTCATCGTCCGGGGTGGCTGGTCCCGCTGCCATGGCCGTTAGCCGCGACGCGACCTCTCTAACCGCACCCGACGCGACTCGTCAGGCCCCGTGGGGGGCCGGGGTGATCGACAGATAGGCGATGACGATCACTGCCAGGACAGCGCCGTGGAAGAGCTTCAGGGTAAGGCTGAAGGCGGCCTCGGCCCACAGGGCTTTGGTGAGCGGCTCGGTCTTCATGGAGAAGGCCGGCACCTGCCCGTTGGGATCGATGATGTTGGCGTAGAGGCGGCGAAACAGGCGTTCCTAGGCGAGGTAATAGCCGTCCAGTGCCCAGAAAGTCAGGGCCGGGAACAGGGCGATCATGGCGCCGAGAGGATTGCCGCCCTTGCCCGACAGGGCCAGCCCCAGCAGCGCTGAGACCAGGGTCATGGACCAGCCCTTGAGTGAAAAGGAGTTACCGGCCAGGCGGTTGATCACCCCCTGGACCATGCCCAGGTGTTTGTCGTTGATGTCGGGACTCATTGGGCGATTCCTCGGTTCAGGTGGGTTTCGAGCAAGACTATACCAGGCGAAGGCTTAGGGTTGACGCCGATAGCGCTCCAGGTCCCGGGCAATCACCGCGGCCACGATGTGCTCGGCGTGTGAGTCATGCAGCACCGCCCTGGCCTCGCCCTGGAGGCCGTTGCACTCCCAGTCCTGTCCATTGGCATCCGTCACTATCCGGGCGGTTTCGCCGCCCGCCCCACCGACCAGGTAGACGGGGCCCGTGGGGTGGTGGGTGCGGAAGCGCTCGAATTCGTCGCGGATGCCGGGCTTGCCGCCCTGGAAGCCCGTGGTCTTGCCGCCGATGAAGATTGCCGCTCGGGCGAGCGCGACCATGGGCTCGCGCAGGTTGGCGAGATCCGCAGCGATCGGTAGCGCCGGGTCGCCGACCCAATGGAGCCGTTCGAAGACCGTGCCGTCCAGGGCCTCCGGCGGGGCCTCGCCGCGGAAGCGCTCCAGTTGGAAGAGGTCGATGGACGGCCGCGGCTCGCCGCGGGCGCGGACCGCTTGATGCACCAGCGGGGTGATGGTCGGGTGGCCGCCGAAGACCAGACTCAGGCCGGCGTCGAACAGGGCCGCGACGATGGCGGCCACATAGTCATAGAGGCGCTGGGCCTCCGGCGTGCCGATCACCTCGTCGGGGACGCTGGCGGAGAGCAACACCGGCAGGGGGGCTGGGGTGGGATTGGACATGGGGTTCACCGGATGGGCCGGCGCTAGGCCGGGGCGTGAAGCGATAGAAAGAAGGGCACCACCTGGTCCAGGGCCAGGACTTGCAGCGGCTCGTCCGGAATGTGTCAATGAAAATGAGACACCGGGGTGTCGAATTTAGTGTTGCTCGGGAGGCTCTTGGATCTCGGTTAAGCCTGCGGCCGGCGGGTTGATCCAAACCTCTGCGGGAGGCAGCTTGGGTGTCGGCGGTGTGCC
>NZ_CAJAXH010000281.1 GCF_903946935.1 uncultured Thiodictyon sp.
ACCTCACGAAGGTTCACGCACGGGGCCTCGGACAGTAAGGGGACCGACGTGCTTTATACCCGGGCCACCTGGCGTTGTCCAGTGTTGCGGACAACCGCCGGTTGCAACAGAGAGTCCTGGCTAGAACGGTTCCGCCCTGGCAGTTGTCCTGTGTCCCGCGCCCGGCTCGGCGGGCCACTGGTCACGGCCATGGCGCCCGCACCACCCCGCAAGATGAAAGTGGCGGGCGCCGGCCGTTCCCCCCCTCCCCCACGCGGGGGGGGGGGGAGAATTGGAGCGCGCTCCCGGCGCGACCTTCACGGCAACGTCCGGGCGCTGCGGTCGTCGACTACGAGGTATTTCTTGGGCAGCGGCCGGTGGGGCAGGCGCCGACCGGCTATGCTTGTCGCCGATGGCCGGCCCCGCCGCCGCGGGCGGCGGGTCAAGTCAAGGTATCGTCCTTATGATCGTAGGGGGAGGTAAATCGGCATGAAGATGCAATCGGCGATGGTCGCACTGGCCTTGGTGTTCGGGGTGCGCGGCGCGGCGGCGCTGGACGCGAGCGCGACGGTGCAGGTCACTCCACTGCTCAAGACCACGACCACCTGGAACGGGGCGCCGCTGGCCTATCCGAGCGGGCCGGCGGAGGTCACGGCGCTCTTGGTGGAGATCGCCCCGGGCGGGGAGACCGGTTGGCATCGGCACCCGGTCCCGTCCTTTGCCTTCGTGTTGCAAGGCACGCTGGAGGTCACGACGCAAGAGGGTTTAGTACACCATCTGGTGGCGGGCCAGGCACTCGCGGAAGTGGTCAACACCGTGCATAACGGTCGCAATGTCGGGACCGTGCCGGTCAAACTGGCGGTGTTTTACGCGGGGATCCGCGGGCAAGCCGTGAGCGAGAAGATGCCGGTGCCCACCCCGAACCCCAGTGACTGAATTGCCGTGGCGCACCCGCGATTGCCTATACTGTCGCCGCAGCGCGCGCGGGCCGTCGGCTGCGCCGTCGCATGCCTTCCGTAACGCATTGACCTGAAACAGAGGAACCCCTGATGAGCGAACCACTTGCCGCGCAACTACCGCGCTTGGTAGAGACTGTCTCCAAGTTGGCGACCATGTATCACCCCCGCACCTGGAAGGAGAAGGGCCTGTGGTGGACCGCGGGGCTGTTCGTCCTCACCTATCTGGTGGTGGTCGTGATCCTGGGGGTCCTGTGGTCGCGCTCGCCCGGCCCGTTCGACGTGCGGGAACACGCCCTGAAGCTGGTCGGCAATGACCCGGCCAAATTGGTAACCGGCGTCGTGACGACGGCCACCGCCATGGGGATCGCCGAGACCCTGCTGGACAAGCCCGGGGGCTATCTGAGCAACGACGTCGCCCCGCCCGGGGTCTATCTAGACAATATTCCCAACTGGGAGTTCGGTGCGTTGACCGAACTGCGTGACCTCTCCAGCGCCCTGCGCAACGATTTTGCCCGGTCCCAGAGCCAGTCGGTGGAAGACCCCGACTTACAGCAGGCGGAACCCAAATTCAATTACGACTCGGAGTCCTGGATTTTCCCCTCTTCCGAGTCGGAATACCGCGGTGGTATCGCCTCGCTGCAGCGCTATCTGCGGCGGCTCGCAGACGCGAAGCAATATGACGGTCAATTCTTTGCCCGTGCCGACAACCTGACCGCCTACCTGCAGGTGGTCAGCAAGCGCCTGGGCAGTCTGGGGCAGCGACTGTCCTACGCCGTCGGTCAGAACCAACTCAACACCGCCTTGGCCGGCGACCCGAGCGCCCGCCAGTCGACGCCGGTCCCCGCCCAGTCGCGGACCAAGACCCCCTGGAACAAGATCGACGACTATTTCTTCGAGGCGCGCGGCTATACCTGGGCACTGCTCCAGAGCCTCAAGGCCATCGAGATCGACTTTGCCCCGGTGCTCCAGAACAAGAATGCACTGGTCTCGATCAAGCAGATCATCCGCGAGCTGGAAAACACCCAGAACACGATCTGGAGTCCGATGATCCTCAACGGCACCGGCTTCGGGCCCATGGCCAATCACTCGTTGGTGATGGCGTCCTATATCTCGCGTGCCAACGCGGCGGTCATCGACTTGCGTAATCTGTTGGTTCAGGGGTAACTGGGCCGGATGGGCGGGAGACGTGCGCCGCTGGCTCGCTGGGGGCCAGCGTCCAGAGGTTGACTGGTGTGGGGCGGGTCATTATTCGGCGTGTACCCACACTAGTTATCTGGTGCGCGGGGCTGGGCGCACTGTTAGCATCCCGCGACCGTAAGACTTAAAGAGGATCACCAAATGAGCGACACATCCATGACCGAACCAGGGCCCGCGTCGGACGCGGTGGACGAGGAACTGCACGGCCGTCGGAGCTTTCTGGTCGGCCTGGGCCGCTGGTCGAAGATCGTGATCGGCGCGGCCGTGTTTGGCGGACTGGCCTTGCCCGAGTCGGATGCCGAGGCGGGCTGGGTCAACCGTCATGGTGGCGGTGGTGGCGGCTGGGTCAACCGCCATGGCGGTGGTGGCGGCGGCTGGGTCAATCGCCATGGCGGCGGTTTTGGCGGTGGCGGCTGGGTCAACCGGCACGGCGGTGGCGGCTGGGTCAACCGGCATCGCGGTGGTAGTTGGATCAACCGGCGCTGATTGGCGCGGACTCGCGCTCAGTGAGACAGCGCCCGGGCGGCAAGTCCGGGCGTTGGTTGGTCAAACGGGCCGGTCCCGGCCTCGGCACACGGCTTCCGAGGATAGACAGGCCATGACTGTATTGAGTATTCCCGCGTCATTGTTCGACGCCTTCCCGGGGCAACGCCTGATTCTGCGCACTGCCGACCCCGCCGAGCCCCGGCGCCTGTTTGGCCCTGAGGTCCCGGCGGCGGTGGATTTCATCCAGGTCACTGATCTTACCCGGGACTTAGCACCGCTCGCCGACTGGTGCGAGGGTTTGGCGCTGGATCTGGTCATGGCCGATCCGGCGGTTGAGCTTCCCTTGCTCTACCGCTGCACCGCCTTGCTGGACCGCCACCCGGTGCGGGTCAGTATCCCCGTGTTGCCCGGTCTGGCCGGGGCCGTCAAGTTGGCGGTCTCGCTCGGTTTCTCGGTACGTCTGCTCGGGCATCAGCCGACGCTCGACGCGCTTGCGCAGCTCCGGCAGGCACTCGATGGCTATCTCCATAACCCCACGGTCGCCTGCCCGGTGGAGCCCTTTCACTCGGTGTTGCTCGCCTTCCTGAACGATTCCCCGCTTGGCCTCTGGTCGCTACTGGAACAAGACCCGGCGGAGGTCTGCATCCTGGATGAGCGAGGCGCGGCGTTGCCCGACCAAGGGCCGGAGTCAGTCGCCGACTGGTGCGCTGCACTGGTCGCGGCGGGGGGCCAGTGTCGCGACTGTCCCTGGCGCGCGCCCTGTCGCGGCTATTTCAAATGGCCCCGAACCGACTATGACTGTGCCGGTGTGAAGCCGCTGTTCGCCGAGTTGCGCGCGGCGGCGGACGAACTGCGCCAGGGGCTGGCCGACTATGCGGCGGCGCAGGGTTGAGCGGCGATGGGTACACAAGTTTTTTCGCTCATTCTGTTGCCGACCCTCAAGTGCAATGCCGACTGTGACTACTGTTTCGAGGACAAGACCAATGACCGGTTGAGCCTGGAGCGACTCCAGGTCCTGATCGATAAGGTTCTGGACCATCTGGTCGAAAAGGATATCCCCGAGTTGCTGATCCACTGGCAGGGCGGCGAGGTCATGACCTTGCCGCCGTCCTGGTTCGCGCGTGCCTACGCGCTTATTGGCGAGGCTGCCGAGCAGCGCGGGCGGGTGGTGAGCCATGGCTTGCAGACCAACATGATCGGCTACAGCGCGCGCTGGGACCCGGTGATCCGCGAGATGTTCGACAATGTGATCAGCACCTCGCTGGACTATCCCAACCTTTATCGTCGGCGGGTCGGTCAGACGGTCGACGATTACAATGGGGTATGGCTGGACAAGGTGCGCCTGGCGCGTGCGGCGGGCATCGAGGTGGGTGTCATTGCGGTGCCGAACGCCGCCACCCTGGCGCTCGGCGCGGCGGGGTTCTATAACCATTTTGTCGATGAACTCGGCATCCGCAGTTTCCAGGTCAATACGCCATTCCCCGGGGGCGAGTCCAATACGGCCAAGGGGCTGATGCCATTGGGTGGCGATACACTCGGGCGCTTCTTTATCGAGTTGGCCGAGGTCTGGCTGGCGCGTGGTTACCAGCAGGGGGTGCGTCTCGGCCCATTCGACGAATTGCTGGCCTATTTCAGCGGCACCCATTGTGTGCTGCCGTGCATCTGGACCGACGACTGCGCCAATCACATCCTCTGCATCGACCCCCGCGGCAATGTTGCCCAGTGCGATTGCTGGGTGGCGAGCTACCCAGACTATTGGTTCGGTAACATCTTTGAGTGCGACAGCCTGAGCACCATGCTCGCCGGGAGTGCGGCGCGCGAGCGTTTTCACCAACGCCCGATGGCCCTGGTGGCGCGCGACTGCATCGAGTGCGATTACCTGGCCCTGTGCCACGGCGGCTGCCCGGTACGGGCCTTCTCGGTGCATGGCACGCTATTTGAAAAAGACCCCCACTGCGCGCTTTATAAGACCCTGTTCGGGCACCTGGCATCCGCCGCCGCGCGTATGGCCCGCGTGTCGGCGGGCGAGGGCAGGGCCTAAGGCATTAACCGAAAGCGCAGTTGTCACGCCAAGACGCCAAGACGCCAAGCTCGCCAAGGTGTTTCAGTGCATTATCTGCGCTGGGCGATTCACCCCGCGGGCGATCTGCTGAATTCGCCTAACAAATTGTATGTCTTGGCTAGCTTGGCGCCTTGGCGTGAGCGATTTCTGGATTTAGGATTAATGACCGTGCTGCGGTCCTGGCCGTTCCCGTAGGAAGGGGATTAGCGCCCCCGCGGTCTCTGTCGGCCGCTCCAGCATCGGCAGGTGGCCGGCCCCGGGGAGGGTGACCAGGGCGCTGCCGGGTAGGCGTTGGTGCAGCGACTCGGCGCCCGCGACCGCAAAGACCCCGTCGGCCTCACCCCACAGGATCAGCACCTGGGGCGGCAGGCGTGGCGGCCGGTCCAATGCCCGCCCGTAGAGGTTCACGATGTCCCAGACCTGCTGGTAGTGTCGATTGCGGGTCACATAGTCTTTGAGCAGGGCCTCGCGGATGCGTTCGGGGACGGCCGGCGGCGCGGCGAACAGCAGCCGCAGCTCCAGGTCGAACTGCTCCGGATCGATCGGGATGAATGGATTGACGCCCTTTTGTATGGCCTGACGGACCCCGGGGGACCAGTCCACCACCCCCAGCGGCGGCCCGATGAAGGCCAGGCGGCGCACCTCGTGTGGGTGACGCTCCACATAGAGTGCCGCGATGGTCCCGCCCATTGAGTTGGCGGCCAGGGCGATGTCGGTGAGCCCCAGGGTGCCGACGAAGGCGTGCAGCAGGTCGGCCTGACGCACCAGGTCGTAATCGTTGACCGGGAAGTCCGCGCTGGCGCCGAACCCGGGTAGGTCCGGGGCGACCGCGTCGAAGCCGGCCGCCGCCAAGGTACACAGGAGGTCGTGCCACTGCTCCTTCTGAGCGAACAGCCCATGGAGCAGCAGCACCGCGGGTCCGTGGCCGGCCCGGCTGTAGTGGACGACGCCGTCATCCAGGGTCGCGGCGCCGGCGGCGATCGCACAGGCGGGCGGGGCGACTTTGGGCTGGGCACTGGCAAGCCCGCCCCACGCCAGGAAACCCAAGCACCAGATGAGCGGGAGTCGGGTGCGGCGGCGGTGCATGTGAAGACCTCGATGGCGGCGCGCCCGGCACGCCTGGACCGGCTTGAACCTGGGGCCTGGATCAGTCCTTAGCGGAGGGGTCGGGCGGGTCGGTCAGGCGGTCCTCGCGCCCGGAGAGCAAGTTCTCGATGTTGCTGCGATGGCGCCAGATCAGCAGACCGCTCATGACCAACTGCATCCCGATCAGCGACGGCGGCAGGCCCAGGAGCCAGACGATGAGCGGTGCTAGGGCCATTGAAACCAGGGCGGCGACTGAGGAAATCTTCAGGACCTTGGCCACGAACAGCCAGATCAGTACGACCGGCAGTCCGACTGGCCACCACAGCCCGAAGGCCGGCCAGAAGATCCCAAACTGGACACCGAAGGCGGTCGCCACCCCCTTGCCCCCCTGGAAGCCGAAGAAGACCGGAAAGAGGTGGCCGATAAAGGCGGCGAGCCCGGTGGCCGCCAGCACTGCCGGCCCGACCCCCAAGAGGTGCCCGGCGAGCATCGGCAGCAGCCCCTTCAGGCTGTCCCCGAAGAGTGTGATGGCGGCGGGCTTTTTCCCGCCGATGCGCAGGACATTGGTGGCCCCCGGGTTGTTGGAACCCTGGGTGCGCGGGTCCGGCAGGCCCATCAGACGGCAGACGATGATCGCGCTCGAGATGGAGCCCAGCAGGTAGGCGGCGATGACGAGTGCGGTGGCGGTAATCATGGTAATCATAGGCGCCCATTGGAACCGGGATGCCGCGGCGGGTCAAGGGCCGGCAGCGCCGGCTGTCGTGCCGGCCGGTCCTGGGGCATCATGGCCGTCCTGAGCATCGCCGGAGCCCCCGCATGACCCTACCCGCCACCCCTGCGTTTGACATCGTCTTTATCCGCGGTCTGACCATCGAGACCATTATCGGCATCCACGACTGGGAAAAGCGTATCCGCCGCCCGGTGGTCCTGGACCTGGAACTGGGTAGCGATACCCGCCGGGCCGCGGCCACCGACCGGATCGCGGACGCGCTGGACTATGACGCGGTCACGCGTCGTCTGACCCAGTTCGTCGGCGAGAGCCGTTTTGAGCTGGTCGAGACCCTGGCCGAGCACTGTGCCGCCATCCTGCACGACGAGTTCGGTTGCCCCTGGGTGCGGCTGTGCCTCAACAAGCCGGACGCGGTGGGCGCGGGGGTGGACGTGGGCGTCATCATCGAGCGCGGGAGTCGCGCGGTCTGCGCAGAGGGTCTCTGAGCCGGGAAAGATCGTCTCACGCCAAGGGGCCAAGCACGCCAAGGTTCTGAGTGTGGAAGCAATATTTGGTATTGTTGGCAATTTCGTCGGCGCGTCAATCCGGGTGCCCGTTATCGACTAATCGACTGTTTTCTTGGCGATCTTGGCGATCTTGGCGCCTTGGCGTGAGACTCGTGAGACCTTCGCGCGAGATCGGCCGCCAGATGGGAGCTCGGGGTGGCGCGAGCCGCCCCGCGGTGGGGCGTTGCGCGCACGTGCCAACATTTTTTCGCTGCTTCAGCCTCTGACGTGCCACAATTGCTGCAATGCAGCATCGTGGGGCCGGCCGGCCCCAGGCTGCCACCTCATCTTCGTGGAGAAGCAGCAATGCAAAGTGTCTACATCGCCGGCGCCAGCTCCGGCAGCGGCAAGGCGGCGGTCATCCTGGGCTTCATGGAGATGCTCTATGCGGTGAACCGCAAGGTGGGGTTCTTCCGCCCGATGATCGCGACGGCGCCGGAAGACGACAACCTGATGACCCTGATCCGCAGTCGTTACGCGCTGCCGTTCGCGCCCGAGATGCTCTACGGCTGTACCGCGCAGAGCGCACGCAAGCTGATCGGGGGCGGCCAGTATGACGAGTTCCTGAAGCTGATCCTGGATAAATTCAAGCGGTTGGAAGAGTGCTGCGACATGGTGGTGGTGTCCGGGACCGACTTCCGCGGGCTGATCCCCTCCCTGGAGTTCGACTTCAACGCGGACCTGGCCAACAACCTGGGGTGTGCCCTGGTGGTGGTGGTCAGGGGCTTCGGGCGCCGTCCCACCGACGCGGTGCAGGCCCTGCAGCTGGCCCACGAGTCCATGCGCAATCGCGGCGGCGACGTGCTGGCGAGCATCATCAATGGTGTCTCACCCGAGTATCTGGAGCAGGTGAGTGCGCGCGCCCACGCGCTGATGCCGACGACCGAGAAGGTCTATGTGCTGCCGGCGCAGCCGACGCTGCGCATGTCGACGGTGGGCGAGATCGGCCAGGCACTGGGGGCCGAGTGCCTGATCGGCGAGGGTGACGCACTCAACCAGGTGGTCACCAGCTACAAGGTGGCGGACATGGAGGTGCCCGACTTCCTGGCCCATTTGGAGGATGGGTGTCTGGTCATCACCGCCGGGGACCGCTCCGACATCATCCTCGCGAGCCTGGCGGCGGAGGCCTCCGCCGCCTTTCCGCGCGTGGCCGGGCTGGTACTGACCGGCGGCCACCGCCCGGCCGACAGCGTCCTGCGCCTGCTGGAGGGGATGGAGCAGACCAAGATGTCGATCTTGAGTGTGGCGACCGATACCTTTCAGGCCAGCCTCAACGTCAATCGCATCGAGCCGACCATCCTGCCCGGGGACGAGCGCAAGATCGCTGCGGCCTTGGGTGTATTCGAGTCCAACGTGGACGTCGACGACCTGCGTGGACGCATCAGTGTCCGACACTCCGAGCGCATCACGCCGCTGATGTTCGAGTACCAACTGATCCGCCGTGCCAAGTCGATTCGTCGACACATCGTGTTGCCGGAGGGGGCCGACGAGCGTGTCTTGCGCGCTGCCGAGATCCTGGCACTGCGTAAGGTGGCGGACCTGACGATCCTGGGCGACCCCGAGCGGATCGCCCGGCGCTGTGCCGAACTGGGCCTGAGCCTCAACGGCGTGCGGATCGTCGACCCGGCGACCTCCCCGGAGCGGGAGCGCTATGCCCGCGTGTACCATGAGTTGCGTCAGCACAAGGGGATCTCTGAGCAGATGGCCCGCGACGTGCTGGTGGACGTGAGCTATTTCGGGACCCTGATGGTCTACTGTGGCGACGCCGACGGCATGGTGTCGGGTGCGGACCATACCACCCAGCACACCATCCGCCCGGCCTTCGAGACCATCCGCACCGCCCCGGGGACCAAGCTGGTCTCCAGCGTCTTTCTCATGTGCATGCCCGACCGGGTACTGGTCTACGGCGACTGCGCGATCAATCCGAACCCGGACGCGGAGCAGCTCGCGGACATCGCCATCTCCTCCGCCGCCACGGCCGCGGCCTTCGGCATCGAGCCGCGGATCGCCATGCTCTCTTACTCCAGCGGGACCTCCGGTAAGGGTGAGGATGTGGAGCGGGTCCGGGAGGCGGTGAGCAGCGTGCGCGCGCGCCGCCCGGATCTCAAAATCGATGGTCCGATCCAGTATGACGCGGCGGTGGATGCCAGCGTGGGCGCCTCCAAGATGCCCGGGAGCGAGGTGGCCGGACGCGCCACCGTCTTCATCTTCCCGGATCTCAACACCGGCAATAACACCTACAAGGCGGTGCAGCGCAGCTCCGGCGCGGTGGCCATCGGTCCGATCCTCCAGGGCCTGAAGAAGCCGGTGAACGACCTGAGCCGCGGCTGTACCGTGACCGACATCGTCAACACCGTCGCCATCACGGCCATCCAGGCACAGATCGAGGTCCAGCACGCGTGGGTCAGTGCGGCGCCATCCAAGGTGGCGCCGGCGGGGGCGAGCCTGGCGGTCGAAGCCGCGGTGAGCGCGTGAGCGAAATGAAGGTCTTGGTACTGAACTCAGGCAGTTCGTCCATCAAGTTCCAGCTCTTCGCGGTCGCCACCTGGCGCGCCATCGCCGCCGGTGCCGTCTCGCGCATCGGCGAGGACGAGGGGGAGGTGAGTTACCGGTGGACCGATCCGCAGGGCCATTCGCGCACCGATGAGACGCGCCTGCCCATTCCCAACCATCGCGACGGGATCGAGCGCATCGTCGCCGGGTTGCAGGCGGGCGGGGTGCTGGCGGACCTGTCGGAGCTCGCGGCCATCGGTCACCGGGTGGTGCATGGCGGCGAGCGCTTCCAGCGCCCGACCCTGGTGGACGATGCCGTGGTCGAGGCGATCCGCGACATGATCCCGCTCGCCCCACTGCACAACCCGGCCAATCTGGACGGCATCGAGGTGGCCCGTACCCTCTTCCCCGGGGTGCCCTCGGTGGCGGTGTTCGACACCGCCTTCCACCAGACCATGCCGAGCGCCACCTACCGCTATGCCATCCCTGAGTATCTGTACCTGAAGCACCGGGTACGCCGCTACGGCTTTCACGGCACCTCACACCAATATGTGGGGGAGCGTGCCGCCGCCGTCCTGGGTAAGCCCTTTGATCGGTGCAACCTGATCACCCTGCATCTGGGTAACGGCGCCAGTGCGACCGCCATCCGCGCCGGCCGCAGTATCGATACCTCCATGGGGATGACCCCGCTGGAGGGCCTGGTCATGGGCACCCGCTGCGGCGACCTCGACCCCGCGATCCTGTTCTATACGGCCGAACAGTTGGGGCTCGACAACCAGGCCCTGGACGACCTGCTCAATCGCCAGAGCGGTCTACTGGGACTCTGCGGCGTCAATGATATGCGTGAGATCCACCGCCTGGCGGCGGAAGGCGACGACCGCGCCGAACTGGCCATCGCCATCACCGCGCGGCGCATCCGCAAGTACATCGGCGCCTATTACGCCGAGCTGGGTCGGGTGGACGCCATCGTCTTCACCGGCGGCATCGGCGAGAACGACGCCGAGGTCCGCCACCGCGCCTGTGCCGGATTGGAGAACCTAGGCATCGCGCTCGATGACAGCGCCAATCTGTCCGCGGACCGGGGCGAGCGGGCGATCAGCGCGGCCCACAGCCAGGTTAAGATCCTGGTGATTCCGACCAACGAGGAATTGGCCATCGCCCGGCAGGCGTTGGCGGCGGTGGGGGGCGGGTGAAGGATGAGGATCGAAGGATGCGGTCCTTCGTCTGGCAGAGGATGAGACCGATGGTGGGCTCGTCGTGTGGGTGGCGGAGTTGGTCATCGACGACTGAGCAGTAGAAGTTCATCTTTCCCGCATACTCGGGCTTGAAGTCGCCCTTCTTGAGATCGACCACGACAAAACAGCGCAGGTGCAGGTGATAGAACAAAAGATTGAGGTAAAACTCACGATCACTGACTTCCAACCGATATTGGCGGCCCACGAAGGCAAAGCCGCGTCCGAGTTCGATCAGAAATTTTTGGATATGAGCGAGCAACCCGGTTTCGAGTTCGCGCTCGTGGAAGGGTTCTTCCAGGGTGAGGAAATCGAAGAGATAGGGGTCCTTCAGCAGACCCTGGGCGAGACTGGCATGCGGCTCCGCGAGGGTGTTGGCGAAGTTGGTGACGGCACCGCCCTGGCGCTCATGGGCGCGGTGCTTGATCTGAACCGTGAGAGTGTCGCGGCTCCAGCCTTGTTCAAGGGTTTGACGAGCATACCAGAAGCAGGGAAGGGGGCATCACCAAGCGCCGGGCGCTGCTGCGTGTCGCCCGGCCGGCCTGGGGTAGATCCCGTTTCCTCGCCTGGACCCCAACGGCAAGGTGACTGCCGTGGCCTTGGGGCTGCGGCCTCGCCGGTGCCGCTTCGGGGGCCTTGATCATCGCTCCTGCCACCGAGTCGGGTCGGTTGGCCGTCAGGTCGACCGACTGGGAGCGCCGCATCCCAGTGAGACTGTCAAAATAATCGGAGCGTGCTCGGCGTAGCCCGGATGGAGCGCAGCGGAATCCGGGTGGGGCCTCGCGGATAATCAAAAGATCAGCGGCTTACCGGGGAACCCTGGATTCCGCTGCGCTCCATCTAGGCTACAGGAAACCGGGTCTTGATCATCGTGTGAGCCGCCGAGCCCCTAGGCGCGCAGCGCCTAACACATGCGTGCCACCGCTGGAGCGGTGGCACGAGAACCGCGGGCCGGCCGGCGCGGCCGGAATGGCGATCAAGGCCCGCTTCGGGCGCCGCGGTCTTGGCAGCGTGAGGTCCCAGGTGGAGGAGGGCGTGGCGTTTGGGACACCTTTATTTTGATGTCGGCGATCCCGTCACCCGCGCGCTAATTCTCGGCTTGACACTTTTCTGTGAGGCTGTAAGATGCGCGGCTCGCTGACGGATGCAGCGGCCAGGAGGCACCGGCAGACGACCGAGTCGGTCTGGTGCAGTGTGTAGGGGGTGTTGACAGGGTGTCGAAACCGGATATAATTTTCGGCTGGCTAAGGACTGGCGGCGTCATCCGGAGCGATGGCAGGTGTGCTAAGGGAGTGGCGGCGGTGAAGCGGATTCGCCGATGCAGTTGACAGGGAGCGAGGATGCTGTAGAATGGTTCGTCTTGGCAGCAAAAACGTGTTGCCGCAGTTCTTTAACAATTTGTTTAGATAACTTGTGTGGGTGCTCCGA
>NZ_CAJAXH010000282.1 GCF_903946935.1 uncultured Thiodictyon sp.
AAATCTCAGGTCTTCGATTTGCGTGGGAAGCAAAGGCAGCACAACCGTTTCGGTCTCGGATAACATAGATGCACTTGGTGGGTCGATCTGTTGGGAACATTGCTATTCTAGCAGGGAAACTATTATATGGAAATCGCCTAAATCAAGAAAAACCACAGCCTCCAACCAAGTTGCCAGGTCCATGAGCCGCCCAGTCTCAACGTGCGTGCGTATCTGCTTGGCGGCCCCGCGGCCCGATTCCCCGTAGGCCGCCAACATCCCCTTGGGATTGATATGGACGACATGCGTGAATAGTAGCGCATTCTGCCTGCGGCGCTCGCAGGCGGCTTTGAGGCGCGCGGCGTCGAACTCGTTGGTAATCAGGGTGTAGGAAAAATTCTGCCCAGCCGATTCCAACCGAGCATACGCTTCAAAGTCACTCAGGAACTGTTCTTCACGATCCGCACGGATACTCCATTTAGCGCTAATCAGGTTTCGTTGTCTTGGGCCGATGATGGCGAGATCGACCTTCTTGATCTTTTCGTTCGGTGCCGGTGCGTGGAAACCCGGCAGTTCATGCAGAACAGCGCGGTTGCGAATCTCATGGCGAGTGGTGTCGGTCAGGCGGGAGACAACCGCGGCAATGACATCTTCGAATCCTTCGCCGACAAGATTTCGTCTTTTGTTCTCCTGGCTCAGGTGCGCATGAATGCGCCGCGTCAGTTTACGCAGCTCGTCGTCGGGTGGCCGTCGATCCATCCATGGGGCCAGCATGTCTCGAATGATTCCCACCAAATCGGGATCCTCGCCCGGCTCAGGGAAGCCTCTGCCGGCGTAAGGCGCGCGTTGCTTCTCATAGGCCTCGCTACGGGAGGCCAGGGCCTGACTCGCGAGGTCGCCGATGGCTTCCCGAAATAGCCAATCGATAGTGTCGCCCAGTTCGGCAGGCGCCAAACCGAGAGCGGTCGCCAACCAATCGTGAAAGGCAAGGCTACGCTCATACCAGGCCCGGCCAGGCTGGGCCTTATCCGACTCATAGCAGTGGGCGAGTGCGGTAGTGCGATCGATCCAGAGCAAGAGTCGGTACACGTGGCGCCAGGCGTCTTGCGGCGTGATTGCATCATTCGCATCGAAATATCGCTTCAGAAGGCGTGCGCGATTCTCCGCTCCGAATACCCGTTCGATCGTCTCACGCTCGTTGCGTTGGTCGGGTATGCTCATGGTCGACGTGTCACAACGGCAGTGGCAGATTAAGCCCGTCAAGCCGGTCGGACAGTGCATCCCTGGCCATGGCGGAAGGTTCGATGAGAACGGCGTTCAGGCCAAGCTCGACCGCCACTTGTCCCGTGGTGCCGCTACCGGCAAAGGGGTCCAGAATGGTATCGCCGGGTCTCGTGGTAGGAAGCAACATTTGTCTGACCAGAGACTGCGGCCACATCGCAACATGCCGATAGGGCGACGCCTCGGGATTGATTTGCCACAGGCCATCAGGACACTCGTCACTATCTGACATAACCTCAGCTGCGGTTTGCCATACCGATCCGCAATTTGCCCGATCCCCGCGTCGCACGCTGGAGCGTGCGGGGATGTCGATGGCTTTGCGATCAAAACGATAATCGGGCCGCTTAGAAAAGAGAAATAGAAATTCGTAGTTGCGGGACGGGCGATCCAGGGTCGGCTCGGGCATGGCATTACCCCGGGCCTGTTGGGTTTCGAGGTTGACCAGCGATTTTGCCCAGATGATGGTACGCCGGCAGATCCACTGTGGCCCAGGCGGGGCACCGACAAAGGTGCGGAACTCCGAATCGGTCATGGCAAGGTGAAAGCGAAATGGCACCCCCATCTCGGATTTGTGTCCGATATTGGGAACATAGTGCTTGAAAAACTCTGGCTGTTGACGCAACGATTCCGCGTAGCCTTTTCCGCCCGCGGCAAAGCGGCCTTTGGAACCGTCGGGGGCGTTGGTCGTGCCCTTCTTGCCTTGACGATTATTGTAGGTGTCTGCCAGGTTGACCCAGAGGCAGCCGTCGTCCTTCAGTACGCGCCACACTTGGTCAAAGACGTGGAGCAAATGGCGCACAAATTCATTGGGATGGGATTCATGTCCAAGTTCGCCTTCCCAGCCGTCCGGCCAGGTAGCGACAGTCCCGTAGCGTCGGAGCAAGTAAAAGGGTGGGGATGTGAGTGCGACCTGGACTAAATCGTCGGGTAGGCTTCGGAGGCCGGTCAGCGCATCGGTTTCGAGTAACTGAACGGAATCGGCTGTGGTCATCGGTATTTCAAGCACGTGCAAGTCCTGCGGCGATCAGGCTAGCAGTATACTCCTGCCTACTCCGTTCCAGGTCGGCGCGTAACCCTCCGCCAAGCCCGAGGCCCCGCCGATGCTTTCCATGTTAGCTCCTCGTTTCTTGAACTACTCCGGATAAGCGACCTCAAGCCGCCCGTCGAGCCACGCCTGCACCGGTTCCACGCCAGCCTGCTCCATGGCGGAGAAGGTCAGTACATCGACGCTGGCGGCCTGGTGGCCGGCTGACTTGCCGGCGAGTCGCGCGGCCTCGGTTTCCACCGCCCGCGCGGTGGCGAGCAGGGCGCCGCGCTTGAGCTTGTCGGCCTTGGTGAGTAGCAACAGGATCGGCAGATTGGCGCGGCGGCCCCAGGCGAGCATCTGCCGATCATAGTCGGCCAGCGGGTGGCGGCAGTCCATGACGATGACCAGCCCGGAGAGGGATTGACGGCGCTCCAGATAGGTCGCCATGTGCGCCTGCCATTCCAGTTTGATCGCCTCGGAGACCCGGGCATAGCCATAGCCCGGCAGGTCCACCAGACGGCGCTGATCATCGAGGTTGAAAAAGATCAGCAATTGGGTGCGACCTGGGGTCTTGCTGGTGCGGGCGAGTGAGCGCTGATGACAGATAGCGTTGATGGCGCTGGATTTTCCGGCATTGGAGCGGCCGGCGAAGGCAACCTCGTGCCCCTCATCCGGGGGCGCCTGGTCGATACGGGTCGCGGCGGTGAGGAAGCGCGCACCCTGATAAAATGAATTCATTAATAACCTAAGTTCAACAATGACGCGAAGGCATCAGATAGGTAGTCGATCGCGCAGGCGCCCGGCCCATGACTTTTGCTTGATCTCGGCCTTGGCCCCAACGTCGATGAAGCACTCGACATACTGCTGATCGCTCCACATGATGTGATCGGTGAGCCAACTCTTGAGAAAGTGCATCAGCTCGAAACCGATGGTGCTCTTGCCGGCATCCACCTTCTGCTGCAACTCAGTCACGCCCCGGATCAGTTCCTGGTGTTCGGCCCGGTGCGCTTCATAGCCCGGGTAGTCGATGATGCGCATCAGCCCCTCCTCGGCCGCGAAGTGGACCCGCGTATACTCGGCGAGTTGCGCGAGCACGTCGCGCACTACGTCAGCGCTCTGACGGGTCTGGATCGCCTCGTGCATATCGTTAACCAAGCCAACCAGCTGCTTGTGCTGATTGTCGATTTCGTCGATCCCCACGCTCAAGGCGTCGGACCATTCAATGAACTGTCCCATGCTGACCTCTTGGGACCATGCGGCGTAGCGTACCGACGCCGGGTTGCCCATCGATTCGTTAAGGGAGTCCTGCCTGGGTTTCCTCCGGTGTGCGCGACCATGGACCTGACTGACCGCCCGTCTTCTCGATCAGGCGCACGGTCGTGATGGTCATCCCGCGGTCCACCGCCTTGCACATGTCATAGACCGTCAAGAGGCCGATCTGGACGGCGCACAGCGCCTCCATCTCGACCCCCGTCTGCCCCCTGGTCTCGACCGTGGCCCGGCAGTATACCGCCGATTCCGCCGCGCGGGGTTCCAGCGCCACCTCGACCCGGCTCAACGCCAGCGGGTGACACAGGGGCACCAAGTCCGCGGTGCGCTTGGCGGCCATGATGCCGGCGATGCGTGCGATGCCCAGCACATCGCCCTTGCGGAGCCCGCCCTGCTCGATCAGCGCCAGGGTCTTGGGGTCCATGCGGATCAGGCCCTCGGCGACCGCCACGCGGCGGGTAGCGGGCTTGTCGCCCACATCCACCATGTGGGCCTCGCCCGCCGCGTTAAAGTGGGTCAGCACTAGAACGCCGGCTTCTCCGGTGCGTCCTCGAACATCTTCACGCTGGCCAGGATCTCCGCCTTGGCCTCATCCAGGCCTTTCCAGCCGCCGACGCGCACCCACTTGCCCTGGTCCAGGTCCTTGTAGTGTTCAAAAAAGTGCGCAATCTGCTCGAGCAGAAACATGGGCAGGTCGCGGAAGCTCTCGACGTGGTGATAGCCCTTGAAGAGCTTGTCGATCGGCACTGCCAGGATCTTGGCGTCGTCGCCGGACTCATCCGTCATGGTCAACACGCCGACCGGCCGGCACTTGATGACCGAGCCCGGGATCAGCGGATAGGGGGCCAGGACCAGCACGTCCACCGGGTCGCCGTCGAGCGACAGGGTGTGGGGGACATAGCCATAGTTGCAGGGGTAGTGCATGGCGGTGGACATGAAACGGTCCACGAACATGGCCCCGGTCTCCTTGTCCATCTCGTACTTCACCGGCTCGGCGTGGGAGGGGATCTCGATGATGACATTGATCTCGTTCGGCACATTGGCGCCGCGGGATACCTTGGATAAATCCATGACTGGACCTCGGGTGGGTTCTGAAGGAGGAAAAAAGGATGTCCAAAAAAGCAAAGGACCCTTGCGGGTCCTTACTCCAGGCGCCTGATGCGCCGATTGTAGTCCAGGAGACCGCCGAAAATCCCAATACCCGGGATTCACGGCGGCCGTCCGGACTCACTTCATCAAGGGAACGAGCAGCAGCGCCACGATGTTGATGATCTTGATCAGCGGGTTGATGGCCGGGCCGGCGGTGTCCTTGTAGGGGTCGCCGACGGTGTCGCCGGTGACTGCCGCCTTGTGGGTCTCCGAACCCTTGCCGCCGTAGTTGCCGTCCTCGATATACTTCTTGGCGTTGTCCCAGGCACCGCCGCCGGCGGTCATGGAGATGGCCACGAAGAGACCCGTGACGATGGTGCCGATCAGCATGCCGCCCAAGGCGATGGGGCCCAGGATCAGGCCGACCAGGATCGGCAACAGCACCGGCAGCAGGGACGGGATCAGCATCTCACGGATGGCGTCCTTGGTGAGCATATCCACCGCGCGGGAGTAATCCGGCTTCTGGGTGCCCTTCATGATGCCCGGCATTTCGCGGAACTGACGACGGACCTCGTTGACGATACCGCCGGCCGCACGTCCAACCGCCTCCATCGCCATGGCGCCGAACAGGTAAGGCACCATACCGCCGATGAACAGGCCAATGATGACCATGTGATTGTTCAGGCTGAAGTCCGGCGTACCGCCGAGCGCATGGGTGTAGTCGGCGAACAGGACCAGGGCGGCGAGACCGGCGGAGCCAATGGCATAGCCCTTGGTGACGGCCTTGGTGGTGTTACCCACCGCGTCCAGCGGATCGGTGATGCCGCGGATCTTCTCGTCCATCTTGGCCATCTCGGCGATGCCGCCGGCGTTGTCGGTGATCGGGCCATAGGCGTCGAGTGCAACGATGATGCCGGTCATGGAGAGCATGGCAGTGGCCGCAATGGCGATGCCATAGAGTCCGCCGAGCCAATGAGACAGCAGGATCGCCAGCGAGATGACCAGCACCGGGGCGGCGGTCGACTTCATGGAGACGCCCAGCCCGGCGATGATGTTGGTGGCATGACCGGTCTGTGAAGCCGCGGCGATATGACGCACCGGGGCGTACTCGGTGGCGGTGTAATACTCGGTAATCACCACCAGCGCGGCGGTGAGGCCCAGACCGACCAGGGCGGCCAGATACAGCGACACGTTGGCGCCAAAGGTGGGCAGCGGATGCACAATCATGGTCACCGGCAGGAAGGCCACCGCGGCGATACCGCCGGCCATGATCAGGCCCTTATAGAGGGCGTTCATGATCTTCTCGCCCTCGGTCGCCTTGACATAGAAGGTGCCGACGACGGAAGCGACGATGGACACGCCGCCCAGGACCAGCGGGTAGATGACCGCGCTGGTGTCTTTCACCAGGAGCCAGCCCAGCAGCATGGTGGCGACGGTGGTCACCGCATAAGTCTCGAAGAGGTCAGCGGCCATACCGGCGCAGTCGCCCACGTTGTCGCCCACGTTGTCGGCGATGACCGCCGGGTTGCGTGGGTCATCCTCGGGGATGCCGGCCTCGACCTTACCCACCAGGTCGGCGCCCACGTCGGCACCCTTGGTGAAGATACCGCCGCCCAACCGGGCGAAGATGGAGATCAGCGAACCGCCGAAGCCCAGACCGACCAGCGCGTGCAGGATCTGGTCCTGATCGCCGGCGGCACCGCCCAGCATGGCGTAATAGCCCGCAACACCCAAGAGCCCCAGACCTACGACCAGCAGACCGGTGATGGCACCGCCGCGGAACGCCACCTGCAGTGCCGCATCCAGACCGCCATGGGCGGCCTGCGCGGTACGCACATTGGAGCGCACCGAGATATACATCCCGATATAACCGGTGGCCCCGGAGAGCAGGGCGCCGATCAGGAAGCCGAACGCGGTCTGAAATCCCAGAAAGATCCAGATGAGGACGGCCAGCACGCCGCCGACCGCGGCAATCGTCGTGTATTGACGATTGAGATAGGCCTGAGCGCCCTCTTGAATGGCTGCGGCGATTTCGCGCATCCGCGCGTTACCGTCCGGCAACTTCAGAATCCATTGGACCGACCAGACGCCATAGCCGATGGCCACCAGGGCGCATAGGATGGCGAAACTCGTAGCGAATGACATGAAAGATTCCTCGATCGTTGTAAGAGTCAGCTAGGTATGGGTGGCGACTGCCGGGACGGCGGGACGGCCGACGCCATAGCAAATCGTTACCCGGTTCGAGACCGCAGGGGACTGCAACCCCCGGTTGGCAGTGCGACCCGTCCGATACCCCTCGCCATACCGCGAATCGCCCATGCCCAACGACAAGCCCAACGGCGCGCGTTGGGCTGCAACTGGGTGGGATCGACTCACGGGTCTGCTCGGGTTCATAGCGGGCCTTGTTGTAAAGAAAGCCGGGCGCAAGGCGGGGGGCCGGGGCGCCCCCTCCCGCCCCGCCGGGTCAGAGCGCGAAGTCGCCGAGCTTCCGGGGAACCGGGACGTTCTTCAGGGTGACGTAGCGGGGCAGGCCGTTTTCGTAAGGTGGATAGTCCTCCCCTTGAATGAGCGGATACAGATACTCGCGGCACTTGTCCGTAATGCCGTAGCCGTCGGCGGTGATGAAGTCCGCCGGCATGAACTTCTCCACATTCGCCACCTCCGACAATGGCGCATGGCCGATCTCCCACACATAGGGGGAAGATGACTTGCGCACCACGGTGGGCATGATGGCGTTATGGCCGGCGATGGCCAACTCCACCCCCGCCTGGCCCAGTGCATAGGCCTGTTCCACATCCGACTTGGACGCCAGATGCCGGGCGGCGCGCTGGAGATAGTCCGCCACCGCCCAGTGAAACTTGTAGCCGAAGGCGTCCTTGATCATGTTCGCGACCACCGGGGCGGCACCGCCCAATTGCGCATGACCGAAGGCGTCGCGGGTCCCCTGTTCGGCCAGGAAACGCCCGTCCGGGTAATGACAGCCCTCGGAGACGCACACGATGCCGAAGCCGTGCGCCTCGACCTTGGCCTTGACCGCGGCCAGGAACCGTTCCTGATCGAACTCGACCTCCGGGAACAGGGTCAGTACCGGCATGCCCTGATCGGCCACCAGGGCGCCGGCGGCGGCGATCCAGCCGGCGTGACGCCCCATCACCTCGATCACAAAGATCTTGGTGGAGGTGGCGCTCATGGAGCGCACATCGAACGCGGCCTCCAGTGTCGAGGTGGCGATGTATTTGGCCACCGAGCCGAAGCCCGGGCAGTTATCGGTAATCGGCAGGTCGTTGTCGACGGTCTTGGGGACGTGAATGGCCTGGACCGGATAACCCAGCGCCGCGGAGAGCTGGGAGACCTTGTAGCAGGTGTCGGCGGAGTCGCCGCCGCCGTTATAGAAGAAGTAGCCGATATTGTGGGCCTTGAAGACCTCGATCAAGCGGTCGTATTCACGCTTGTTGGCCTCCAGGCTCTTGAGCTTATAGCGGCAGGACCCAAAGGCGCCGGAGGGGGTGTAACGCAGTGCCGCGATATTCTCGGCCGACTCCAGGTTGGTGTCGATCAGGTCCTCGGTCAGTGCCCCGATGATGCCGTTGCGCCCGGCATAGACGTTGGCGATCTTATCGGGGTGGGCGCGGGCGGTTTCGATGACACCGCAGGCGGAGGCGTTGATCACCGAAGTGACGCCACCGGACTGTGCATAGAACGCATTCTTCGCGGTCATTGGTCTCCCCTCGTTCTTTCCGGTTTTAAACTGGTGCTGTGTCCCGAACATCGCGCCCCGCCAACCATGCTGTCGGGCGGAACTGCGCGCATTGGGTCACGGTCGGCGGATGGTCAACCGGGGCCGCGCGGCGGCCAGCGGCAACCGATGGAGGCCCACCCGCTGTCTCTTCTGGCCGTGTACCCGCCAGCCTTGCGGTGGCGCGGACCACGGGCCGACCGGGCCGCACGACACGCGGCAGCCCCCGGCAGCCCACAAGGCTACAGAAAATACCCGCGGGCTCCAAGTACTAAAATGAGTGAACCGTTAATAGATTGAATTGGCAGGCGAACCGGCCACCGGCGCGACTGGCTCGCCCGCCCCCTCGCAGCCAGCCCGCGCCAGGGGCGGCAGACCCGCGTTCAGACCCAGCGCCCGATCCATCAACAGGCGCTTGACCGGCCCCAGACGATCGGTAAGCGAGAGCCCGAGGCTGCGCACCGCCGCCACCGGCGCCAAGTCGGTGCCGAACAGCCGCTTGAGCCCATCCATGGCGGCGAGCATCGACAGATTGTCGCCGCGGCGGGCACGCTCGTAGCGGCGCAGGGTCGCCAGGCTGGCAAAGTCGCGGTGGCGCTCCCGGGCCGAGTCCAGGGTGGCGGCCAACTCGGCGGCATCCAGGAACCCGAGATTGACGCCCTGCCCCGCCAGCGGATGGACGGCATGGGCGGCGTCGCCGATCAGTGCCAGACCCGGCTCCACATAGCGTTGCGCGTGCGCCAGACGCAAGGACACCGCCGCCCGCGGGCTGTCCAGGCGCAGCCGCCCCAGACGGCCCTCGGTAGCCTCGGTGAGCGCATCGGAAAACGCCGCATCGTCCAGCGCCAGCAGTTCATCCGCCCGCGACCCGCTGGCCGACCAGACGATGGAACAGCGCCCGTCGGCCAGGGGCAACAGGGCCAGTGGACCCGTGGGGAGAAAACGCTGCCTGGCGGTCTCCTGGTGCCACTGCGCCGGGGCAATGGTGGCGACGATGGCCCGCTGGTCATAGTCCCAGCCGCGGGAGGGGATCTGCGCCAGTTCCCTGATCAGCGAATCTCGCCCATCCGCGCCCACCAGGAGGCGGGCACCCAGGGTACGACCGTCGGCCAGCACCAGGCGGGTGCCGTCCGGGGAGCGTTGCAGATCGGCGATGCTCGCCGGGCAGACCAAGTTAAGCTCGGGCCGCGTCTCCAGCCGCTCCCACAGGGCCAGTTGAATCGCCCGGTTCTCGACGATGTGACCCAGGTCGGGCTCGCCCAGGTCGGCCGCGTCGAAATGGATACTGCCCCCACCCACCGCGTCCCACACCCGCATCTGCCGATAGGGGCTGGCCCCCAGTTCGGCAATGCGCCCCCAGACGCCGAGTCGCTGGAGCAGGCGCTGACTGGCGCGCGACAGGGCCGAGACCCGCAGGTCGATCTCACCGGCCGGCCAGGTGCGCTGGGGGGGGCGCGCCTCCACCAGCGCGATGGTGAGCCCCTTGCCGGCGCAGGCCAGGGCAAAGGCGGCGCCGACCATGCCGCCACCGACCACGATCGCATCGAAGTCCTGGGATTGCCCGGGAACCGGGGGTGGAGCGGCCGGATTGGGTGAATGCACCGGCGCGCTCGCCGGGGTCGGCGCCGGGGTCGGGGTCAGACCCAGGGGCAGCCCCCGGGCCAGGCGCGGCGTGCGCCCGGGCTGTCCCATGAAGCGCCGGGCGAGCCGTCGACGGGCGGGGGGCAGCAGGTCCAGACCCAGTAGCGCGGCATTGCGCGCCAACCGCAGCGGCGCCCAGGACGGGATGAAGACCCGGGCCAGGGTATCGGTGAGCGCGGCCGTCGACTGCTGGTCGCGCCCGCGCCACGCCTGGTAGGCGGCGAGCACCGTCGGCGTACCCGGGTCCGCGCCGTCGGCGGCGGCCTGGGCCAACACCTCCGCCAGGGCGGCCACGTCGCGCAGCCCCAGGTTGAACCCCTGGCCGGAAACCGGGTGGAGCGTATGGGCGGCATTGCCGATCAACACCAGACGCGGGTACACGGTTTCGCGGGTGAGCAGGAGCCGCAGCGGATAGGCATGCCGCGTCGCCGCCTGTCCCAGCCCCCCGAGCCGATAGCCGAAGCGCTCCTGCAACCGGGCCAGGAAGGCGTCGTCCGGCAAGGCCAGGAGCCCCGCCGTCTCGTCCTCCCGGCAGGTCCAGACCACGGACCAGCGCCCGGCGGTCATCGGCAGCATGGCCAGCGGCCCGGTGTCGGTGAAGCGCTCGAAGGCCCAGCCCAACCGGGGCCGATCCGGGGTCACGGTGGCGATCAGCGCGTCATGCCCGTAGGGGCGCTCCTCCACCGCGATCCCCTGGGCGCGCCGCACCGCCGAGTCGCCCCCGTCGGCCGCGACCACCAGGCGGGTCCGCAGCTCAATGGCGCCGTCGCGGCCCTGGATCCGGACTGACACCGCGTCCGCCTGCACCTCCAGGCCGACCAGACGGGCCGGGCACAGCAGCTCGACCCCGGGGGCCGCGGCCAGGGCCGGGCGGATGGCCGCCCCCAGCGCCCGGGCGGGTGCGACATAGCCCAGGGCCGGCACCGCGAGCTCCGCCGGGTCGAGCCGGGCGAAGCCACAGGCGCCGCGCTCGCCGACATGGATCCGGCGGATCGGCTCGGCCTCCGGGGCGATGGCGCCCCACAGGCCGCTGGCCTCCAGGATGCGGCGGCTGCCCCAGGACAGGGCCAGCACCCGCTCGTCATAGCTCGGCTGGAGCGCCGCGTCCGCCGCCACCGCCTCGACCAGGGCGATCCGCAGCCCGGTGTGCGCCAGGGCGCAGGCCAGCGAGCCGCCGATCGCCCCGCCGCCGATAATGACTAGATCGTATTGCTGCATGGTTGCCCCGGCTTGCCGAAGAGAGAAATTCGTCCGCAAATGAACGCCAATGAACGCAAATGGGAATCGACCTGCCGTTGCGGACGGGCGACTCGCGTGGGGCGCCCCACTTTATCCTAGGAAGCCATCGCGACGCACAGGCTCCCTCCCCTGGCCTCACTGCCATTTAGTTAGTGCCTGGCAGCAAACCGTAAAAAATCAATCAGCGCAATCTGTTATAATCTGACCCTAAGATCGAAGTTGGCCCGGCGCCGACTTCGATGGGGCTCGATAAAATCGGCAACCAACTGATTTTATTAAGCCGACATGTA
>NZ_CAJAXH010000283.1 GCF_903946935.1 uncultured Thiodictyon sp.
GATTTTTCTATATTTGGGGTAGGCCCTTATTCGTTCAAAAAATGGAAGATCGCAATATCAGGCCTTTACAAGACATTGAATTTTAATCTTATTGGCCCTTTAGACGGGAAGCCTGTTGCATTTGACGATACTGTCAATTTCCTGTCTTTTGATTCAGAAGAAGAGGCTCGCTTTATTTATCGCCTACTGACATCGGATATTGCTCTCGAATTCCTGGGGTCAATGATATTCTGGGACGAAAAACGACCTATCACAACAGAAATACTTAGAAGACTCTCTTTGAAAGAGGTAGCGAGAGAAGTTGATGCGCTTCCGGAATATTATAGCTGGGCAGCAACTCAACAATCTGATGCCTTAGGTCAGATGGAACTTGGCATAGCTGCGAGCAAGTCTAAGTACACACCCCGGAACGTAAAGGCGTGAGGAACCGGACTCGACTGCTTTCCCACCGGGACTGTTTGATGTGAGCGATACTGATCACCCTGCCGAGTAGGTAACCGCTTATTGCAAAGCCGGGAGAGGAGCACTCCTATCCTCAGAACCTTGAATGACCGACCATCGGGAGCTGACGATGCTGTTGTGCCTGTTCTTGAGTTACTTGGTTGCCAGTGCTTGGGAATCGCTGGCGCACTGGCAAATCCTGCACGCGGGCAAACACGCCAGACAGCGCTGGCGCGACTGGGGAGGGTTCGGCGACCTGCTGCGGCTGGCATTTTTCTATCATAATCGCGTCCATCATCGCCGCACCTTTGTCAGCAACTACTGGGTGCAGTTTGATAGCCCCTTACAGCGTCAGAGATTGGACCAACGATTGAAGGGCGAGATTCGGAAACGGCTGATGAGCAACGGTTACGGGACGACCATTACCGGGTTTTGGGAGCTGTTCACGTTTGCGGCCTTTCCCATGCTTTTGAACTCGGTGTTGTGCGCCCTGCTGGCGCCGCGCTGGGTTCTGTTGGGGATAATGATCGGGCTACTTCCGTTATTGATGACTAAGTATATCCATCCGCTGCTGCATGTCGACGTGAATGAATTATCGGCTGGCGCTAACGGCCCCCGGCAGTCACTTATACAGAGTGGATCTTTTCGTTTTCTGCAGCAGTATCATTTTCTTCACCACAAGTACGGGTTGGTGAATTTTAATTTGCTTCCGGGAGCCGACTTACTGCTCTTTGTATATCGATATGATAGGCGTCATTTCATATCGTTTGATGGTCGCTATCATCCGGGTTAGTTGCATTTTGGAAGGCTAAATGAGAGCAGATATGATGCACGAAATTGAGCGGCTCAAGCTCCACGGAAGTTTGACAGCGCATAGCGACAGCAAAGGAGGACAGCCAGATGCAAACGGCAATGTTGGCGGCGGTCAGTGACGTTATCGCCATGGAGCTGCCCGGTAAGAACCAGGCACTGGCGGACTTCTTTCTGGAGGTACTGCGCAGCCGCGACCAACGGCTCACGGCCGCCCGCCGCTTCCGCGACCTGAATGACTTGCTCGTGGTTCTGCCCGACGATAACCAAAGCGCCGTGGGGCCGCTCAGACCCGGACTGGCCGTGGCCCTCCAGGATCAGATCGGCGCTGAGTTTGCCCTGGATCTCGTTTACGAACGTGGCCGTCGCTTGCCCTTCCCCCTGATCACCCGCGGCACCGTTGGGGGAGCCTTCTCGGATCTAGGGTTCTATCTTAATTTTTCGCCCAGCTATCTGGTCTTGCCCTGTTTCCATACCCATCCGAGCCCCCGGAATGAGCTTGGCTACGAGATGCCCTCAGAAGCGGATTATCTAACGTTGGCGCGGCTACGCAGCCAACTGGGGGGCATCAGCGTGTGCGACCGGGTCTTTTTCCCCAGCGGTCGCCGCACCCGCTATGGCGTTGATGAATGGGGGCGCTGGTTTTATCAACGTCGGGGGCAGCGCCTGCGCTATATCGCCCGCCGCAACTGGTTGGCGACCCACTCCGGCCCCCATCACGGGCTCGGCTACGAACGGCCCTGTGCAGCGGACTATCTGGGGCTGGAGCGGCTACGCAATCAACTGGGGGGCATCGGTGTGTGCGACGGGATCATTTTCCCCAGCCGTCGCCGCACACTTTTTGGCGTAGATGAATTCGGGCGCTGGTTTTATCAACGTCGGGGCCAAACACGCCGCTATATTGTCCGTCGCAACGACTTGGCGATGCCGCCCAACACAAGGATCCGACAAGGCAGGCAGGATTTGGCTGCCCCGATTGGTGGCACGCCAAAACAGGACGCGGAATCAGGCGAACAGGGCGCAGACTGGAAGGCAACGCCCCCGCCCGATCCAACCGCGGCGTGAATGGACTGAGCATCGTTGACCCTGCCGCCGATTCTCTTTCTCGGTCTACCCCATTGCCGATCGGAGACCCTATGCCCACAACAACCCGCCCCCCCGGTACTGCATTACGGGTCCTGCATGTCCATGAACGCGCCGGGTTCTATGGCGGGGTCGAGCAGATCCTCCACGACACCGCCCGCGGGCTAGCGAGCCGGGGCTGGCCTCAGGGGCTGCTGCATGCCGACCTTGAACCCCAAGCCGATTACCTCACGGCCTTCGAGCAGACCGGGACCGGTGACGGACTGATCGCCAGCTTCGCCCCCGACATCCTCTTCCTGCACAAGGTCGAGGACCCGGCACGGGTGGCCGAACTGGCGCGGCGCTACCCGACGGTGCGGATGGTCCACGACCACGACCTGGTGTGTCTGCGTCGGCACAAATATTTTCCGCTCACCGGCCGAGTCTGCGACCTCCCGGCGGGGTCCGCCTGTTACATCCATCTGTGTTGCGTGCAGCGCGCCGCACCGGGGTCCGCCCTGCCCATCGCATTCAAGGGCCTGAGCGGGGTCAAGGATGCCATCCGCGCCAATCGTGAGGTACGCCGGCTCATGGTCGGCAGCCGCTGGATGCAACGCGAGTTGGTGATGAATGGATTGGACCCGCAGCGGGTGGCGATCGTCCCGCCTATCCCCGCGGCCCTGGCCGACGCGCGACCGGTCCCACCGTCCGCGGAGCCGGAGGTGCTATTCGTCGGCCAAGTGATCCGCGGCAAGGGGGTCGACCTGCTGCTCAGGGCACTGGCCGGGGTCCCCGGCGACTGGCACGCCACCGTGGTCGGCACCGGCAATCACCTGGACGCCTGCCGGGCCCTGGCCGTCAAGCTCAAGATCGCCGAGCGGGTGACCTTCGCCGGCTGGGTCCCGCACCAGGCACTGGAGGCCTATTATGCCCGTGCCGCCGTCTGTGTCGTGCCGTCGCGCTGGCCGGAGCCCTTCGGCATGGTCGGGGTGGAGGCCATGGCCAGGGGGCGCGCGGTGGTCGCCTTCGCCGTCGGCGGCATCCCGGACTGGCTCGTGGATGGCGTGACCGGTATCCTGGCACCTCCCGGCGATACCGCCGCCCTGGGGACGGCCATCGCCGCCCTGTTGGGTGACCGGGCGCGGGCCGCGCGCCTCGGCCAGGCGGGGCTTGAGCGGGTGCGCGCACAGTTCCAGCCCGCCCAGTATCTGGACCGGTTGATCGACATCTTGGGGGCAGCGGTATGAGGATCGGCATCTCGGCCTTCGGCACCGACAGCGGTAAGTCAGGCATCAGCCAGTACGCCGCCAACGTGGTGGGGCGCCTCGTGGACCTGGCACCGCAACACGACTGTGTTGCCTTCATCAATCGGGCGGACGCCGCTTGGGTGCAGACCTGGCACCCGCGCCTGCGGGTGATCGCCCTGCCCGACTGGACCGGCCACCCGGTGGCGAGCATCTTCTGGCACCTCTTCATGCTGCCGGTCATGCTGCGGCGCCATGGTTGCGATGCGGTCTTCATGCCCGCGGGCAACCGGCGGCTCGCCTGGTCCTATGGGGTACCGAGCGTCGGCACCGTGCACGACTTCTCCCAGCTGCACGTCCCGCAGAAATACGATGCGGCGCGCATGTTCTACGTGATGCGCGTCCTGCCGCGGATGATGCGACGCCTGACCCGGGTCATCTCGGTGAGCGAGTCCACCCGCCGCGACCTGGAATCCTTCGCCCGGGTCCCCGCCGCGCGCATCCGGGTGATCTACAACGGGGCGGATCTGAAGCGCTTCGCCCCCCGCCCCCGCGCGGCGGCACGCGCGCAGTTGCCGGCGGAACTCAAGATCCCCGACCCCTATGTGCTCTATATCGCCCGCCTGGAGCACCCGGGCAAGAACCACGTCCGCCTGCTGGAGGCCTTTGCGGCGCTCAAACGCGACACCGACCTGCCCCACAAGCTGGTCCTGGTGGGCGGGCGCTGGAACGGGGCCGAGATCATCAAGGCGCGGGTGGGCGAACTGGGACTGACCGAGCAGGTGGTCTTCCCGGGATTCGTCCCCGATGAGGTGATCCCGGCGCTCTATGCCGCCGCGGACGCGCTGGCCTTCCCCTCGCTGTTCGAGGGCTTCGGTATCCCGGTGCTGGAGGCCATGGCCAGCGGAACCCCGGTCTGCGCCGCCAATGCCTCGAGCATCCCGGAGGTGGTGGGCGACGCCGGGCTGCTCTTCGATCCCTTGGACGTACCAGCCATCGCCGCGAGCCTTGCGCGCCTACTCCAGGACCAGGAACTGCGCACACGCCTCATCGCGGCGGGGCTCGAGCGGGCATCCCACTTCACCTGGGACACCGCCGCCCAAGGCGTTCTGGAGGAACTGGAAGCGGCCGCGGCCACGTGACCAGCGGACCCAAGATTGCCCTGGTCATGGCCCTCGCGACCCTGGCCGGCGGCTGTGCCACCGCCAACCTGGATTGCAGCGCCGGACCCAAACCGCGCTGCGACGCGGCGGATGCGCACTGCGTCGCCCTGCCGGACCCCTGCCGTTACATCCCCCCGGGGGCGTCCAACGACCTGGTGGCGATCGACTCATCGCCAACGCCGGCGGACATCTATGTGGATGGGGACTATGTCGGCAAGACACCGCTGAAGCGCTATCTGTGGTTCTCCAGCAACACCCGCGCAGTCACCGTGGTGGCCCAACCGCTCTATCCAGGGCAGGCCCGCCAGGAGCAACACCTGCAGGTCCCGCCCCTGCCCAAGCGCCTGACCTTCTTCATGAACAACCCGGCCAAGACAAATGAGGCAGAGGCCGAAGCGGCGGCCGCTGTCCGCTAGCGGCGGGCAGGGTCTATCCAACGTCTGACGGTCGCGCACGTGATGGGCATGGTGGGTGCGCCCGCCAGGCAAAAAAAAGCCGCTCGAAGCGGCTTTTTTTTACGCCTCTATTTGGTGGCTACACCAGGATTTGAACCGGGGACCCTCGCATTATGAGTGCGATGCTCTAACCAGCTGAGCTATGTAGCCAAGAGCCCGGCAGTTTAGTGATACGGGCGCCGGGAGTCAACCCGCACGCGTCGCGAGCCGTTTGCGCTGCGACGTTCTTGGCCGGCGCCGCGAGGTTAGGGCGGGATGAGGCGGGGCTGAAGCGCGGGCGTGGTGTGGCGGACGCGGCCGACCTCGGGTCGCTACGGCTCCCAGTTGAGAACGGCTCTCAACAA
>NZ_CAJAXH010000284.1 GCF_903946935.1 uncultured Thiodictyon sp.
CAGCACCCCCCGGTTAAATTACTGTAGGGCGGTCTGAAGGAGATCACCGATGGCAACGCATGTGAAACACGTTCTGGTCGACGCGCTGGGGGAGGAAACGCAGGGAGCCCGTAGGGCGACCGAAGTTTCCTCCCCCAGCGAGGGCGAGGCCAAAGGCAAGGCCGAAGGACTAGAGCGCCTCCTCGCCCGCCGTTTCGGCCCCTGGCCGCCCTGGGCCGAGGAGCGCATCGCGACCGCTCCGATCGCCCGGTTGGATGCCTGGTCGACGGCCTGCTCGATGCCGAGAGCCTGACCGCCCTGATCGGCCCCGAGGGCAGTCCCGAATCCGCGAACTGAGCCGACGGCCCGCATTCCGCGCGCTGCGCAACCACAACCGCGCAGCGGTTCCGCCACTTCGCGACAGCGACGGATGGCGGAATGCCCCGGCGGACGTCCGCCCCGCGCGCTAATCGGCAGTGACGTCGACCACGCCGTTAAAGGTGCCCCCTACCCGATAGATCCAAAATTGCGCCCAGGGGTCGTCCTTAAGTTGGGCGCGCAGCCATAGGCCGATCCAGCGGGCGATAGCGAAATTGGCTTCCCATTGCGGGAGGGTGGGATCGATGGGGTCCGGCGGCCCGCCGACCGGGTTATTGTCGTCGCAGATGCCATAGTGATTGGCGCCGTGAAGCGCGATCAGCGCCCGCGGCGGCGCCAGGATGGGATAGGTTGCCTGCACCTTCGCGGGGGCGACAATCCCGTCAAGATCGCCTTGCATCAGTGCCACCGGTGCCCGGGAGGTATCCAGATCGATAACGCCTCCGTCGAAACCCACCAGGCTCGCGCCGTAGACGGCGCCGACGCGCAGGGCCGTCGGCGGTGAGTAGGTGCCGCCCGGCTCGCTGCAGATTTGCGGATCGCAGACGCCGGCGATGGCATAGATGCCGACCAATCCACCGAGTGAATGACCGACCATCGCCATGGCGTCGGTGTCGATGATCCGGTAGAGCGGCGATCGGGGATCCCGGTCCGCCGCAACCGCCCCGTCGTAGACCGCGGTCACGACACCCACCTCGCTGAATCGAACCGGCACCGGGATGCCCGGGAAGGACCGCAGATGGTCCGGCACCACGACGACAAAGCCCTGGCTGGCCAGCAGCCGTGCAAAGCGCCGGTATTGCCCATTCGCCACCCGTGCTCCCTGCAGCAGGGCCGCCAGCGGGAAGATGTCGGCGAACCGATTCCGAGCGCGCGGCGACACCACCGGTGCGTACACATCTGCCTCGTCCCCGTTGGGGAGACTCATAGTCGAGTCTTGAACTGGCAGCGGCACAAGCCAGTCCGTCCCAGCCGAGTTGCCCATCACGGGCCCTGCCGATGCCGGGAGGCTGACAGTGCTTGCGCCGCGGCGAAAAAAACCGCGACAGACAGGGTTATGGTGCGGACCCGCAAGCGGCCGGGGGTCAGCGCATCGCAATGCAATCTATCTGACATGGATTTAGCTCCGGATTTGGGTCGATGACGGACCAACGGCCAGGGCGGCTTGCTCCGATTCCCGGCCCGCTTTGGTGATATTCGGACGCGCGCCACATCCCGATCCAATCAGCTGCTGCCTGTGACTGGGTGTCCCGACGCCACTGCCGACCACGCCGAACTGAGTCCGCGCAGGGCGGAACACAATAGTGGTTCCGCCATAGCGCCACAGCGACGGATGGGGGATCGCAGATCGCCCAACGGGCATCCTACCGTCATTTCCTCGTGCCCGGTTTCAAGAGCAACAACAAGGGCACCATCAATACGAAGCTCAGGGGTCGCGCCACCTCCAGCATGCCGAAGGCTGCGTCGAGGCTGCGCGGCCCATCACCAAGCCGGTCGTCTCGACCGGATAGCCAAGCAACCCCTCCATAAGCAACGGCTGGATGCCGATGGTCCCGAAGAGCGCCAGTCCGAGTGGGCAGGATGCGTACCGACTCACATCGGCTGTAAGCAAGAAGTGTGCCGCACCTCAGCGCACCAGCAGCCGGTTAAGCCGCCCGAGTACGGCCTGCGCACGCGCGGAGCGCGGGTCGAAGGCCCACTTGAGCGCCAGGCCTGAGCCAAAGGCGAGCAGGATGACCACGCTCACCAGGGCGGCGAAAAGCTGGTCGTCGATGACGCCGAGCGAGCGTCCGACGCCGACGAAGATGAGTGCCACCTCGCCCCGCGGCAACATGCCCAGGGCGATCGCGGCACGGTCGACCTGCGGCCCGGCGACCAGCGCGGCCGGCAGCTTGCCGACGACCGCGGCCAGCAAGAGCGCCGCGGTCAGCACCAGGGTCTGCCACTCCAGGAAGACCGCCAGGTTGACCTGCATGCCGATCAGCAGGAAAAAGATCGGCGTAAAGACCGCGATCAGGGGCACCAGCATCTCCTTGGTCTTGTCGCGCAGCGCCTCGTCGGAGAGGATGAGCCCGGCCGCGAAGCCGCCGACGGTGCCGCTCAGGCCCAGCGAACTGCACAACCAGCCGAGCAGGAAGGCGAAGGCGAGCGGCGCGAGGAAGCGGGCCTCGACCGGACCGATGCGGTTGAGCTGTTGCGCGAGTGGCCGTCCCAGCCGGTCGCCGTAGACGACGATGGCAGCGAGGAAGGCCGCGCTCGAGGCCAGCAACCAGGCAACTGCAAGGAGGTCCAGATGACCCTTGACGACCAGCTCGATGGCGACCGCCAACAGCACCAGCCCTAGCAGGTCGTTGAGCACGCAGGCGCCCAGGATCACCCGCCCCTCCGGCGTATCGGCCTTGCCGAGGTCCTCGAGCATGCGCGTCGCGACCCCAATGCTGGTGGCGGCCAGGGCGGAGGCGACGAAGAAGCGACCGGCGCCGGACAGATGGACCGGCAGCAGCCAGGTAACGATGAGTGCGGCGATCAGGGTCCCCAGCGCACCGGCCACCGCGACCCGCGCGGCATCGGTGCCGACCCGGCGCAGCTGATGGATACCGGTCTTGAGCCCGACGTGGAAGAGCAGCAGGATGATGCCCAGACTGGAGAAGAGCCACAGGCTCAACCCGGCATTGGCGTTGGCCAGCGCATGATGGCCGCTGAGCAGCCGCAGCACCTCGTGGCCGCGACCGCCCGGGGCCAACTCCGCGGGGCTGAAGACCTGCGCCGCGGCCTGGGCCACCGAGACGCCGCCCTGCCAGACCTGATCGAACACCGGGCTGGCCGCGCCATAACTCATGACAAAGGTGAAGAACGGCACCCCGAGCCAGTACCCCAGGTTCCCAACCAAGACCCCGACCAAGAGCTCACCGAGCACGTCCGGCTGTCGCCAGCGGCTGGAGAGCCAGCGGGCGGCCAGGACCATGGTCAACAAGAGCGCAAGCTCGAGCATGATGTCGGCGAAGGGATGTAGTGGCATGGCCGCGGTCGCGGTGGGAGGCATGGCGCGTCTCCTGAGGTTGGGGAACAATGGTCGGCTACCGGACGCCGCACGGCAGCCCCCCGCGCGCGTCTGGCCGCTGGTGTAAACCAAGCAGGGATCGGGCCAAGGCGCAAACGGCCTGAAGCCGGCCCCGCGGGGCGGACTGGCGCGGCGGTTTGCGCATCGCAACCGGGCGTGATGGGTCATCCTGGAAAGCGCAGTTGTCACGCCAAGGCACCAAGCTCGCCAAGGCTTTTCAGTGCGTTATCAGCGTTGCGCAAGTCGCCCGGAGGGTGGTCTGGAGAGCGGCTCTACACGATGGTATTTCTTGGCGAGCTTGGGGCCTTGGCGTGAGCAATTCCCGGGGTTAGGGCAATTGGTGGATATGAACCAGCATAGGTGCGAGGCAGTGAGCGAGACGCGAGACCGGATGAGACGGCGGCCATGGCGGGCGACGCGGCCGCTCGGGTGGCTCCTCGCCCTCGTCCTGTTCAGCCCGATCGGATCGGGGCAGGCGGCGCAGACCGCGGGGGCGGTGCGCCCCGGCGAGTCGCTGTGGGAGATCGCGGGACGCGTCGCACCCGGCACCGGACTCAGCCGCGACCAGGTCATGCTCGCGCTGCTGCGCGCGAATCCGGGCGCCTTCGCCGTGCCCTGCAACCTGAACAGTGCCTTGCGGCAGGGCGCCCAACTGCTGGTCCCCGCGGTGGAAGACATGGTGGGCCTGGATGCTGCGGCCGCGCGGCAGGAGGTCGCCGAGCAGGGTCGCGCCTGGCGCCGGCATCTGTCCCAGGGCACCCCGATTGACTGTCCGGCGACCTCGGAGGCGTCCGGCCCCGCCCGACCGACCCCGGTTGAGCCAGCCAGGCCGGCCCCGACCATGGCGCCGGGACCGACCCCCGCCGAACCGCCGGTTTGCCCCCCAGCCGCGCCCCCGGGCACGGCGCCCTGCGTTTGCCCGGAGCCGGCCGGGTCGGGTACGCCCGCCCAGCCAGCGGGGCCGGTCGCCAGGCCCGCGCCGGCCGCGGAGCGTCCGGGCCGCCTGGCCCCGGGCCCGCGGGCACCGGGCTGGTTGCTCGTGCCACTGCTGCTGGTCTTGATCGCGGCGGCCCTGATCCGCCGGGAGCGCCGCCGGGGCGACACGGCGGTCTGGCGCTCCCCGGAGGCCGCGCTCGCGGCCATTGCCAGCCTACCCCAGCGCGCCTTGACGCTCTTGTTGTCCCCGAGCGGGCGCGAGCCACCCCTGCTGCTACCGCTCGCCGCCCTGGCCGGCATCCTCGGCGCCCTGGTCACGGTCGTCTTCCGCGAGGGCATACACGGCATGGAGTGGTTGATCGGCGGGCACAGCGGCGGCCTGATCGAGATGTCGATCGGCCTGCCCTGGTGGGGGCGCTTGCTCCTGCCGGCCGCCGGCGGACTGATCGCGGGGCTGATCCTGCAGGAGATCGGCCAGCGGCTGCGCGGATTGCGCACGACCGACTACATGGAGGCGATTGCGCTGGGCGACGGCCGGATCGGCGTCCGGCAGAGCCTGGTCAAGGCCGCCTCCTCGCTCTGCACCGTCGCCTCGGGCGGCTCGATCGGGCGTGAGGGTGCCATGGTTCAGCTCGCGGCCATGGTCGCCTCGACCCTGGGCCGGTTGAGCCATTTCAATCAGGACTCCATGCGGCTCCTGGTCGCCGCCGGCGCCGCGGCGGGTCTTGCCTCCGCCTACAACGCGCCCATCGCCGCGACCATCTTCGTCGCCGAGATCGTGCTCGGCTCCATCGCCATCGACCATATCGGCCCGCTGATCATCGCGGCGGTGATCGCCAACGTGACGGTGCATGACTTACTGGGCTATGCCCCGGTCTATGCGATCCCGGACTTCCAGATCGTCAGCGATTGGGAGTTGGGGCTCTATCTCCTGCTGGGGCTTGCCGCCGGCCACATGGCGCCCGTCTTCCTCAACCTGCTGGAGCGCTCGCACCAGGGCTTCGCGCGGCTGCCGGTGCCGCTCGCGGCACGGCTGGGGCTCGGCGGGCTCATCGTCGGGGCCATCTCGGTCTACGAGCCCCAGGTCTGGGGCAATGGCTATGGCGTGGTCAACAGCGTGCTGCTGGCCCCCTGGGGCTGGCAGGCGCTGCTCACCGTGCTGGTGCTCAAGATGCTGGCGACGGCGGCCACCCATGGCTCGGGCGCGGTCGGCGGCGCCTTCACCCCGACCCTCTTCGTCGGCGCCCTGCTCGGCGCACTCTTCGGCACGCTCGTGCAGATGCTCCTGCCGGACGGCACCGCGCCGCCCAACGCCTATGCGGTGGTCGGCATGGGCGCCATGCTGGCAGGCACCACCCATGCCCCGTTGATGTCCATCCTCATGGTGTTCGAGATGACCATGGACTACCAGATCGTCCTGCCGCTGATGCTCGCCGTCACCGTTGCCCACTACAGCGCCCGGCGTTACCGCGGGGTCCGGCCGATGTATGCGGAGTCGCTGCTGCCGCGGGAACGGGCCTGACCGCACCACCTTGGTTGATTTCAACCAAGCCCCCTGTGTCCTGTCCACCAGGTCGCGCGCGCCTGGGGCCGCAAGTCCTTATCCTGAATCCGGCAATTGCTCACGCCAAGGCGCCAAGGCGCCAAGCAAGACAATGAGATGTGTCGAGTGTCCAGCTCACCCAGCGGATGAATCACCGATAAGGGACTGAAACGCCTTGGCGAGCTTGGCGCCTTGGCGTGACAACCGCTCTTTCTAGCAGCCTGTCGGACTTGATGGCGTAACCGATTGATTAAACAGGAAAACGACTTTTTGGCGCAAAAGATGAAACTCTTTGCATTCAATCGGTTGCATCACTAAGTCCGACAGCCTGCTAGGCTTATCCGTGCGCGCCCGGAGAGATTGGCAAGGCAGATGCATGGCTTTGGTCAGCGTGCAGGGCGGTGGGCCGGACCCGCCGTCCCTGGGCCGTGTCGCAGGGCCCGGTTCGCGACGCCCGCGAGTCCCGGCCACGCATCCATGCTCGACCAACTGGAGGTCATTTCCATGCTCAACAACTCCATGTTCAACGACATCACCCACGCGGGATGGATGCCCGCGCTGCCCCACCCCGCGAGCCGTCTGGCCAGGCTGGCAATCGCCAATGTCCCCTATGTCGCCCTCTACGCGATCGCGGTCGGGCTCATCGCCATGACCGACCACAACCCCGCGTCCGCGAAAGAGGCGTGGAACGTCTTCATCCCGCTGGTCGGGCTCGTGTCCGCCGCGAGCGGCTGGAACCGGTACGCCGGCGCGACCAAGGAGACGCAGTTGCGCTATGTGCTGCGCCAAGTCCTGCATTGGGGGGCGCTGCTCCTCGTCATCCGTTTGCTGTTCCTGGGGGATGTCCAGCACTTCCTGCGGGCCGAGGACGACGGCTTCGTCATCATCTATCTGGTCGGCCTCACCAGCCTACTGGCTGGCATCTACCTGGACTGGAAGATGGCGCTCTTCGGACTCTTCCTCATCTACAGCGGCGTCGTCATCGCCTTCCTCGACGACAACGCCCTGCTGATCGCCGTCGGCGGCGCCGCGCTCATGGCCGTGATCGTGACCGCCTTCGTTTGGATCAGGTATAACCAGCGGCTCGAGTCCGGGGGGCATTGATGCGGGTCCCGGCACCAGCGGCTGCGGCTCGCCCAAGGCCAACTCATCCCCCAAAAAGGCCGGGTCGCGCAGTTCGGCCAGCGGCGGTAGGTCATTGAGTGAGCGCAGTCCGAAATAGTCCAGAAACCGGCGGGTGGTGGCATAGAGTGCCGGTCGGCCAGGGACGTCGCGGTGGCCGACTACCCGCACCCACTCGCGCTCGCTCAGGGTCTTGATGATCGCGGTGGTGACGGCCACCCCGCGGATGTCCTCGATCTCGCCGCGGGTGATGGGCTGGCGGTAGGCGATCAGCGCCAGGGTCTCCAGCAATGCACGGGAGTATCGGGCGGGCTTCTCGTCCCACAGCCGCCCGACCCAGGGGGCGACCAGGGCGCGCACCTGGACGCGCCAGCCGCCGGCGACCTGGGCGATCTCGACCCCCCGCCCGCCGTAGTCTGCCGTCAGCTCGGCGATGACCTGCGCCAGGTCATCGCGTGCGGGGCGTTCCTCCTCCGGGAACAGGGCCTGGACCTCGTCCAGGGTCAGTGGTGTACCGGCGGCAAAGAGCGCGCCCTCGACGATCTGCTTCAAGCTCGCTGTGGTCATCTATTGATTCTGGGAAAAAAGATTGGCCGCAAATGAACGCCAATAAGCGCAAATAATTCTAAGTGATTCTATGGCACGGAGTCTCGGTTTGGGCGCGGCTTTGTGCCTGAGCAACGCGGCAAAGCATTTGCGTTCCTTTGCGTTCATTTGCGGCTAAGTCTTCTCTTCGGGATGATCGTTCTCGGGTGACCAGTCTGCGGCCTCCGCGTTCGCCGGCCCTTGGCCCTCGCGCAGCCGCACATGGATCGGGGCGAAGGGCTCGGATTGGACCAGTTCCAGCGTGGCGGAGCGGATCAGCTCCAACAGGGCCAGAAAGGTAACCACCACCCCGGCGCGCCCCTCGGTGCAGTCGAACAGCTCGGTGAACAGGCGGAACTGACTGCCGCGCATCCGCTCCAGCACCTGGGACATCCGCTCGCGCAGCGACAGCGACTCCTTCTCGACCCGGTGGCTGGTGAAGAGGGCCGCCCGCGCCAGCACGCCGCGCAACGCCAGCAGCACCTCCCGCAGGTCGACCTCCGGCGGCACCCGATTCAGGTGCCCGGCCGGTAGTTCGGCCTGGGCCGTGAACAGATCGCGTTCCAAGCGCGGCAGACCGTCCAGGTCCTGCGCGGCCTGTTTGAAGCGCTCGTATTCCATCAGGCGGCGGATCAGCTCGGCGCGCGGGTCCCCCTCGTCCTCGGCGGCGGCTGCCGGGCGCGGTAGGAGCATGCGTGACTTGATCTCGGCCAGCATGGCGGCCATCACCAGATACTCGGCGGCCAGCTCCAGGCGCAGCTCCTTCATCAGGTCCATGTACTCGATGTACTGGTCGGTGATCACGGCTATCGGGATATTGAGGATATCCAGGTTCTGGCGCCTGATCAGATACAGCAGCAGGTCCAACGGTCCCTCGAAGGTGTCGAGAAAGACCTCGAGCGCATCCGGCGGGATATAGAGATCCAGGGGAAGCGTTAGATACGGCTTGCCCTCAACCAGGGCGAATGGCAGTTCTTGTTGGGTGCCTGCGGTCTGCTCGGTCTCCATCCCTGGTCGGGCGCCTCAGAAGACCAGCGACATGGCGTGCCGGACCTCTTCCATGGTTTCCCGGGCCACGGCCCGGGCCCGTTCGCAGCCCTCGTTGAGCACGTTGCGCACCAGCTCCGGCTGGGCGGTAAACTCACGTACGCGCTCGCGCATGGGGGCGAGTTCGGCGAGCACCGAGTCGATCACCGGCCGCTTGCAGTCGAGACAGCCGATACCGGCCGACCGGCAACCGGCCTGCACCCAGTCGCGCACTTCAGCGTCCGAATAGACCAGGTGAAATTGCCACACGGGGCATTTTTCCGGCTCGCCGGGGTCGGTGCGGCGCACCCGCGCCGGGTCCGTGGGCATGGTGCGCATCGCCTTCTCCACATGGGCGGGCTCGTCGCGCAAGGCAATGGTATTGCCGTAGGACTTGGACATCTTCTGCCCGTCGAGCCCGGGCATCTTGGAGGCCTTGGTCAGCAGCGGCACGGGCTCCGGCAGGATGACCCGGCCGCCGCCCTCCAGGAAGCCGAACAGCCGCTCCCGGTCGGCCACCGTGAGGTTGGCCTGACCGTCCAGCATGGCGCGCGCCACCGCCAGGGCCTCACCGTCGCCCCGCTCCTGATAGGCGCGGCGCAACTCGTCGAACTGCTTGGCGCTCTTCTTGCCCATCTTGCGCTTGGCCTCTTCGGCCTTGGTCTCGAAGTCCGGCTCGCGGCCATAGATGTGATTGAAGCGCCGAGCGATTTCCCGCGTCAGCTCCACATGGGCCACCTGATCCTCCCCCACCGGCACCCGGCCGGCCTTGTAGATCAGGATGTCCGCCGACTGGAGCAGGGGATAACCCAGGAATCCGTAGGTGGCGAGGTCCTTCTCCTTAAGCCGCTCCTGCTGATCCTTATAGGTCGGCACCCGCTCCAGCCAGCCGACCGGGGTGATCATGGACAGGAGCAGGTGCAGTTCGGCGTGCTCCGGCACCCGCGACTGGATGAACAGGGTGGCCGAACCCGGGTTGATGCCCGCCGCCAGCCAGTCGATCAGCATCTCGCGGATGCTGTCCGGGATCAGGCTCGGGTCCTCGTAATGGGTGGTCAGCGCGTGCCAGTCGGCGACGAAAAAGAAGCACTCGAACTCGTGCTGGAGTTCCAGCCAGTTCTTGAGTACCCCGTGATAGTGGCCCAGATGGAGCCGGCCGGTGGGGCGCATACCGGAGAGTACGCGGGCATGCTGGGCGGAGACGGAAGTCAATGCAATGGCCTCGGTTCAGAGATGAAACAACTCGTGGACGATATTGGCGCCCGGCAGCAGGCCGATGATGCCGCTTACCACGGGCAGGAGCAGCGGGCTCAACAACCCACTCACCAGTAGCAGCATCAAGAGCACCAGCCCGAAGGGTTCGAGCCGCGAAAAATAGTAGGACCACTGGCGCGGCAACAGTGAATTGAGCACCCGCCCGCCGTCCAGGGGCAACAGCGGCACCAGGTTGAGCGCCATGAGAAACACGTTGATCAGCACCCCGGCCGCGCCCATGTACACGAGCGGCAGAGACACCCAGGGGCTGACCTCCCACAGCAGCACCCCGGCCTTGATCAGCAGCCCCCAGAGTAGCGCCATCAGCAGATTCACACCCGGTCCGGCCAGCGCCACCAGGGCCATGTCGCGGCGCGGGTTGCGCAACTGGTTGGGGTTCACCGGCACCGGCTTGGCCCAGCCGAACAGGAACCCGGTCAGCAGAAAGGAGACGGCCGGCACCACGACGGTGCCGATGGGGTCGATGTGCCGCAAGGGGTTGAAGGTGACCCGCCCGAGCATCAGGGCGGTGCGGTCGCCCAGGCGGTTGGCCACCCAGCCGTGGGCGGCCTCGTGGACGGTGATGGCGAGCACCACCGGCAGCACGAGGATGGCGAGTAACTGGATCTGGTTCAGTGCGTTCATGGGGGCATTATACGGGCGCGGCGCCCGGCCGCAGGGTTCATCGTGGAAAGGGCAGTGATCACGCCAAGGCGCCAAGCTCGCCAAGGGTTTTCACTGTGTGATCGGCACTGCGTCATTCACCCACCAGGCGATCTGAACGCCTGACCTATCTTGCTGTATTTCTTGGCGAGCTTGGCGCCTTGGCGTGAGACAGTCGCGCTCTTCGTCATTGCTCAAACTGCGAGGCATCGCCCTTGCCGACCCGGATCACCGCGGGCGGCTCGGCGATCATATCGACCACCGTGGTGGGGTCGAGCCCGCAGAAGCCGCCGTCGATGACCAGGTCCACCAGTTTGTCCAAGAGGTCGCGCATCTCCTCGGGGTCCGTGAGCGGGTGCTCGTCCCCGGGCATGATCAGGGTGGTGCTCAGGATCGGCTGATCCAACTCCTGGAGCAGGGCGCGGCAAATCTCGTTGTCCGGCACCCGGATACCGATCGCCTTGCGCTTGGGATTGAGCATCCGGCGCGGCACCAGCTTGGTGGCCTCGTGGACAAAGGTATAGGGCCCCGGGGTGAGCGACTTCAGCAGCCGGAAGGCCAGGTTGTCGATCTTGGCGTAGGAGGTGATCTCCGACAGGTCACGGCACATCAGGGTGAAATCGTGCTTGTCGTCCAACTGTCGGATGCGGCGGATGCGCTCCATCGCGTCCTTCTCACCGAGCTGGCAGCCCAGTGCGTAGGAGGAGTCGGTCGGGTAGACGATGATGCCGCCCGCGAGCAGGATCTCGACGCAGCGCCGGATCAGGCGCGGTTGCGGGTTGACTGGATGAATCTGGAAAAACTGGGCCATGACTGACGCGACCGATGCAACGATTCAAGAGAAGACAAGGTTCTGAGTCCCTAGAATAACCCAAACTGAGGTCGGATAATCAGGCAACCGCTGCCCGCGCGGGGTCGGGCGCTCCCGTCCCCTCCAAACCCGCCGCCGCCGGCCAGTCGTGCCAGATGGGCACGCACCCGTCGGGCAGCGCGGCGAGCCGGCCCAGGTCGATCCAGGGCTGGCTCGACAGGACCAATTGGGGTCCGTGAAAATCCGAGCCGGCCGACGCCAGCAGCCGCTGTTCGCGCGCATGGCGCGCAAAGTTAAAGGCCTCGTCCCGGGCGTGGCTGCCGCACACCACCTCGATACCCACGCCGCCCACCTCCCGAAAGGTGCCGACGAGTATCATCAGCTTGGTGCGCGTGAGCTTATAGCGCGCCGGGTGGGCGATGACCGCCTGGCCGCCGCTCGCGCGAATCCAGCCCACCGCCTGCTCCAGGCTCGCCCAGTCACCGGCCACGTGTCCGGGCTTGCGCGCCACCAGAAAATGCTTGAACACATCGCGCTCGGTGGCCGCCACGCGCCGCTCCACCAGGAAACGGGCAAAATGGGTCCGCCCAATCAACTGGCCGCCGGAGAGCGCCCGCGCGCCTTCATAGGCCCCTTCGATCCCCTCCTTGGCGAGGCGCCGGCCCATCTCCTGCGCGCGCCAGGCGCGAAAGGTCTGGAGCCTGGCGAGCCCCTCATTCAGCACCGGATGGGCGGGGTCCACCCCGAGCCCGACGATATGGATGGTCCGCGCCGCCCAGGTGACCGAGATCTCCACCCCGGGGACGAAGCCCAGCGCGCAGGCGCGGGCGGCCTCGGCCGCCTCGGCCAGCCCGTCGATGGTGTCGTGATCGGTCAGCGCCAGCAGCGGGACCCCGGCGGCGGCCGCCCGGTGGACCACCGCCGCCGGGGCCAGGGTGCCATCCGAGGCGGTCGAATGGGTATGCAGATCGGGAACCTTGTTCATTCTGCACATTCTACACGCCTGCCGGCCTTGATCATCATTCCGGCCGCAAGCACCGTGGGACCCGGTGGGAGCGGTTTCAGCCGCGACGCGACCGCGCACGCTGCCGTGGCCTCCCCGATAGCCCGCCCCCAACGCCGGACCTGCGCAATCACTTGGACTTCCCCCAGGTCCAGGCGCCCGTCTCACGCGCCGCGGTCGGCTTGCCCGAGGCCCGCTGGCGCCGCCGCCCCTCGAGCTTCAACTGAGCCATCGGACTGGGCGTCGGTGCCGGGACCAGGAGTTCGAGCCGCTCGGCCAGGCCCAGCGCGCGGCAGACCCGCAGGAAGCCGGACAACTGGGTTGCCACCTCGCCGGACTCGAGCCGCTCCAGGGTGCGTTTGGACACCCCTGCCTGCTCCGCCACCGCCGCCTGGGTCAGGTTCTGCGCCAGCCGAGTCGCCGCCAGGCGCGCGCCCAGCTCACGCAGGATGGCGTCGTCAGTCAACTGTGCTGTGATGTTCATAATTCGCCTGATATGACGACTCATTGGCAAGTTATGGGCCTATGCTGACATAAGTGACGATTAGCAGCACCTCCCAGTAGCCCGGATGGAGCGGTAGCGGAATCCGGGTACAGCGTCGCAGACAAGAGAGGGATCGGCGACTCAAGGCGGCTGGTCTTCAGGGCGGAACCGTTCTAGCCAGGACTCTCTGTTGCAACCGGCGGTTGTCCGCAACACTGGACAACGCCAGGTGGCCCGGGTATAAAGCACGTCGGTCCCCTTACTGTCCGAGGCCCCGTGCGTGAACCTTCGTGAG
>NZ_CAJAXH010000285.1 GCF_903946935.1 uncultured Thiodictyon sp.
CCTACGGGCTCCCTGCGTTTCCTCCCCCAGCGCGTCGACCAGAACGTGTTTCACATGCGTTGCCATCGGTGATCTCCTTCAGACCGCCCTACAGTAATTTAACCGGGGGGTGCTGTCTCACCTACATTGGCACAGAGGGGTCGCGGCGTGCCCAATCGACCGCTGCTTGTTCTTCGGCGCTCAGGCGGCGACCGCGGTGGACCAGCACCGCATGTCCCGGGCGTTTGTGTTTGGCGACCTTCCGGCGCCCGAGCGCGAGCCGGTGGATGCGGGCCAGATTGTAAGGTGCATCCTCGAACTCCAAGAGGCAACGGTTGGCCGACCGGCCCTTGCCGACCTTGAGCAGCAGCCGGCGGTGTCCTTGCGCGGTGGTCGCTGCGGGCAGCAGGCGTTTGAGTGTCTCCACGGTCTGTTGCAGCCGCCGGTCAAAGGAGCGCCGGACGGCGAGCCGGGAGCGCACGGCGCGTTCCAGCTCGAACAGGCACGACTCCTGGTCCGGCCCCCAGTCCAGGGCGGGCAGGTCCCGGGTTTGGGGGAAGCCCTCGCTGCCGCCCACCCGTACCACGAGGATGGCGACGCGGTTGTTCATGGTGCCGCTCACCTCCTCCCGCACCCATTCGGAGTCGGCCGCGTCCGGGGAGTCGACCAAGAGCAGGAAGTCCTTCTCCAATATCACCTCGTGGATACGCGTCTGGAACGCCTCGCCCGGCTCGATGGCCTCATCCTTGGTATCCATGAAGGCGTCGAATCCCCTGACGCGCAAGTGCCGATAGATCGCCTCGGCCGCTGCGGTGCCATCGCTGCGCCGATAGGAGACGAAGAGCCGACAGTCGCGCTGGAAGGGTTCCAGCCCCAGGTGGCGGCGGATCGCGGTGATGACCGCGTCCCCCGGGGTCGCGCCCTCGTCCCAGCCGACGGCGTTGAGCGTGCCGAGAAAGGCGAGCGCTCCGGTCAGGGTGCGGAAGTCGAAACCGGTGCGGGTGGGGACCACGGGCAGGATGGCGAAGCGGCTCCCGGCGGCCAGGGCGGCATAGGCGCCGACGGCCGGGTCCGCCACGGCCTGGTCGGTCAGGACGAAGACCAGGACGGCGTTCTCGTGGGGCAGCGGCAGGGTGGTCGCCATAGTGCCGGCGGCGACTGACGCCACCCCCGACAGCTGGGCGCGGATGGCCTCTGCGATATCAGCGCCGTCCGCGGCGGCGATGATCTGGACGATGCCGCGTGTTTGCATGCTCGCTTTCGCTCCACTATACCGCGCAGGGGACCCTAAGGGCGCGGCGCAAGCCGTAGGGTCCGCTGTGCGGACCGATGGCCTGGCCGGAATGATGATCAAGGCCCAAGAAGCCGGGGCGCGCTGGCGTGCCCGGAAATCGGACTTCCATGATAGAGTCAGATGACTCACTCATCTGGAGGTGCTGATGCAAACGCTGACCGTGGCGGCCGCGAAGTCCCGTTGGTCTGCCGTGCTGGCTCAAGTGGAGGCCGGCGAGGAAATCGTTATTACCCGGCGTGGTGTCCCTGTCGCGCGCATCGTGGCCGAACCAACGGCCCGGTTCGCGTGACCGAATGAGGGACAGCGCCGATGACAGGCCACTGAAAGCGGGCCTTCCAGGACGTCCGCTACCGAGCGGAGCTTGGTAGCGAGAGACCCTGGCTCTTTACCAATCGTGAAACCGCTACTGCGGTTTCACGATAGACTCGACCGCCACAGTTTTCGGCTGGAGCGGGGCGGCTCCTGCTGGAGGTCGAGGTTGGCGCGGGACATCGAATCAACCGGCGTAATTGGCCGCCACGAAGGCCCAGTCGATCTTCTCCCAGATGGTTTCCAGATACTTTGGCCGGGCGTTGCGATAGTCGATGTAATAGGCGTGCTCCCACACGTCGACCGTCAGCAGGGGGTGTTTGCCGGAGGTGAGGGGGCAGCCGGCGTTGGCGGTATTGAAGATCTCGAGCGAGCCGTCGGCGTTCTTCACCAGCCAGGTCCAGCCGGAGCCGAAGTTGGTCACGGCAGACTGGCTGAAGGCCTTCTTGAACTCGTCGAATGAGCCGAACTTGGCGTTGATGGCGTCCGCCAGGGCGCCGGTGGGGGCGCCGCCGCCGGTGGGGCTCAGGCAGTTCCAGTAGAAGCTGTGATTCCACACCTGGGCGGCGTTGTTGAAGACCCCGCCGCTGGACTTGAGGACGATCTCCTCCAGCGACAGGTGCTCGAACTCGGTCCCCGGGATCAGGTTGTTGAGGTTGGTCACATAGGTCTGGTGATGCTTGCCGTAGTGATACTCGATGGTCTCGGCCGAGATCACGGGTGCGAGTGCGTCCTTCTCATAGGGCAGGGCGGGCAGTTGGTGGGCCATGGTTGGGGCTCTCCGGGGGTTGGGGTGGCGGCGGGGGCGAGGGTCGTCCTCGGTCCCCAGGGTCCTGATGCGAGCGGCCCCCGGGGGGGGCCGTCGCGGCGTGCCGGGGATTTAGGGTCGGCGCCGGGCCTTTGCAACCTGGGGCCTGCCCGTGGGACCATCTGCGTGCCGTGAGCGTCGCGGCCGGACGGCGCAGGATCAGGTCACAGGCGGGGCGCCTGCGCGGTCTGGTGCGGGGGGGCTCCGGACTCCATCTATTGTTTTATTTGCGGACACTCACCCTGCCTGCCGGTCGGTGAGACCCTGCGGTTTCGGGAGCGCAATCCTATGTGCGGTATCTGTGGTGAATTGCGCCTCGACGGCGCCCCGGCGGACCTGACGGCGGTCCACTCCATGATGGCGGCGCTCGCCCGTCGCGGGCCGGACCATGGCGGCAGCTATAGCGACGGCGCCCTGGGGTTCGGCCACCGGCGGCTCGCCATCATCGATCTGTCGGTGCGCTCCAATCAGCCTATGGTGGATGCGGAGCTGGGGCTCGCCCTGGTCTTCAACGGGACCATCTATAACTATCGCGCCTTGCGGGCAGAACTGGAGGCCAAGGGCTACCGCTTCTTCTCCGACGGCGACACCGAGGTCATCCTGAAGGCCTGGCACGCCTGGGGCACGGACTGCCCGCAACGCCTGCGCGGTATGTTCGCCTTCGCGCTCTGGGACGCCAATCAACGGGTGCTGTTCCTGGCCCGCGACCGTTTCGGCATCAAGCCGCTGTATTGGTCCAGGCAGGCGGAGGGTTTCCGCTTCGCCTCGACCACCCAGGCCCTGCTGGCGGCGGGCGGCGTGGACACCCGCATCGACCCGGTGGCGCTGCACCATCTCTTTACCCTGCACGCAGTGGTGCCGGCGCCGCGCACCATCCTGGCGGGGGTGCGTAAGCTCCCGCCGGCCCACTGGCTGCGGATCGACGCGGACGGCGGGCAGGTCGAGCAGTGCTACTGGGCGTTGGACGCCACCCGCCCGGACGTGCCCCGTAGCGAGGGCGACTGGCTCGCCGCCATCCATGAGGGGCTGCGTCAAGCGGTGCAGCAGCACGGCGAGGTGGCGGACGTGCCGGTGGGGGTGCTGCTCTCGGGGGGGCTCGACTCCAGCCTGTTGGTCGCGCTGCTGGCCGAGTCGGGGGTCAAGGACCTGCGCACCTTTTCGGTCGGCTTCGACGATACCCCGGAGGAGTCGGGCAGCGAGTTTGAATACTCGGATCAGGTGGTGGAGCGCTACGGCACCCGCCATTGCAAATTCCAGGTCCCCAACGCACAGGTCCTGCAACGGTTGCCGGAGGCGATCGACGCCATGACCGAGCCCATGTTCGGCCAGGACGCGGTGGCCTTTTATCTACTGGCCGAACAGGTCTCACGCGAGATCAAGGTGGTCCAGTCGGGCCAGGGGGCGGACGAGGTCTTCGGCGGCTATTTCTGGTATCCGCGCATCCAGGCCGAGGCGTTCGGTTCGCGTGTGGAGCGCCTGGCCAAGCACTATTTCGACCGCGACCACGCGGAGTATCTGCGGATGATCGGGCCGGCCTATGCGGGGCCGGACCACACCTCGGCGCTGCTTGCGGGGCTGCTGGAGGCGCCGGGGGCGGACGCGTTGATGGACGCCATCCTGCGACTGGATGTCACCACACTGATCGTCGACGATCCGGTGAAGCGGGTGGACAACATGACCATGGCCTGGGGCCTGGAGGCGCGGGTGCCCTTCCTCGACCACGAACTGGTCGAACTGGCCGCGCGCTGCCCGCCGGAGCTCAAGCTGCGCGAGGGCGGCAAATACCCCCTGAAGGCCATGGCGCGCGGCCTGTTGCCGGACGCGGTGATCGACCGACCCAAGGGCTATTTCCCCATGCCGGCGCTCAAATATGTGCGCGGAGCCTTTCTGGACCTGATGCGCGATACGCTGACCTCCAGTGCCAGTCGCGAGCGTGGGCTCTACGGCCAAGAGTACTTGGATAGGCTGCTGGCCGCCCCGGATATGCACCATACCCGTATCCAGGGAAATAAACTCTGGCACCTGGCCTTGCTGGAGTTGTGGTTACAGCGCAATGTGGATGGGGCGCCGGCCGGCTGAGGTCGCGACCTCCACCTGCCCCCGTACCCTCTCAGATGATGACCACCTCGGGATCGAGGGTGACGGCATACCGCTCGTAGACCTCATCTCTGACCATTTTCAGAAACTCGAGATATTCTCCCGGCGTTGCACCGCCATAGTTCACAATATTCAGCGGCTGAGTTTTCCAGATGCCGCATTGGCCGATCTTTTTATCGGCCAATCCCATATCCTCGATGAGCCAGGCGGCGGGTATCTTGACCCGTCCAGTTGCCGTATCGTCGCGATTGGAATTATCGCCGTAGATGAGGTGCTCTGCTGGATAATAGTGTATGTCGGGGCATTTGACCCTGATGTCTTTTAGTTGTTGTGCGGTAATCACGGGATTCATAAAGACACTCCCGACCGTGCCCACGGTGGCAACGTCCGGCAACTTTCGTTTCCGGATATTGACAATCGCGCGAAACACGTCTTGCACCCCATAAGGGGGCGGGCCGAGGCTAGCCATTTCGCCGTAAACGGACTCGTATCTTGAGGTATAACTGGTATTCAGGATCGGGTTCTTACGCAAACGCAGACAGATCCGGACGACAATATGGCGTCCGCGGAGCTCCTTTTTGAAGATGCTGGTGCGGTAACCAAAAGCGCACTCGTCGACAGCTAGGCGAGTGATCGTGCCGCTATTCAAATCGAGCGATTCCACCCACACCAGGCTCTCATGTAAATTGTGCCCATAACAGGCAATATTATTGACCGGGGCGGCGCCGGCGGTCCCGGGAACCATGGCAAGATTTTCGATTCCGCCCCATCCTTTTGACACGACGAACTCAACGACAGAAGGCCAGTCTTCGCCCGCGCCGATCGCGAGTTCTACATAATCGTCATCCTCAAATATGACCGTCTTACCGGGGATCTCAATTTTAATGACAATACCATTGAAGTCCGTTGAGAAAAGAACGTTTGAGCCGCCGCCAAGAACAAAAATGTCGTTTTCCAAGACTGTTTTTTCATTCAGAAGCGCGACGATCTCGGACGCAGACCGAGCGACCGCGAAATAGCGCGCTGCGACGTCGAAACGCAGGGTATTAAACGGCCGTAGGTTAACGTATTCCTGAATACGCGGACAAGCGCTGTTGTGCATTTTTTTCTCGCGTTCAGACCAAAAACTTAAGTGTGCGAAAAAGGCGACCAAGGCCGGCCGACCCGGCCGACCCGGCCGCACAATCGGTCCGGCATCGTCCGACCAGGCTCGATTGTATACGTGTGGCCTATCGCTCAAGGCGGCGCGGTGGCGACCAGTACGCGGGCCATGCCGGGGCCGAGCCAAAATTCAAATGGGGTCGGCAGGTCTTGCATCGGCCAGTCCGGGGAGAGGTCCAGCAGCGGACCGGGGGACTGAATCAGGCGGTAGAGGTCATCGGTATAGAACCGCTGGCGATTCCACGGGTCCTTGTTCAGTATCAGCAGGACCTGGCCCGAGCCATTGATCGCGTGTTTACGCAGGACCAGGATGGAGGGGTCCGGCCACTCCAGGCGATCGATGCGGCCTTCGCCACAGAGGGTGGGCGTCCGATCCTTGATGGCGTTGACCTGGGTGATGAATTCGGTCAGATCGACATTGGCCTGTTCCCAGTCTGCGGGGACGGTGGTGACCACGTCGAGTCGCTTGCGGAAACCGTATTCAAAGCCCATCGGGATCATGATGCCGGTGGCGAACAGTGCGGTGAAGAGATAGCGCTGGCGCAGGGCGTCGGCATTGCCCTCGAATTCCTCGAACATGCGCCGCGTGTCGTGGCTCTCCGGGAAGCCGATGGAGGGGGCGATGTGGCGCGTGGCCTCGTATTGCTCCAGCAGCCAGTCGCCGTGGAAGTCCCACCATTTGGCGCTGTTGAAGATGGCGTCAAAGCCGGCCGAGGCGGTGTCGCGGGTCTGCGCCGGGGTACACCCCAAGGTCTCGGCGACAAAGACGGTGTCGGGATGGTCACGGCGGATCCGCGTGATGAGTTGGCGCCAGATCTCAGTGGGGAGTTGATAGGCCGCGTCGCAGCGAAAACCGCGGAAGCCGAGCCCGATCAGGTGCTTGACGATGCGCACATAATAGGCGAGCAGGCCGTTGGGGTCATCCGGGCGTTTCAGTGCCTGCTGGTGGTCGAATTGGGCCAGGTCGCGCCAGACGACCTTGATTCCGTTCTCCTCGATACAGAATGGATGGGCGACCCGGCCGTGTTCGTGCATGAACCAGGTCGGGTGGGTTCGGACCAGCAGGTTGTCCTCGGCGCAGTGATTGATGACCAGGTCGATCATCAGCGATTGACCGAGCCCAGCGGCAGTCTTGGCCATGGCCCGCACCTGATCGTCCGGGCTAAGTTTGGAGCCGGGGCGCAGCAGCGCCTGGTTGATGGCGAAATAGTCGGCGATGGAATAGAGACTGCCGGAGTGTCCGAGTTGCTGGATGGGATTGACGAACACCCAGTCGAAGCCCATGGCCGCGGCGCGTGCCAGGTGCGGTTCCCAGGTGTCGAAGGGGCCGGCGAGCAGGGGGAACAGGTTGTAAATCTTCATTAGCGTGCCCGGATGAAGTCGTAGATGTTCAGATAGTCCTGGCCCGGGTGGTTCCAGGAGTAATCGGCGCGCATGCCGTTTTTCATCAGCTCACGGAAGTGCTCCGGGTATTGGTAATAGCAGTCGATGGCGCGCCCCAGGGCGGATTCCAGTCCCGGACGGTCGTAGTGATCGAAACGGTAGCCGTTGCGCTGATCGAGCGGTCGGTCGGAGTGGTCTTTGTCGAAGACCGTATCGGCCAGGCCGCCGACGGTGCGTACCACCGGCACCGTGCCATAACGCAGCGCAATGAGCTGGGTCAGGCCGCAGGGCTCGAATTGGCTCGGCACCAGCATGATGTCCGCCCCGGCATAGATCAGGTGGGCCAGGTCCTCGTCGAAACCGATCTCCAGGTGACAGTCGGGGCTGTCGTTGAGCATGCGCTTGAGCGCCCAGAAATCGTTGTTGATGGATTGGTCCGGGCTGGCGCCGAGCAGGACGAACTGGCTGCCGCGCTCCAGGGCATAGAAGATGGCATGCCGCACCAATTCCAGGCCCTTCTGCGGATCGAGTCGGCCGATGAATGAGACGATGGGCTTGTCGTTGTCCGCCAGCATCAGCCGGTGACGCAGTGCGCGTTTGTTGTCATATTTGCCGTCGATATGATCGACGCCATAGCGCACCGGGATCGCGGTATCCACCTCGGGGTTCCAGACGTCATAGTCGATCCCGTTGAGCACCCCGCCATATTTCATGTGATGGGTATGCAGGGTCGGCTCCAGACCGAAGCCCTGGCCCTGGTCCTTGGTCTCGAAGGAATAGCGCTGCGAGACGGTGGTGATGAAGTTGGAATAGACGATGCCGGCTTTGAGCAGATTCAGCGCGCCCTTATGCTGGTTGTCGCCCATGCGCAGATAGTCGAAGAAGCGCTCCGGTTGATTCAGTCCGGTGGCGCGCAGCAGTTCCGCCCCGGTCTGACCCTGATGCATGAAATTGTGAATGGTCAGACAGGCCCGCGGGTGGGTCATGCCGAGCTGTTGATAGATCTCGTACAGGAACACGGGGACCAACGCGGTCTGCCAGTCGTGACAGTGAATGATGTCCGGGTGCTTGCCGGCCTTCCACAGAAACTCGATCGCGGCGCGGGAGAAGAAGGCAAAGCGCAGCACATCGTCCGCAAAGCCGTAGATGCTGCCGCGGTTGAAGAAGTTTTCCTGGGAGTGCGGCTCGATAAAGAAGCACTTGCGGTCGTGGACGAAGCCGAAGAAGACGGTGCAATGGATGGCGCCCGTATACCAGGGTACCCACAGGTCGCGATAGACCTCGTGCAGCTCAAAGATATGGTCGTAGCGCAGGTTGGCATATTTCGGCAGGATGATTTCGACATGGTTGCCGCGGATGGCGTGCTCGCGGCTGATGCCGAAGACGACATCCGCCAGACCGCCGACCTTCGCCACCGGTGCCATCTCCGGGGTGATGTGGACGATGTACAAACTCGGTCGCGGCTCGTGGTAGACCGGCGGCGGCGCCGGGTGCGGGTCGGGCTCCGGCTGGTAGCCGGACTGGGGCTGGGCCCCGGGTGTCGGCGCGGCCGCCGTGGCGACCGCGACTGCCCCCGGTTCGACAAGCGGTTCGGCGAACGGCTCCGCGACCGGTGGGCTCGCCGGTTCGGCGCTCGCCGGCACTGGCTTCGCGACTGGTGCAGCGGGGTCGGGCGCACGCGTGGCGACCGGGGGTGCCGCGGGTGGCGTCGGCGCCGCGGCCGTCGCCGGCGCGGCTGGCGTCGCTGGCGGTGGGGGCTCGCCGGGCGCGGTCTTTGCGCTTGGTGTCTCGCCCCGCGTGGGTTTCGTCTTCACGCTCACGCTTGCGGGGGCGCGCGTCGCGGGCGGCGTCGGCTTGGGGGCGGGTGTCCCGCTCGGGGGCTGGGTCGCCGCCGCGACCGGCGCCGCGGGCGGCAATGTTACACTTGGCACCGCCGGGGTGGTCGTGGCGGGCGGCGGCGTGGCCGTGCTCGATCCGGTCTCGCGGCGGGCCGCAGTGGCGTTCTTATCGGATGTGGTCGGTTTTTTTGCCATGGCTTGTCACCTGAAGGTCCGTGTGTCTAGCACCGGAGTCGGGCCGCTAGGTTCTGGGTACGGCAAGGTAACGCGCGGCGGCACCGTCGGGAAGCCCTCAGTAGGTGATTCGGTGATAAAAATGAGCGCTGCTTGACAACGGTGCGGGAATCTGGCCCTTTTACCGACCCTGGTTGCCATTGGATTGAGTGACCGAACGATGTCCGATCCGTCTGCGATTTGCGCCCCGGCGGGTACTGCCCCCGGACGACTGCCCGGGACCGTCCCGGTCTTGGATGACCCCGGCACCTGGGTGTTGGCGGTCAATTTTGCCCTGTTGGCCTGCTATCTGCTCTGGGTGCCGTTTCACTGGGGGGGCGAGGCGCGGGTGGCACTCCTCGCCGACCTGGCCGACCTGGTGCTCTCGGTCTCGCTCTTCGGTCTCACCTGGCGGGCCTCCCGATCCGCGGGGCTCAACCGCCGCACGCGGCTCGGTTGGCGGCTGCTCGCCCTGGGCGCTCTCGCGTATTGGCTCGGCAACCTTGGCTGGTTTGGTTACGAGGTCCTGCTCGGGGTCAATCCCTTTCCCTCGCCCGCGGATCTCGGCTATCTGAGTTTTATCCCGCTGGTGCTGGCGGGGTTGCTGTGTTTCATCCGACCGCTGGAGAGCCGCAGCGAGCGGGTCCAGTTTTGGCTCGATGTCTGCGTGGTCATGATCGGGGTCGGGGTCATGGTCTGGTATTTTCTGCTGCGGCCGATGGCCCAGGTCCACTACAACAGCACGCTGCAACTGCTGCTGACCCAGGCCCCGCCGCTGGGCGATACGGCGCTGCTGGTTGCCGCGGCTGCACTGGTGCTCAAGCGCCGCCGGGGGCGCAGCGGTGCGCCGCTCGCTTGGCTGGTGGCCGGTCTGGTCTGCCTGTTCCTGGCCGATACCCGATTCGCCTACCAGGTCCTGGCCGGCAGCTATGCCACTGGGGGGCTGACGGATGCGCTCTATGCCCTCGCCTATTGTCTGATGATGGTGGGTCCCTATCTGGAGTACCGGATCGCTGCCGCGGGTGTGCCGAGTGTGGACGGTCCGTCCGACTGGGGTGCCGGTCTCTTGCCCTATCTGTCGGTCGCCGGCGCCTACGCCTTGCTGCTGCTCGTCGCCTTTGGACTGGTGCCCGAGGTCCCTTACGTGCATTGGGGGGACGCCCTGGGCGGGCTGATCCTCGCGGCGGCGGTGCTGACCGTCCTGGTGATGGTCCGGCAGGCCGTCGCGGCGCGGGAGATCGCGCGGCTGCGGGCCGCGCAGGCGACCCGGGCGACGCAGGCGCGCTTTGCTGCACTGGTGCGCCATTCGTCCGACGTGATCAGCCTGATGGGGCCGGACCGGCACATCCGCTTCGTGAGTGCCGCCGCCCAGCGGGTGTTGGGCCTGGCGCCGGCGGCCTTGACCGACACCGACCTGCTCGACCTGCTCCACCCCGAGGATCGGCGCCACGCCGCCGACTTTCTGCGGCGGGTACTCGCCAGTCAGGCGGTGACCGCGTCCACCGAGTGGCGGTTGCGGCATGCCGACGGCAGTTGGCGTGACATCGAGACCCTGGCCACCAATCTGACCGCGGACCCCACGGTGGGTGGCGTGGTGTTGAACAGCCGCGACATCACCGAACGGCGCCGACTTGAGCAGCGGCTGCGGCAACTCGCCTTTCAAGACCCCTTGACCGGGTTGGCCAATCGCACCCTGTTCCGCGACCGGGTGGAGCATGCGCTGATCCGGGCCGCGCGCTCCCAGGGGAGCCTCACCCTGCTCTATCTGGACCTGGACGACTTCAAGGCGGTCAACGACAGCCTGGGTCACGCCGCCGGCGACACCCTGTTGCAGGTGGTGGCCGAGCGCCTGCACCAGTGTGCGCGCGAATCGGACACGGTCGCCCGCCTGGGTGGCGACGAGTTGGCGATCCTGGTCGAGGAGCCGTTGCCGCCCGCCGCGGCGGGTGCGCTGGCCGAGCGCATTGCCGCCCGCTTGGCGGAGCCCATCGCGCTGGGGGGGCGGGAGGTCCCGGTCAGGGCGAGTATCGGGATCGCCCAGAGCGTCCCGACCGACGGGGTCGATACCCTGCTCGGCAAGGCGGATCTGGCCATGTATTGGGTCAAGCACAGCGGCAAGCAGGGGTATGCCCAGTTTGAGCCGGCGATGCAGGCGGCGGCCCGGGAGCGGATCGATCTGGAACTGGACCTGCGCCACGCTCTGGAGTGCGGTGAGTTCCTGGTCTATTACCAGCCGATCATCCACCTGCCCACCAATACCCTGGCCGGCGTCGAGGCCCTGGTGCGCTGGCAGCACCCGCGCCGCGGTCTGCTACCCCCCGAGGTCTTCATCCCGCTGGCGGAGGAAAAGGGCGAACTGATGGTGTTACTCGGACGCTGGGCCCTCAACCAGGCGTGTGGTCAGGCCCGGGTCTGGCAGGACCTGTTGCCGGCCGGGATGGCTTGGCACGTGGCCGTGAATATCTCGGTGCGTCAGTTTCAGCAGTCCGATCTGGTCCAGGATGTGGCGGACGCGCTGGAGCGCTCCGGACTGGACCCCCAGTCGCTGGTCCTGGAGATTACCGAGAGTACCCTGATGCAGGGGACCGCGCAGGCGCTCAGCCAGTTGACCGCGCTCAAGGCGCAGGGCGTGCGCCTGGCCATCGACGATTTCGGGGTCGGCTATTCCTCGCTCGCCTATCTGCACCGCTTTCCCATGGATATCCTCAAACTCGACAAGTCATTCGTCGACCACCTCGGCGCGGGCCACGGGGACGCGCCGCTCACCCGTGCCATCGTCGCCATCGGCGCGATGCTGAACCTGGAGACGGTCGCGGAGGGAGTGGAGCGGCCGTGCCAGGCGTTGGAGCTCCTGCGCCTGGGGTGTCCTTATGTTCAGGGTTATCTCTATGCCCCGCCGCTCGACGCCGCGGCCCTGGGTGTTCAGTGGATTGCGAGCCACCAGGACCCTTATAAACCTAAGAAGGGCAGTTAGGCCGCAAAACTCTCTTTCTGTGATTAAGGGCGCCGGTCGCGGGGGCTGACCGACTGGCGGGGCTCAATCCAGTCCGGCCAGACTGCGCCAACGCGCGGCCTCCGTGCTGTCCTGGGGGACCCCGCGGCCTTCCTCATAGAGCTCGGCCAGCGCCGCTTGGGCACCGGCCAGGCCCTGGTCGGCGGCCAGGCGGAAGCACTTGGCGGCGCGTGCCGGGTCTTGCGCGGTGCATTCGCCAGTCAGGTACATATAGCCGAGTCCATGTTGGGCGAGCCCCAGGCCGGCCACCGCGGCGGCCTGCATGGCGCGGTAGGCGAGTGCGGGGTTGCGCGTCATGCCGAGTCCGTTCTGGGCCATGATGGCGATGCGGTACTGGGCCTGCGGCTCGCCGGCCGCGGCCAGGGGGCCGAGCAGCCCGACGGCACGGGAGAATTGCTTGGATTCGAAGGCGGCGATGCCGCTGCCGAGCGTCATGTCGTGTTCGCTGGTGTCTTCGGTCATTGGATCTCTCTTGGGATGAGCGGATTTGCGGCCATTGGACATCGCGGCAATCCGTCGCGGCCGGGGGCCGCTCCTACGCGCGTAGGGGCGGCCCCAGGCCGCGACTCAAGGTCGCGTGAACGGCAGTTCGATGAAGGCGAGCCATTGTTCGAGCAGCTCGGGGGTCGCCGCGGCCACCTGGAGTCGCGGTTCCAGGTCGATCCCAGCCGCCGCCGCGGTGCCATAGGGCCGGTAGCCGCGGTAGGCGGCCCCGGCCTCGACGGCAATCAGTTGGCCGGCGGCGTAGTCCCACAGCTTCTGCCCGCCGTGCAGATAGAGTTGGAAGCGCCCGGCGGCGAGCCAGCACCACTCCAGGGCCGAGGCCCCCAGGTTGCGCTGCGAGCGAAAGCCCCCGGGGCGGAACAGGGCCGCGATGCGCGCGGGGGGCAGCCGTTTGAAGTCGACCATTGCCAGGCAGTCGCCGAGGCTGGGGCCGGGGGCGAAGGGGGCGATCGGCGCGCCGTTGCACCAGGCACCGCCGCCGCGGATGGCGCAGAAGCACTCGTCGCGCACCGGGTCCAGGACGGCCCCCTGGACCACCTGGCCGCCCTCGAGCAGGGCCAGCGAGACGGCGAACCCGGGGTAGCCGCCGGCATAATTGCTGGTGCCATCCACGGGGTCCAGGACCCACACGGCCTGGTCGGCGGCGCCGAGCAGGCGCGCCTGCTCGCCCTCGCTCATCTCCTCGCCAAGCAGCGGAATACCCGGATAGGCGCGGGCCAGGGCCGCGGCGATGCTGGACTGGGCGGCGGCGTCGGTTTCGGTGACCAGGCTGCCGTCGGCCTTCGCGCTGGACTTGGCGTGGTGGAAGCGGGGCATGATTTCGCTGCCGGCGGCCGCGCGCAGCACCTCGCTGAGTCGCTCAAGGTTTGGGTGCATCTGGGGGGCTCGCGTCGGTCACGGCAATTGCGGCGGGTACGCCATTATGACTGATCCCAAAATCCAAAGATGAACACAAAGGTCCCATCTTCATCGGCTAGACTCTCTGTTCATCTGTGGATTTTAGGATGAGAGGTACTGATGTTGCGTTGTACCGCTATAACCCTCAAGCCTGCGTTATTGGCCTTGGCGTTGCTCCTCGGGGCGACCGCGCGGGCCCAGGAGCCCGATCTCGCGGGGTTCCTGAACGCCGAGGCGGCGCTGAAGGCAGGGGACCGGGCCGCCTTCACTGCGCTGCTGGAGGGACTGCGCGTCGATCCGCTCTATCCCTATCTGCGCTTCGCCGACCTCGACCTCAAGTCGGCGCCGGACGCGACGCTCGCGGGCTTCCTGGCCGAATTTCCGGATACGCCCCAGGCCGAGCGGGTGCGCGCCGCCGCCGTGCAGCGCCTGGCCGCGGCCGGGCGCTGGGCGGATTTGGCGCGTCTGTATCGGGAGGACGATGACTCGATCGAGCGGCGCTGTCTGTATTTGCGCGCATTGATCGAGACTGGTCGGGCCGAGCGCGCGCTCACGCCGGTGCGTCTGGAGCCCTTATGGCTCGTCGGCCACCCTCAGCCAGCGGCCTGCGATCCGGTGTTTGCCGCCTGGCGGGCGCAGGGCGGTCTGGATAGCGTGCTGCTCTGGCAGCGCATCCGCCTCGCGCTGGCGGCGGGGGAGACCGGGTTGGCGCGCCGCCTGGGAACCGACCTGCCGGCGGCGGAGCGCCCCCGGCTCGATCGCTGGCTGGCGGTGCGGGCGCGGCCGGCCTTGGTGTTGGAGCCTGATCCAACGCCCGCCGCCGATCCCTTGGCCGCGGCCATCCTCGCCGATGGGATTGCCCGGCTCGCCCGCACCAATCCGCAGGGGGCGGCGAGCGCGCTGAGGACCGGCCGCGCGCTGTTGGCCACGGATCCGGCGGCCGCCGACCTGGCCCTGGCCGCGGTGGGACGGGCGCTCACCGCCGCCGGGGACCCGACGGGCCTGGCCATCTGGGATGGGATGTCCGCCGGTGCGGACAACCTGGCGGCGCAGGAGCGTCGGTTGCGCGCGGCCATCGCCCAGGAAGACTGGTCGTGGGTGGCTGCCTGGGTGGGGCGGATGCCGGATAGCGCCGAGAAGCGCGACCGCTGGCTCTACTGGTTGGGGCGCGCCCAGTCGGCCCTGGGCGACGAGGCGGCGGCGCGCGTCACGCTGACCCAGGCGGCCGCCGAGCGGAGCCTTTGGGGTTTGTTGGCCGCCGATCGGCTGGGACTGCCCTATGCCTTGGAGCAGCAGCCGGTCCCGGCCGAGCCCGAGCGGATCCGTCGCCTGGCCGCCGCGCCTGCGCTGTTGCGTATCCGGTTGCTGCGTCTGCTCGGGCGCGAGGCGGACATGCGCCGGGAGTGGCGCACCCTGACCCGGTCACTGGAGCGGCCGGACCTGCTGGCGGCGGCCTATGTGGCGGACGCGCTGCGTTGGCACGACCAGGCCATTTATACCCTGGTTCGCACGGGCTATTGGGATGACCTTGAGCTGCGCTTTCCGCTGGCCTATCGGGATCAGGTGCAGGCGCAGGCCGCAGCGAGCGGGTTGCCGCCGGACTGGGTCTATGGGGTGATCCGCCAAGAGAGTGTATTCAACCCGACCGTCGCCTCACCGGTCGGGGCCTTAGGGCTCATGCAGTTGATGCCGGCCACCGCGCGGCAGGTGGCCGCCGACCTGGGGCTCCCGCCACCGACCCGCGCGGCCATCCTCGACCCCGCGCTCAATGTGCAGCTCGGCAGCCATTATCTGGCGCAGTTGCGGGATCGCCTCGGCCATGCCGCCCTGGCCACCGCGGCCTATAACGCCGGACCCCAGCGGGTCGCACGCTGGCTGCCGGCGCAGTGCATGGCGGCGGACCGGTGGATTGCCGCCATCCCATTCGATGAGACCCGCGGTTATGTCGAGCGGGTGCTGGCCTATCGGATCATCTATGGCGCGCGCCTGGGGCTCCCGCCGCAGCGCCTGAGCGACCTGCTGCCGCCGGTGTGTGCCAAGGCGGCGCCCTAGCAGCCTGTCGGACTTGATGGCGTAACCGATTGATTAAACAGGAAAACGACTTTTTGGCGCAAAAGATGAAACTCTTTGCATTCAATCGGTTGCATCACTAAGTCCGACAGCCTGCTAGCGGGCAATCATTGTTTCAGCCATGGCATCGCTCGCCACCAGCCGCCTTTGCCCGGTGTCATGAACGTGGCCGTGGCTAGACGATCCTCGCTGAGTGTCACGATGCAGTCGGTTTGGCGTCCTTGGCAGGCATTGCCCCAGCTCGTGAAGACCGACCCGGGCGTGGCTGAGGCGGTCAGGACGACCTGGGTCCCCGCGACGAACAAGGCGCTGCAGGTGGTGCCGCAAAGGATTCCCGCCGGGGTGCTGACGACCCTGCCGAGCGGGCCCCCGCGATTGGTCAGGGTCAATCGGTGAGTGGGCGGCGTGCCATCGCTGAGGCTTGCCTGTGCGGTATTCCCGAAGGCGCCCAGATTGACCCGGGCCCCGTTGGGTGCCGGTTCGTTGACGAAGGCGGCGCTGGGGTCGCCGACGTCAATGGCCGGACTGTGCTCGGCATCGATGACCCAGCTGGCCGTGGCCGGATTGTAGCGTCCCGCCCGCGAGCGCAAATGGAAATCGCCGGTGGTGGGATTGGCAAACAGCGGATCCTGCGACAGATTGCCGGCCCCGCTCCAACCCTGTTGGCTTAACGAATAGGTCACACTCAGGCTGCTTCCCGTCCGCACATAAAAATCAGTGCCATTGCCCCAGAAGACAGAGTTCCTGACGGTGGCCGTTGAGACATTGTCGATATAGAGACCGCTGCCGCCGAACCGGTTGTCTGAGACATTCTCCGCCACCGTGCTGTTGGTGAGTGTGAGGTGGGATGGACCCGGGGCGCCATTGTCGACAGCTAGCCCCGCGCCGCCATACCCGCCAACGGCAATGCGATTGCGATAGATCAATTCATGGTCCAGTTCGGCGGTTGCGCCCTCATCGATAAAGACACCGCCGCCATAGGTTGGGGCATAGTTGTCCGTGATGATGTTCCGGGACATTTTCGCGGTCCCGAGGATGAGCACCCCGCCCCCCCATCCGTAACCGAGATCAATCCGGTTGCCGCTAATCAGATTATCTTCCAGAATGGCCGTGCCGGCGAGATAAATGCCGCCGCCATGATCGTCGTAACAGATGTTGTTTTCGATCCGGTTGCCCTTGATCAACACATTCATAACGCTGCCTAAGGTCGTTAACCCGGCTCCGCGTCCGCCCTGATTGTTACGAATGAGATTGTTGATAATCGTCGCATTCTCGCCGCATAGCAGAATGCCCGCGCCGAGGGATATATCGCCTGGCAGGCCGTTGTTTTCGATGATGCTATTGCTGATGGTGACATCTTTGGCCTGCGGCCAGGAGACGGCGTTGTCGCACAGGATGCCCTTGCGGCTGGCGCTGACCGTCAAGCGATCAAATATCAGAAAAAACGCCGCGTCTGGGGTGTTGCGGGTCAGGGTCACGCCGATCTGTGCAGCGCCTCCGCTGATTATCGTGTCGCCGCCCTGCATGGCGCTCTGCTGTACGAAGTCTCCGCCCACGCCGGCCTGATAATCCGTGGCGGTCGCGCCCGGATAGCCGCCGAGTAGAGTCAGTGCCTTGTTTTTGTTGTCTATGTTACCATAAGTTCCGCGGGCCACCTGGATGGTGTCGCCGTTGGCAGCCTGGTCGATGGCAATCTGTAGCGAATTATAAGGATACTGCACGGTACCCTGCTGGACAGTGGTCGTGTTGTCGTCATCGACTCGGATGGTGGCGGCAGTGAGCGGTGTCGCCAAGGGCAAAGAGAGTGCAACGCACAGAAGGCCGAGCCGCCCCTGCGGACCATTGCATCGCGGTTTTAGACCAATCATGATGAATGCCTCTGATGTGAGCCAGCGATTGAAATAGGTTCATTTGCAGAATTACTCCTGCGGGGTGCCAATGCGACGGCAATACTCCTCGAACTCGCTCGCCGGCAGCGCCCGGGTGAACAGGTAACCCTGACCGATCCGGCAGCCGGCGGCCTTGAGCGACTGTGCCTGCTCGGCGGTCTCGATGCATTCGGCGACGACCCTTAACCCCAGCGCCTCGCCCAGGACGATGATGGCGCGCGCTATAGCCTGGTCGTTCGCGTCCCCCGGAAGTCCGTGGACGACTGATCCGTCGATCTTGAGTCCGCGCACCGCCAGCCGTTTGAGTGAGGCGAGCGAGGTATTGCCGGTGCCGAAGTCGTCGATCGTGACCGCGATCCCCAGCTCGATCAGGTGTCGGATGTTCGCGAGCGCCGAGGCGGATTCGGCCAAGGCCTTGCCGTCGTTGATCTCGACTGCCAGGGCGCCGGGTTCCAGATGGACCCCGGTGAGGGTGGCGGCGATGCGCTCGGCCAGGTTGGCGGTGCGCAGTTCGCGGTGCGACAGATTGATCCACAGGGTCACGCCGGCCAGCAGCCCATGCTCGCGCCAGGTATGCAATTGGACGGCGGCGGTGCGGATCACCCAGGCGCCGATGGGGATGATGAGTCCGCTGGACTCCGCGAGCGGGATGAACCGCTCGGCACCGATCATCCCTTGCTGGGGGTGGCGCCAGCGGATCAATGATTCGATCCCGACGATCGCCCCGGTCGCGAGATCGTGCTGGGGCTGATAATGGAGTACAAACTCCCCCTTGGCCAGGGCCTGGCGCAGGGCCGTCTCCACCGAGAACTGGGCCACGGCGCGGGTCGTCATCTCCTGCGAATAGTACTGGAAGCAGTCGCGGCCGTGCGCCTTGGCCTGGTGCATGGCCGCGTCGGCGTTGCGCACCAGAGTGTGTACGTCGGCGCCGTCCTGGGGGTAGAGGCTGATGCCGATGCTCACCGTCACATAGAGCGAGCGATCAGGGAACTCGATGGGTTCCTTGAACGCATCGAGCAGCTTTTCTGCCACCAGCGCGGCGTCTTCGCCGCGCTCCATGGACCCCAGGACGATGGTGAACTCATCGCTGCCGAAGCGGGCGACGGTGTCGTCATCGCGCATCTGCTCGCGCAGGCGCCGGGCCGATTCTTGCAACACCCGATCCCCGATCGGGTGCCCCAGGCTGTCATTGATGTTGGCTAGTCCATCCAGGTCCAGGAACAAGAGGGCGACCTGGTGTTGCTCCCGACGGGCATGACGCAGCAGCTGGGCCAGGCGGTCGACGAACAACAGTCGGTTGGGCAGCGCGGTGAGTGCGTCGTGGTGGGCCAGCTGTACGAGGTCGTGCTCGCGTTCCTGTAACTGCTTGGCGAGCCGCTGCTGCTCGGTGTGATCGAGCAGTGCCACCAGACAGGTGGGCGGGTCATCCGGTCCACGGTGGATCACCAGCCGCAGGGTGCGCGGGTGCTCTGCCTCCGCGGCCAGGTCCACCTCGATCGATTGCTCCTCGCCGGTGTCCAAGACGTGCTCCAGGGCGGCGAGCAGGAGCCACATCCCACCGGGGGCGAGTCGGGAGCTCAGAAAGAGGCTGGTGGTGCGCTCGTGCGCCACGCCGAGCAGGCGGGCGGCGGCCAGGTTCATCCGGGTGACCCGGCCGCGGCGGTCGAGTGTCGCATAGGCCACCGGGGCGAAGTCGTAGAGGTCCCGGGACTCCGCCAGGGCCTGTTGGACCGAGCGCAGCTCCCGGTTCTTGATCTCCAGCTCAAGCTGGTGGATCTGGAAGTCCTGCATCGCGCGCCGCAAATCGGTGACTTCAACGGTCTCTTGCCGCAGCGCGGCGAGGATCTCGGACAGTGCGTGGTCGGAGAGGTCTTGAAGGGTGGCCATGCGGCGCTCGCGCTGGATTGGTGAGTGGGGCGGTTCGGGACCCGCGGCGGGCGACGAACCGGCTTGGTAGGCGTCAGTATAGACCCTGGCGCGGTGGGAGCGCCGTCCCGGCACGATGAAGCCTCGGTCGACAGCCGGGGCTCAATCGCGGCGAGACGCCGCGCCCATGGGCGCGCGTAAGCGCTCACTAAACCATTGCCGCGGCCTCGCGGCAATAGGCCGCGCAGGCCGCCGCTGGGAGCGGGCGGCTGTAGAGGAAGCCCTGGCCGATGCGGCAGCCGGCGGCCTTTAGACAGTCCGCCTGGGCCCGGGTCTCGATCCCCGCGGCGATCACCGTGAGATTCAGTGCCCGACCCAGGGTGAGGATGGCCGTCGCGATGGCCCGGTCGTCCGCGCCCCCCGGCAGTCCGGCCACGAATGAGCGGTCGATCTTGAGCGCGCGCACCGGCAGGCGCTTGAGGGTGGCGAGCGACGAGTAACCGGTGCCGAAGTCGTCGATGCCCACTGCGATGCCCAGCTTCGCCAGGCGTCGGATATTCTCCGCCGCGGCCTCTGGGTTGGCCATGATCCAGGTCTCGGTCGCCTCCACGGTCAGGGTGCCGGGCGGCAGGCCGAGCTCGGCGACGATGGCGCCGATGTCCTGCGTCAGGTGCGGATTGCTCAGATCGCGGCTCGACAGGTTGACCGTCACGGCCACCCCCGCGAGCAACCCCTGGGCCTGCCAGGCCTGCATCTGGGCGGCGGCGGTGCGCATCGCCCAGGCGCCGATGGGTACGATGAGCCCGGTGGCTTCGGCGAGCGGGATGAAACGATCCGGTGCAACCAGTCCGAGGGTTGGATGGTGCCAGCGGATCAGTGCCTCCAGCCCGACGATCCGTCCGCTCGCGAGCTCATGCTGGGGCTGGTAGTGGAGTACAAATTCCCGCTGGTCGAGGGCTTGGCGCAGGGCGGTCTCCAGGGTTACATGGGCCAGTGCGCGCTCGGTCATCTCCTGGGTGTAGAAACGGAAGGTGTCGTGACCCTGGGCCTTGGCCAGATACATGGCCGAGTCGGCGTTGCGCACCAGGGTGTCCACGTCGGTGCCGTCCTGCGGATAGAGGCTGATGCCGATACTCGCGGTGACGCGGAGCCGTTGACTGTCCAACTCAAAGGGCGCCGCGAAGGCCTCGACCAGCGCCTGGGCGACCCGGGCGGCGGCGTCGCCCCGCTCCAGCGCCCCGAGGATGACGATGAACTCATCGCCGCCCAGGCGGGCGACCGTATCGCCCTCCCGCACCAGGGCGCGCATGCGCTGCGCCGCCTGCTGGAGGATGCAATCCCCGGCGGCGTGCCCCAGGCGATCGTTGATGCCCTTGAAGTCGTCGAGATCCAGGAACAGCAGGGCCACCTGATGCCGCTCCCGGTGGGCCCGACGCATGGCCTGGGTCAGGCGGTCGGCGAACAGCCGCCGGTTGGGCAGCCCGGTGAGCGGGTCGTGCTCGGCCAGGTGTTCGAGTTGCTCCTCACGCTCCTGGAGTTGTGCGGTGAGCCGCAGGTGCTCGGTGATATCGCGGGCGGACTCGATCACGCCCAGGACCTCGCCCTGGGGGCCCCGCAAGGGGGAGGCGAGCAGTTCCACCGCGCGCTCCTCCCCATTCGCCTCCCGGTGCCGATGGACCACCTTGGTCGGCTGGCCGCTGGCCAGCACGCTGCGCACCGGACAGGGGGATTCGAGGCCGGCGCAGGGGGTGTCGCGCCCATGCGTCGCCAGATAGCAGGTCAGTGGTTGGGTCGCCGTGCCGGTGCGGCTGCCGGCCGCCGCCCGCGCCGCTGCATTCATCAGCAGGACCCGGTAATCCGGGGTGACGACCAGCAAGGGGTCGCCGGCCCCGTCGATGACCGCTTGCAGGAACTGGCGCTCGGCCATCACCGCGGCCTGGGCCTGCTTGATCTCGGTGACATCGAGCAGGACCACCCGGCAGGCCGGCGGCTCGACCATTGCCGGTGGCGGCGCCGCGCGCTCGATCAGCAGTCGCAGGTCGCGCGTCTGGGTCGCCGGCGGCGGCGGGCGCAGACCGACCTCGAGCGACTCCGGCTCCCCGCTCTCCAGCACCCGCGCCAGGGCACTGAGCAGGCGGCTCCCGGCCCTGGGGTCGAGTCGTGTACCGAGGAACAGCAGCGGTGTGCGCCCGCGCTCCCGCCCCAGCAAGCGGGCGGCGGTCAGGTTCATCTGGGTGACCTGGCCGTTGCGCTGGAGGGTGACATAACCCACCGGGGCGAAGTCATAGAGGTCCGCATAGCGGTCGCGCGACTCCTCCAGGGCCTGCTGGGCGGCGCGCAGTTCCCGGTTCTGAAGCTCCAACTCGATCTGGTGGACATGCAAGTCGTGTACCACCTGTCGCAGGTCGGTCGACTCCTGCACCTCCTGGCGCAGGGCGGCCAGGACTTGCGTGAGTGAGCGGTCGGACAGGTCCTTAAGGACAGTCATTGGGGATGCCGATGCGGGGGGGGGGGGGGGGGGGGGTGGGGGGGGGGGGGGGGGGGGGGGGGGGGGGGGGGGGGGGGGGGGGGGAGGGCATGGTGGTCGCAGACGCCTAGCAGCCTGTCGGACTTGATGGCGTAACCGATTGATTAAACAGGAAAACGACTTTTTGGCGCAAAAGAGGAAACTCTTTGCATTCAATCGGTTGCATCACTAAGTCCGACAGCCTGCTAGGGTAATTGACACATCGTTCGGGGTGCTGCGGGCGCCACGGCCGTTAGCCGCTCCAGCCGCCGGGGCGTAAAATAACAGGACCATACCGATTTCGCAGCGTTTTACTGCATTTTACATTGCAGGTCATGGCCGGAGCGGTCCATGCTCTGATAATCCTGCGAAATCGTGTTGATCCTATCCATCGACTCGCGCGCCACGCGGCCTTGTGGCGGTCGAACAGCGGGTGCGCCGGCACCACACAGCGAACCCAGGAGCCATTTGTATGTCCGAACCAACGCAGAACCCCGACGCCACCGGGTCACCGGCTGCCGCGCCGGCCGCTGAGGCCGGCGACAGGCGCGTCGATGAGATCGGAAATGGGGGCGCGGACACGCCCGCGGAAGCGCCCCCCGGCTGTCCGGTGGTGGGGATCGGCGCCTCGGCCGGCGGTTTGGAGGCCTATCGGCGGCTGGTGGAGCACCTGCCGACCGATACCGGCATGGCCTTTGTCCTGGTTCAGCACCTGGACCCCCAGCACCGCAGCCTGCTGGCGGAGCTGATCGGCAGCGCCACCCGGATGCCGGTCGCCGAGGCCACCGACGGCCTGGCGGTGGAGCCCAATCATCTCTACACCATTCCGCCCAATGTCACGCTCGGCATCCTGCACGGGCGGCTGCAGATCCTGGAGCGGATCACCGAGCGCGGGCGTCACCTGCCGGTGGACGACTTCCTGCGCAGCCTGGCGCAGGACCAGGGCGACCAGGCGATCGGGGTGGTGCTCTCGGGCACCGCCTCGGACGGCACCGCCGGCCTGGCCGCGATCAAGGCCGCCGGCGGGCTCACCCTGGTGCAGGATCAGGAGAGCTCGGCCTATTGGGGGATGCCCGGGAGCGCGGTGGCGGCCGGTTGTGCGGACCTGGTACTGCCGCCGGAGGAGATCGCCCAGGAGTTGGCGCGCATGGCCCGGCACCCCTTGCTGCGTCAGCGCCTGTTGGCGGATGAGCCGCTGTCGGGCGATGCCGCGACCAACGCCTTGAGCAAGATCTATCTGCTGCTGCGCTCGCGCAGCGGTAACGACTTCGCACTCTATAAGCAAACCACCATCCGGCGACGCATCCGGCGGCGCATGTTGGTCCACAAGCTGGAGCGCCTGGCCGACTATGTGCGCTTTCTGCAGGGCAACCCGGCGGAGCTGGACGCACTGTTCCAGGATATGCTGATCCAGGTGACCAGTTTCTTCCGCGATCCGGATGCCTTTGCCACACTGCGCGCCAAGGTGCTGCCGCGGGTCTTCGCCGCCTATCGGGCGCGGGCGGTGGCCCAACCGGAGTTCCCCAACCAGGTGCGGGTCTGGGTTCCGGCCTGCTCGACCGGGGAGGAGGCGTACTCGCTGGCCATGACCCTGCTCGAATATTTGGGTGAGGAGGCGGGCGCCCAGGCGGTGCCCCCCGCCATCGCCACCATCCAGGTCTTTGCCACCGACATCGACGAGCAGGCGATTGCTACGGCGCGCCGTGGGGTTTATCCGGAGCGGATTGCCGCCGAGGTGTCCGCGGAGCGGTTGCGGCGCTTCTTTGTGAAGGTGAGCGGCGGTTATCAGGTGAGCAAGGCCTTGCGGGATCTCTGTATCTTTGCGGTCCAGAATGTGGTCAAGGACCCCCCGTTCTCCCGTCTGGACCTGGTGTCCTGCCGCAACCTGCTGATCTATTTTGGTCCGGTATTGCAGAAGCGGGTCTTGCAAGTGTTCCACTATGCGCTGGAGCCGACTGGGTTCCTGATGCTCGGGCCTTCGGAGACCATCGGTCATCAGGCGGACCTGTTCGCCTTGGTGGATCAGCCATCGAAGATCTACGGTAAAAAATCGGTCGCCGGGCGTCTGGGCTATGAGTTCACCCCGCGTACCCCGGTGCAGGACGGACTGGCGGAACCCCCGTTGCCCAAACCGCGCGGACTGGGGCGCCACCCCCAACAGGAGGCGGATGATCTGATCCTGGCCCGCTACAGTCCGCCGGGGGTGATCGTGAGCACCGACCTGGAGATCCTGCACTTCCGTGGCCAGGTCGGGCGCTATCTGGACCCGACCCCGGGGGCGGCGAGCCTGAATCTGCTCAAGATGGCCGGTCGGCGGTTGTTCGTGGCCCTGCGCGCTGCCCTGGCGCAGGCGCAGCAGTCGGGGGCGGCGGTGCGCATGCCGGCCGTGGCCTATGAGCGCGATGGCGGTGAGGGGGTGGTCGACATCCAGGTGTTGCCGCTGCATACGCCGGTGAATGGCGAGCCCTGCCTGCTGGTGTTGTTCGAGGAGACCGGGTCGGCGCCCAGCGTCGCGCCGGCCGCGGGTCAGGGCGCGGCGCGGGTCGGGGGCGACGACTATATCGCCACCCTGGAGCGTGAGCTGGCCAGCAACCGCGACTATCTCCAGGCGGCCATCGCCGAGCAGGAGGGGACCAACGAGGAGCTACGCTCGCTCAACGAGGAGATCCAATCGGCCAACGAGGAGTTGCAGAGCACCAACGAGGAGCTGGAGACGGCCAAGGAAGAGCTCCAGTCCACCAACGAGGAGCTGGTGACGGTCAATGACGAGCTGGAGCATCGCAATGCGGCCCTGGCCACTGCCAATAATGACATCACCAATATGCTGTCCAGCATCAATCTACCGATCCTGATGCTGGACAACGAGTTGCGTATCCGCCAGTTCACCCCCCAGGCCGAGCGCCTGCTGAATCTGATCGCCGCCGACCTCGGACGCCCCATCGGTAACATCAAGCCGAACATCGAGGTTCCGCATCTGGAGGCCCTGGTGCGCCGCGTGATCGACCGCCTGAGCGTGGAGACCATGGAGCTGCAGGACAACGCCGGGCACTGGTATGCGGTGCGGGTGCGGCCCTATAAGACCCTGGACCATCGCATCGATGGGGCGGTAATCACCTTCATGGAGATCGACGAGATCAAGGAGGCCGAGCGGCTGCGCACGGCCCTGACCGAGGAGCGACGGCTGGTGGTGCTGGTGCGCGATGCGATGGACGCCATGACCGTGCAGGAGTTCGATGGCCGCATCCTGGCCTGGAACCCGGCCGCGGTGCGCGTCTATGGCTATACCGAGGGCGAGGCCCTGTCGCTCAACATCCGTCAACTGATCCCGGACGCCGCGCTGGCGGACTATGAACTGATGCTGGCCCAGTTGCGCGCCGCTGGGGAGCCGTCCGCCGGCCGGCCCTTGGAGCCGTACCGCACCCGGCGCAGCACTCAGGACGGGCGTGAGTTGGAGGTGTCGCTGGTGGCCACGCTCTTGCTCGATCGCGACGGCCAGCCCTATGCCTTGGGCACCACTGAACGTGTCCTGGGCGCCGCCGGGGGCTGAATCTACAAGGTCTATTTGTGTCACGCCAAGGCGCCAAGCTCGCCAAGAAATACAATCGCGTAGATCAAGTCACCGGATCACCCGCCGGGCCATGGTCCAATGCCGATACTGCACTGAGCACCCTTGGCGAGTTTGGCGCCTTGGCGTGAGAACTGCCCTTTCTGGGGCGCACTGCCCTGCAATCTGCCCCTTGTCCCCCCGTGGGGCAGGGGCCACAATCCCCGGCTATCCCGTCCCCCAGTGCGACCGTGCGCGCCCACCCGACCAGGGGTCCGGGCGCTGGGGCGGCTTTGCCATTCATTGAGCCATCGCCGAGCGTCATGCCGCCGGTGCGCGCCCGCCGAGGGAACTATGCACGATCCGACCGACCAGGAGCCCCTGGGGCACTATCCAGACGCCGCCATGGAGAGCCTGCGCGTCCCGCCCCACAACATCCACGCCGAGCAATCCCTGCTCGGCGGTCTCATGCTGGACAACAGCACCTGGGACCGCATCGCCGACATGGTGGTGGAGGGGGACCTGTACCGGCGTGAGCACCGCCTGATCTTCCGTGCCGTCACCAAGCTCGCCGGGGCCGACCAGCCGTTCGACGTGGTCACCCTGGCCGAGACCCTGGAGCGCACCGAGCAACTGGAGGCGGCCGGCGGGCTCTCCTATCTCGGCACCCTGGTCAACGAGACCCCGAGCGCGGCCAACATCAAGGCCTATGCCAAGATCGTGCGCCAGACCTCGGTGCTGCGCCAGATGATCGCCGCCGGCACCGAGATCGCCGATAGCGGCTACAACCCGGCCGGTCGGGACGCCAGCGAACTGCTGGACATGGCCGAGCGGCTGGTGTTCGAGATCGCCGAGCAGGAGACCCGCGGCGGCGGCGCCGGTTTCCAGCCCATCAAGGCCCTGCTCACCAAGGCGGTGGAGCGTATCGACGACCTCTATCGGCGCGACGAGCCCATCACCGGGCTGTCCACCGGCTTCACCGACTTCGACCTGATGACCTCCGGACTCCAGCCCTCGGACCTGATCATCGTGGCGGGGCGCCCGTCGATGGGCAAGTGCGTGGAGGCCGGCACCGAGATCCTGTTGGATGACGGCAGTGTCGAGACCATCGAGACCATCGTGGGTCGGCGGCGGGCGCGCCTGTTGACCCTGGGTGACGATTGGCGTCTGCATCCAGTGGAGCCGACGGCCTATGTGGACGATGGCATGAAGCCGGTGTTCCGGGTCACGACCCGTCTGGGGCGTGCGATCGAGACCACCGCGAGTCACCCCTATCTGACCCCGACCGGCTGGCGTCCGCTGGCCGAACTGGCGGTGGGTGAGGCGGTGGCCGTGCCGCGCCGCCTGCCGGTCTTCGGCAACACGCCGCTGCGCGACTGCGAGGTCCGGCTGCTCGGTTACTTGATTGGTGACGGCTGCCTGACCGCGGCCTCGCCCAAGCTCACCAATGCGGACCCGCGCATCCAGGCCGACTTTGTGGAGGCGGTGGCGGCCTTCGGTGGCGTGCGCGCGGTGATCCGGGAGCGTCGCACCCGCACCACGGACATTTGCGTCTCGGCCGACCGCGAGCGGATCGCCGACGGGCGCAGCCACTTTGGCCAGTCGCTCACGCAGGCCATTGCCCGCCTGGGTTGGTCCCAGCGTGAATTGGCCCTGGCCTTGGATGCCAGTCCAGCGAGTGTCTGCAATTGGACGAAGGGGCGCACCATGCCCGGCGCGGCACTCTTCGATGGGCTGGAGCGCCTGCTTGGCGGTCAGCTGGCCGGGTGGCTGCCGGACGGGCGCGAAGGCGCCTCCAAGAATGCCCAGAATGCGTTGACCCGCTGGCTGGATGGGCTGGGCCTCTGGGGTAAGGGCGCACATGGAAAGTTCGTTCCGGAACCGGTTTTTCGGCTGCCCAAGGCGCAGTTGGCGGTGTTCCTCAATCGGCTGTTTGCCACTGACGGCTGGGCCACGGTGCTTGCCACTGGTCAGTCCCAACTCGGATACGCCACGGTAGCCGAGCGGCTCGGTCGGCAGGTCCAGCACCTGTTGCTGCGCTTTGGGATCATCGCCAAACTGCGTCGGCGCGAGATGAAGGGGCCGAATGGGCCGGCGATTGCCTGGCAGTTGGATATCACCGACCCCGGATCCATTCAGACCTTCATGGCCGAGATCGGCATCTTTTCCAAGGAGTCGGCATTGGAGCGCGTCCGCCAGGCATTGGCAGGACGACGGGAGCAGACCAATTGCGACTTGATATGGGACGAGATCGTTGCCATTGAACCCATGGGTCCGCGCCAGGTCTACGACCTGACCATCCCGGAAACCCACAACTTCATCGCCAATGACATCTGCGTCCACAACACCAGCTTCGCGATGAACCTGGCCGAGCACGCCGCCATCCAGGGTGGCAAGCCGGTGGCGGTATTCAGTATGGAAATGCCGGGCGATGCGCTGGCGATGCGTATGATGGCCTCGCTGGGGCGCATCGATTCACATCGGGTACGCACCGGCAAGCTGGAGGACGACGAATGGCCGCGCCTGACCTCCGCGGTCAATATCCTGGCCGCGGCCTCGCTCTTCATCGACGATACGCCGGCACTCTCACCGACCGAATTGCGCGCCCGCGCGCGGCGGCTCAAGCGTGAGCATGGCGATCTGGGACTGGTGGTGATCGACTATCTCCAGCTCATGCAGGTCCCGGGGTCGAATGAGAACCGGACCACCGAGATTTCGGAAATCTCACGCTCACTCAAGGCCCTGGCCAAGGAACTATCGGTGCCGGTGATTGCGCTTTCACAGCTCAACCGCAGCCTGGAGCAGCGGCCGAACAAGCGGCCGGTGATGTCGGACCTGCGCGAATGCGTGACCGGCGATACGCCGGTGGTGTTGGCGGACGGGCGGCGGGTACCGATCCAGGAATTGGTCGGCACCACGGCCCAAGTGATTGCAGTGGATGCACAAGGTAAGTTGGTCCAAGCGGAGTCCGACCGCATTTGGGCGGTGGGCCGGCGCCCGGTCTGGCGGGTGCGCCTCGCCAGCGGGCGTTCCATCCGTGCCACGGCGGAACATCGCCTGTTCGCCGGTGACGGTTGGAAGACCGTGGGTCAACTGGGTGCCGGTGATTGCCTGGCCTTGTCCCGGTTCCAGCAGGAGCCGCAGGCGCCGCAGCGTCGGCCGGCGATCGACGCCGAGCAACAGTTCCATGCACTGGAGCGGGTCGGTGCGGATACCGCATCCCTGAGCAACCCTGGCGTTGTTGAGCAGGCGCAGAGCGACCTGTTCTGGGACCGGGTGCTGGTGGTGGAGCCCGCGGGCGAGGAGGAGGTCTATGACCTGACGGTGCCGGGACCGGCCAGTTGGCTCGCGGACGGTATTGTCAGTCATAATTCCGGCGCCATCGAACAGGATGCAGACTTGATCGCTTTCATTTACCGCGACGAGGTGTATAACACCGAGAGTAAAGACAAGGGGGTGGCCGAGATCATCATCGCCAAGCAGCGTAACGGGCCGATCGGCACGCTGCGCCTCGCCTTCCTGGGCAAATACACCAAGTTCGAGAACTACACCGACAACTATTACGGCGAGGAGATGCATTGACCCTGGGAGCGCCGACCTCCGGTCGGCGACTGTCGGTCGTCTCGTAACACCGCTACGCGGTGTTACGCCTGTGTCAGGCGCTCTGCGCCGCGGGTCGTGACGCCGTCAGCGATTAACCGGGGGACCTCGCGGCTAGCGCGCTGGCCGTGATGATGACGAAGGCCCCGCCGGCTATTGGCAGGATGTGATTCTTTTGGCGTTGCGAAATCGGGTCATGACGCCGCAGCCATAAAAAACGGTTGCAAAACCAGGGATCGCTCGGGTAGTATCTGCGCTCAATAATAACCGGCCAAGACGTGTGGCCTGCGGTCAGTCTGGATAATCAGAGGACGTTGTTTTGACGATCGGGACGTCAGCTTCCCCCCTCGCGTGCGACCCTTCCCCAGGGCGACTGACTGATTGCCTTTATCCCAGCGTTTCTCTCGGAGATTCCGCTTCCGCCGTTGCAGCGGACGCTTTCGCGCGCCCGTATGTTTCCACCATTCGCGCCCCGGTGCCGGCCGGCGCCGGGTGTATCGCTATGACGCCTGTTGACATGGAGCACCCAGACCAATGAACGATGCACGACTCGCACTGACTGCCAAGCGCCATCGCCCCGGCATCGCCTGGGCACTTCTGACAATGCTCTGGCTCTGGTTGGGGGCGACGACCGCCGCCCAGGCCGGCGGCATCAGCGGCACCGTGACCAACATGGCCAATACACCCTTGTCGGGTATTAACGCGACTGCCTATATATGGGATGCCAATGGGAACTTTTGGCAGGGGGGGGTTGGTACAATGACCGCCCCCAACGGTAGCTATCTCATTTCCGGGTTGGCCGCAGGGACCTATCGGGTCTGCTTCAATGACCCGAATGGTGTCTATGCCATCGAGTGCTATAACAACGCCAGTGATGTGAATGGCGCTATGGACCTGCCCGTCGCCGCCGCGCAGACCGTCCCCAATATCAATGCCCAACTGGCCTCCGCTGGACATATCACCGGTATCGTCACCAACGCTAGCGCGGTTCCCCTGGCTGGTATCACTGTAGATGTCCAGATATGGAACGCTAGTCAGAATTATTGGCAATGGGTAAGTAATACATCCACTGCGGCCAACGGGGCCTATGACCTCGGCGGGCTGGTCGCCGGGACTTATCGGGTCTGCTTCTATGACTGGAATGGTGTCTATGCCTCCGAGTGCTATGACAACGCCAGTGATGTGAATGGCGCTAGAGACCTGCCGGTCGCCGCCGGGCAGACCGTCCCAAATATCAATAGCCAACTGGCGCTTGCCGGGCATATCACCGGTGTCGTCACCAACGGTAGCGCGGTTCCCCTGGCTGGTATCCAAGTACAAGCGCAGACATGGGATGCCAATCAAAATTATTGGCAATGGGTGGGCAATGGTGCCTCCACCGCGGCCAACGGGGCCTACGACCTCGGCGGGCTGGCCGCCGGGACCTATCGGATCTGCTTCTATGACTACTTGAATGGTGCCTATCTCTCCGAGTGCTATGACAACGCCAGTGATGTGAATGGCGCTATGGACCTGCCCGTCGCCGCTGGGCAGACCGTCCCCAACATCAATGCCCAACTGGCGCTTGCCGGGCACATCACCGGTGTCGTCACCAACGGTAGCGCGGTTCCCCTGGCTGGTATCCAAGTACAAGCGCAGACATGGGATGCCAATCAAAATTATTGGCAATGGGTTAATGGTGCATCCACCGCGGCCAACGGAACCTACGATCTCGGCGGGTTGGCCACCGGGACCTATCGGGTCTGCTTCGATGATCGGAATGGTTCCTATGCCGGTGAGTGCTATGACAACGCCAGTGATGTGAATGGCGCTAGAGACCTGCCGGTCGCCGCCGGGCAGACCGTCCCCAACATCAATGCCCAACTGGCGCTTGCCGGGCATATCACCGGTGTCGTCACCAACGCAAGCGCGGTTCCCCTGGTTGGTATCCAAGTACAAGCCTATAGATGGGATGCCAATCAAAATTTTTGGCAAAGCGCGGGTAATAGTGCATCCACCGCGGCCAACGGGTCCTACGACCTCGGCGGGCTGGCCGCCGGGACCTATCGGGTGTGCTTCAATGAGTACTGGAATGGTATCTATCTCCACGAGTGCTATGACAACGCCAGTGATGTGAATGGCGCTAGAGACCTGCCGGTCGCCGCCGGGCAGACCGTCCTCAACATCAATGCCCAACTGGCGTTTGCCGGACATATCACCGGTGTCGTCACCAACGGTAGCGCGGTTCCCCTGAGTGGTATCCAAGTATATGCCCTGACATGGAATGCCAATCAAAATTATTGGCAAGGTGTGGGCAATAGTGTATCCACCGCGTTCAGCGGGGCCTACGACCTCGGCGGGCTGGCCGCCGGGACCTATCGGGTGTGCTTCAATGGCTGGAACGGCGCCTATGCCTCCGAGTGCTATGACAACGCCAGTGATGTGAGTGGCGCTATGGACCTGTCCGTCACCGCCGGGCAGACTGTCCCCAACATCAATGCCCAACTGGCCGCCGGACTCCCCATCGTGACCAGCGTGAGTCCGGCCGGTAGCGGCATGGTGAGTTGCACACCCAACCCGGTCGCGCTGGCCGGCACCAGCGTCTGCAATGCCTGGCCTGGCGCTGGTTTTATCTTCGCCGGTTGGCGCGGGGACTGCGCGGGGCAGGTCGGCGCGACCTGCACCCTGAGCAATATCACCTCAGCCAAGGCCGTCACGGCAACCTATCTTAAGAGGGCGCTGGTACTGCCGAGCCGCGGTGGTTGGCGGGCCGTCCTGGGGCAATGATCTGAGGTCTGACGGCGGATCGCCTTATGGGCATCCGCCCGATGGTCTATCTGCTGATTGAGTATCCCCGCGGTTCACCCCGGCTTGCGCGCGCTCGCCAGCACATAGTCGAGCCCCCGGTAGATGGTTTCCGCGGAGACCATCAGCGCCAGTTGCAGCGGCGGCCTGGCCAGGGGGTGGAGCCGCTGCGTGACGCTCGGGTCCGCGGCCAGGTGGCGGTGTAGCGGGGCATAGACGTCGGCGCGGATGGACTCGACCTGGGTGTCGGTGAAGCCCTGGGCGGCGAGCCGGGGGCCGTATTCGGCGCGGGTGTAGCGGTTGGCCTCCGGGATGGGGAATTTGGCGGCCACCGCCCACCAGGACAGCCGTTGTTGCTGCCGTCCGACCCAGCATTGTTCGACGGGCATGGGCAGGATGTCGGCCACCACCAGGCGCCCGCCGGGGCGCAGGACGCGCAGGGCCTCGGCGAAGAAGGCCTCGCGGGTGTTGAAATGAAAGGCGCACTCCAGCGCGGTCACGATATCGACACTGGCGTCCGGGATCGGCATGGCGGTCGCTGACCCCTCGCGCAGGTCGATCCGGTCCGCGAGCCCCAGGTCGGCGACCCGGGTGCGGGCGGCGGCCACCTGGCTGGCGGTGATGTTGAGCCCCACAATGGACTGCGGCTGGTAGTGTTTGGTCCAGTAGATGTCCTGGTCGGCGAACCCGAATCCGACATCCAGCACCCGATCCGCCGGTCCCATCCCGGCGCGCTCCGCCAACAGCGCGGCCATCGCCTCGCAGGCGTCGTCCAGGGTGTTGGCGTCGCGCCAGTAGCCGAGGTTCAGCCAGAGTCCACGCGCGCTCGGGGTGCGGGTGGACAGCAGGTCATAGACGCGGATCACGTCGCGTGACTGGAAGGGGTTGTAGACCCAGTCGAGAAAGGCGAGCGACTCGCGCAGTGTCATCGGGGCAGTGGACTTGGGCATGGGGCTCTCCGCGCGGGCTGAAGTCGCCGATTTGGGGGCGGCGGGTGGGGATTGCCAACCTGCGCCGTCGCCATCCGCCGCGGTGTCGCGGATGCGGTTGACTTACGGGGGCCGCTCTGCTGGAGTTTGGGCGCCCCGGCCACCGCGCTCGCGGTGCGGTCACAGGTCCGCACAGCGGACCCTACTTTTCTGATACATGAGGTTGAATGATTTCCGCATCTGAGGCTTTGGCGCGTCTGCGCGAGGGAAACCAACGGTTTGTGGCGGGCACGTCGAGCCGCGAGCCGCTCTTGAGTCATGCGCGGCGCGCCGAGTTGGCGCTGGGACAGGCGCCCTGTGCGATCGTGCTGGGCTGTTCCGATTCGCGGGTACCGGCGGAGTTCGTCTTCGACCAGGGGTTCGGCGATCTGTTCGTCATCCGGGTGGCCGGCAACATCGTGGCGCCCTCGCAGGTGGGCAGCGTTGAGTTCGCGGCGGAGCGCTATGGCACCCGCCTGGTGGTGGTGCTCGGACATTCCCAGTGCGGGGCGGTGCTCGCCACCCTGGAGGAGCTGCAGCGCCCGACGGCGAGCCAGTCGCGTAACCTGCGCTCCATCGTCGATCGCATCCGACCGTCCGTCGAGGGCCTGCTGCGGACCGAGCTGCGGCACGACATGGAGACGCTGGTGCGGCACGCCGTGCGGGCCAACGTCGGGGTGTCGGTCAGCCATCTGCGGCATGGCTCGGAGGTCCTGGAACAGTTGATCGAGCACGAGGGCCTGGTCGTGGTGGGTGCGGAATATTCGCTGGCCACCGGGGTGGTCGAGTTCTTCGATGGGATCGAGGGCGGGTAGTCGGGCGCTGCTCCATGGCCGCCAGCCAAACCGTCTGCGTCGTCGTCGATGACCGCGAGTCTGCCGGTGCCGTCCTGGCGGCCCTGCGCGGCCATGAGGGGATCGAGACCCGGGTGGCGCGGTTGCCGCTCGGCGACTATCTGGTCGACGATGCGTGGCTGTTCGAGCGTAAGACCCTGCCGGACCTGGTCGCCTCGATCAAGGACGGGCGGCTCTTTGCGCAGGGGTTGCGGTTGGCGCAGGCGCCACTGCGTACGGCCGTGATCCTGGAGGGCTCCACGCGGGACCTGGCCGAGTGCCGCATGCGGCGCGAGGCGATCCAGGGTGCGCTGGTCGCCCTGACCCTGTTTCTTGGTATCCCCTTGCTGCGCTCGCTGGACCCGGCGGAGACGGCGCGGTTGATGCTGTTCGCGGCCCGTCAGGGGCGGGCCTTCGCGGCCGGGTCGCTGCCCCGCAAGGGGCGCCGGCCGCGCGGTAAGGCACGGGTACAAAGCCGCATCCTGCAAGGGCTGCCGGGGATCGGGCCGGCGCGCGCCAAGCGGCTGCTGGAGCGGTTTGGTACTATCGAGTCGGTGATGGCCGCCCCGGCGGACGAACTGGCCGAAGTACCGGGCATCGGCCAGGAGACCGCCGCGGCGATTCGCTGGGCAGTGGCGGAGGCCACGGCGACCTATGACCTGGCGGACCTGTCATCCTGAAGCCAATAAGGACCCTTATCCATGCTCAACATCCGCCCCATCCCCGCCTTCGACGACAACTACATCTGGCTCCTGACCGAGCCGCCCGGCCGCGACGCCGTGGTCGTGGACCCGGGCGATGCGGACCCGGTCTTGGCGGCCCTGGCGGCCGAGGGATTGCGACTGCGCGCCATGCTGGTGACCCATCACCACGGGGATCACGTGGGCGGGCTCGGTGAATTGGCGCTGGCCTTCCCGGGCGTGACGATCATCGGCCCACACGACCCACACATCCGCGGCCTGACCCAGCGGGTCGGGGAGGGGGAGGTGGTCGCGCCCCCGGGGCTTGCCAGTCGCTTCACGGCCTGGGAGGTCCCGGGGCATACCACGACCCATATCGCCTTTTTGGGCGAGGGCGTGCTGTTCTGCGGGGACACCCTGTTTGCTGCCGGCTGCGGGCGGGTCTTCGGCGATACCCCGCAACGCCTGTCCGCCTCCCTGCGACGCATTGCGGCCCTGGACCCGGCGACGCGGCTCTACTGCGCCCACGAATACACCCTGGCCAACCTGGGCTTCGCCCGCTGGGTGGAGCCGGACAACCCGGCGGTGATTGAGCGTGAGCGGGCGGTGGCGGCCAGCCGCGCCCAGGGCCTGCCGACGGTCCCGTCCACGCTGGCGGAGGAGCTCGCCACCAACCCCTTCCTGCGTACCGGCGAGCCCCAGGTCATCGCCGCCGCCGAGCGCTTTGTGGGGCATCCACTCCAGGGGCACGCGGCGGTCTTTACTGCGCTGCGACACTGGAAGGACTCGAAATATGACTGAGCCAAAAGCCGAGATTTGCTCACGGCGTCTTGGCGTGAGCAATTTCCGGAGTTGGGATGAACGCTCGGTGCGCCCCGTTTCTGTTATCATGGCGAACTTCTTGCGGTTCCCCTGGGCGGCCTGCAACGCCGCCGCATCCGCGCGCCGCCGCTCCCCGCGATCACCTGACGAGACCAGCGACGGTCCATAACGATGACCGACCTCAGCCATATCCGTAATTTTTCGATCATCGCCCACATCGACCATGGCAAGTCGACCATCGCGGATCGCTTCATCCAGCTCTCCGGGGCACTGACCGCGCGCGAAATGTCGAGCCAGGTCCTCGATTCGATGGACCTGGAGCGCGAGCGCGGGATCACCATCAAGGCCCAGAGCATCGCCCTGGATTTCAAGTCCAAGGACGGGCGCACCTACCTGCTCAACTTCATCGACACCCCGGGCCATGTGGACTTTTCCTATGAGGTCTCCCGCTCGCTGGCCGCCTGCGAGGGCGCGCTCCTGGTGGTGGACGCCGCCCAGGGGGTGGAGGCGCAGAGCGTGGCCAACTGCTACACCGCCATCGAGCAGGGGCTGGAGGTGCTGCCGGTCTTGAACAAGATCGACCTGCCCAATGCCGAGCCGGAGCGGGTGATCAAGGAGATCGAGGAGATCATCGGCATCGAGGCCGAGGATGCGCTGCGGGTGAGTGCCAAGACCGGCGAGGGTATCCCCGACCTGCTGGAGGCGCTGGTGCAGCGCATACCGCCGCCCAAGGGCGACCGCGATGCCCCCCTGCAGGCACTGATCATCGACTCCTGGTTCGATCCCTATGTCGGCGTGGTCTCGCTGGTGCGGGTCATGAACGGCGAGATCCGTCGCCGTGACAAGATCGTCATGCTGGCCACCGGGCGTAGCCATTTGGTGGACTCGGTGGGGGTCTTTACCCCCAAGAAGATTGAGCGCCCCAGCCTGGGCCCCGGCGAGGTCGGCTATCTCATCGCCTCCATCAAAGAAATCGACGGCGCGCCGGTGGGCGACACCATCACCCGGCCCGAGCGCCCGGGGGAGAAGCTCGAGGGGTTCAAGGAGATGCGCCCGCGGGTCTTCTCGGGGCTCTACCCGGTGGATTCCGATGCCTATGAGGACCTGCGCGAGGCCCTGAGCAAGTTGCGTCTCAACGACGCCTCGCTCTTTTATGAGCCGGAGGTCTCCCAGGCCCTGGGATTCGGTTTCCGCTGCGGCTTCCTGGGGATGCTCCACATGGAGATCGTCCAGGAGCGGCTGGAGCGCGAATATGACCTGGACCTGATTACTACGGCACCTACCGTGGTCTATGAGGTGCTGCGGCAGGACGGTGAGCTCATCCGCATCGACAACCCGGCCAATCTGCCGGAGCCGAATAAGATCAGCGAGGTCCGGGAGCCCATCATCGAGGCCCACATCCTCACCCCCCAGGATTATCTGGGCAACGTGATGACCCTGTGCATCGAGAAGCGTGGGGTGCAGAAGCAGATCCAGTATCTGGGCGGCCAGGTGCAGGTGACCTTTGAATTGCCGCTCGCCGAGGTGGTGCTCGATTTCTTCGACCGCCTCAAGTCGGCGAGTCGCGGCTATGCCTCATTTGAATACGAGCATAAGCGCTTTCAGGCCTCGGACCTGGTGAAGCTCGATGTGCTGATCAACGGCGACAAGGTGGACTCCCTCTCCACCATCGTGCATCGCGCGATCTCCCAGACCCGCGGCCAGGATATCACGGTGCGGATGAAGGATTTGATCCCGCGGCAGATGTTTGAGGTGGCCATCCAGGCCGCCATCGGCAGCAAGATCATTGCCCGCACCACGGTCAAGGCCCTGCGCAAGAACGTGTTGGCCAAGTGCTATGGCGGGGATGTGTCACGCAAGCGCAAACTGCTGGACAAACAGAAGAAGGGTAAGAAGCGCATGAAGCAGGTGGGGCGTGTGGAGATCCCCCAGGAGGCCTTCCTGGCCGTGTTGCAAGTGGGCAAGGACAATTGAGGGCAAGGCGGGGACTGGTCGCGGACTGGTTGCGCCTGGCCGGGTTTGAATCTGACTATCTGAGATGTCCATGAATTTCGATTTTCCGGCCTTTTTGGTGCTGGCCTCCGCCGTGACGGGCGGCATCTGGCTGGTGGATGCGGTGGCCTTTGCGCCACGACGTCGCGCGGCGCCGGGTGGGGCGGCCGCTGGGCGTGAACCCATGCTCGTCGAGTATGCCCGATCGTTCTTTCCGGTTATCCTCATCGTTCTGTTGTTGCGCTCGTTTGTGGTCGAGCCCTTCCGTATCCCCTCCAATTCCATGATGCCGACCCTGCTGACCGGTGACTTCATCCTGGTCAATAAGTTCGCCTATGGTCTGCGGCTGCCGGTCCTCAATACCAAGTTTTTGCCCATCGGGGAGCCGCGGCACGGCGATGTGGTGGTCTTCAAGTATCCGATGGATGGTAAGACCGACTATATCAAGCGGGTCGTCGGCGTGCCGGGCGACACGATCTTCTATCGGGACAAGACGATCTATCTCAACGGCAAGCCCCAGGGTCAAGTGCCGATCGGGCGCTATACCGGGGTGGCTTCCGGGGCGGGAATGACCGGCGCTTGGGACGCGGTGGAGACCTTGGACGGCGTCGCGCACCGCCGGTTGGTGGTCGCGGGGCGGCCGGACCTGCCGCCTGGCTGTGACGTGCTCGCGCAGGGGCCGGTGACGGTGCCGCCTGGGCACTATTTTGTGATGGGCGATAATCGTGACAACAGCAACGATAGCCGTTGCTGGGGCTTCGTGCCGGAGGGTAATCTGGTTGGCAAGGCCTTTGCCATCTGGATGCATTGGGACGGCGAGCGGGCGGGTTTTCCGCCCATCGCCTGGGATCGACTCGGTAACCTGATTCAATAGGGGGTGATCAAGATGACTAAGATGCCTGCTGTGCAAAAGGGGATGGGGGCGAGCGGCCTGCTGTTCGTCGTACTCGTGGTCATTTTCGTGATGACCTTGGTCTTTAAGCTGGGCCCGGGCTATATGGGCTTCATGACGGTGCGATCCATTATGAACGAAGTGGCCGCCGCGCCCGAGCCCTTCCTGGGGGGCAAGGCGGCAGTCCTGAACGCCGTGGAGACCCGCATGAATATCAACGACGTCCGTAACCTCGATCTCAAGTCGTTCACGGTCGCCAGTGCCGGGGAGGGCACCTACGATCTGGGGGTCAATTATGAGCAGCGGACGCATCTCTTTTTCAACATCGACGCGGTGCTGACCTTCCATCACGCGGTGGTGGTCAAGGGCCGGTGACTACCGATAGCCGCCGCCTGGCCCGCGTCCTGGGTCATTCATTCGCCCGCTTGGAGTTGCTCCAGCAGGCCCTGACCCACCGCAGCGCCGGGGCGGTGAACAACGAGCGGTTGGAGTTTCTCGGCGACGCACTGATCGGCTTTGCCGTCGCCGAGTCCTTGGTTGACCGCTTCCCGCAGGCCGACGAGGGAACCCTGAGTCGGATGCGGGCCTCGCTCGTCAAGCGCGAGTCGCTGGCGCAACTTGCCCGCGGCCTGCAACTGGGGGACTATCTGCGCCTGGGCACCGGTGAACTGCGCACCGGCGGTCACACGCGTGACTCGATCTTGGCGGACGCACTGGAGGCCGTGCTGGGGGCGGTCTATCTGGACGGTGGATTTGCGCGTGCGCAGACGGTGGTGGCCAACCTTTTCCGTACGCCCCTGGAGCAACTCGATGACGCGCGAGCCAGTAAAGACCCCAAGACCCGTTTGCAGGAGTTCCTGCAGGCACACCGTCGGCCGATCCCCGACTATGAGGTGCTGACGGTCGGCGGGACCCAGCACGCCCAGAGCTTCACGGTCAGCTGCGTGCTGCCGGACGATCGGCGGTACAGCCGCGGTGAGGGCAGCAGTCGGCGGCGCGCCGAACAGGCGGCCGCCGATGCCATGTTGACACAACTCGAAGGACAGGTCGCTCATGGCTGATCAGACACCGCCGCGCTGCGGCTACGTCACTATCATCGGGCGGCCCAACGTGGGCAAGTCCACCCTGCTCAACCGCATCCTGGGCCAGAAGCTGGCCATCACCTCGCATAAGGCACAGACCACCCGGCACGCGATCTTAGGGATCAGGACCCGTCCCGACGGCCAGATCCTGTTTGTCGACACCCCCGGCATCCATCGCCGGGGCGAGGGTGCGCTCAATCGCTATCTCAATCGCGCGGCCCGCTCGGCGATCGGCGATACCGACCTGGTGCTGCTGGTGGTCGAGGCCCTGCGCTGGACCGATGAGGATGCCTTGGCCTTGGAGGCCCTGACCACCGCGGGGCTGCCGGCCATTGCAGTGATCAACAAGGTCGACGGGATCCCCGACAAGTCGGTCCTGCTGCCGCACCTGGAGGGGCTGGCGGCGCGCTACCCGTTCCTCGAACTGATTCCGGTCTCCGCCGCCCGCGGAGACGGGATCGAGGCGCTGGAGCGGGCAGTGGTCGCCGCCCTGCCCGAGGGTGAATTCCAGTACCCCGAGGATCAGATCACCGATCGCTCGGAACGGTTTTTCGCCGCCGAGCTGCTGCGTGAGCAACTGGTGCAGCGCTATGGCGAGGAGTTGCCCTACCGCACGACGGTCGAGATCGAGCGCTTCGAGGCCGTGGACGGGCGCTACCGAATCAATGCACTGATCTGGGTCGAGCGCCCGGGACAGAAGGCGATCCTGATCGGGAAGGGCGGCGAGGCGATGAAGGCGACCGCCACCCAGGCCCGCCTGGAGATGCAGAAGCTGTTCGGCTGTTCGGTCCACCTGGAGGTCTGGGTGAAGGTCAAGAAGAGCTGGTCGAGCGACGAGGGCGCGTTGGCCCGTCTGGGGTATCACGACGGGTGAGCGGTGCCGGCGGTCTGCTCCGGGCCTTGGTGCTGCATCGGCGGGACTATGGCAATACCAGCCTCCTGGTCGAGCTGTTTGCCCAGGGCCAGGGCCGGTTCCCGGCCATTGCCAAGGGTGCGCGCCGGGGGCGCCGCCCGACGAGCGCCCTCCTGCAACCCTTCCAACCGCTTTGGGTGGGGGTGGTGGGGCGTGGCGAGGTGCTGACCCTGACCCGGGTCGAGGCGGCGGCACGCCCCTTCGACCTCGGCGGGCCGGCACTGCCCTGTGCCTTCTATCTGAACGAGCTCCTGATGCGCCTGCTCGGCCGCCATGATCCCCAGGCCCCGATCTTTGCCTTCTATCACGCCGCCCTCGGCGAGTTGGCCGCCGGCGCGCACCTGGACTCGGTCCTGCGACAGTTCGAACTGCGCCTGCTGGAGGGTTTGGGTTATGCCCCGTCACTGGATTTGGTGGTGGATGGGGGTACCCCGGTGGCGCCCGACCGTCACTATCTGGTCGAGCCTGGGCGCGGCACCCGAGCGGCCCCGGCCGCGGCTGCGGGGGAGCGGGTCTCGGGCGCGACCCTGCTGGCGCTGGCCCGCGGGGAGGCGCTTGCGCCCGCTCAAGCCCGCGAGGCGCGCGCCCTGTTTCGACGCCTGCTCCAACCCCATCTTGGTCCCAAGCCGCTGAAGAGCCGGGAACTGTTCCGGCAGTGGCGGGGTGGGCGCCAGGAATGATCTCACGCCAAGAGGCCAAGCAAGACGACTCAACCCAGATTTCTCAAGAGTCTCACGCCAAGGCGCCAAGACGCCAAGAAACCAGTCGATGAGTCGATAACCCTAAGAAAGAGCAGTTCTCACGCCAAGACGCCAAGCTCGCCAAGGGTTTTCAATGCGTTATCGCCGCTTGCTGACTCACCCGTCGGGTGATTCGGATGTTGTCCAGATGCTCTTGATTTTTCTTGGCGTCTTGGCGCCTTGGCGTGATAAATTTCTTTCTTAATATATGCATTAAGGATATCCCATGAGCACCATAGCATCGCCCGAGGTCCTGCTCGGGGTCAATATCGATCATGTCTGCACCATCCGGCAGGCGCGGGGTACCCGCTATCCGGAGCCGATCCAGGCCGCCCTGGTGGCGGAGCAGGCGGGGGCGGACCTGATCACCCTGCACCTGCGCGAGGACCGTCGGCACATCCAGGATCGGGACGTGGAGCTGCTGCGCGACATCCTGGTGACCCGCATGAATCTGGAGATGGCCGCCACGGCGGAGATGGGCCGCATCGCCGCGCGGCTGTGTCCGCCGGACTGCTGTCTGGTGCCCGAGCGGCGCGCCGAGCTGACGACTGAGGGCGGGCTCGATGTGGCCGGTCGTCAGGCCGAACTCACTGATTTCTGTGCCATGCTGGCGCAGGCCGGGGTGCGGGTGTCGCTCTTCATCGACCCCGATCCGGTGCAACTTCAGGCCGCCCGCGCGGTCGGTGCGCCGGTGGTGGAGATCCACACCGGCCGCTATGCCGACGCCCAGGTCCCGGCGCAGCAGGCGCTGGAGTTGGAGCGCATCCGTCACGCGGTCGCCGTGGGCTTGGAACTCGGGCTCCAGGTCAATGCCGGGCATGGGCTCGACTACCACAACGTCAAGGCGGTCGCGGCCATCCCTGGGATACGGGAGCTCAACATCGGTCACGCCATCGTCGCCCGCGCGCTGTTCTGCGGGTTGGACCAGGCGGTGCGCGACATGAAGCGGGTCATCGACGCCGCGGTGGCGCGGCCGGGGTCAATCCACCAAGAGTAGGGTCCGCAAATGAACGCGAATGAACGCAAATAGGGGAATGGCTTGTCGGATCGGCATTCGGGTTCATGGCCGATTCAGACCCACCTAAACACACCTGATGGACTGACCCATGCCTTCCAACACCTTGACACTGGTCCTCGCCGCCAACCGCGGCACCGGACTCGAGCCGCTGACCATCGATCGCCCCAAGGCCGCCGTCCCCTTCGGCGGTATGTTCCGGGTCATCGACTTTACCCTGGCCAACTGTCTGCACTCGGGTCTTCGCCAGGTGCTGGTGCTCACCCAGTACAAGAGCCATTCGCTGCACAAGCACCTGCGCGACGGCTGGTCGATCTTCAATCCGGAGTTTCGCGAGTTCATCACCGCCGTGCCGCCGCAGCAGCGCGAGGGCCTCAACTGGTATGGTGGTCCATTCGATGCCATCCGGCAGAACCGCTACCTGGTGGAGCGCAGCGCCGCCAGTCAGGTGCTGGTGCTGGTGGGCGAGGCCATCTATCGCATGGACTACGCCGAGTTGATCCGCGCCCACCGCGAGTCCGGCGCCCAGGTGACCTTGGCGGTGCGTGGCGTCCGTGAGCCGGGGTCCGGCGTGCAACCCCTGGTGGGACTGGGCGCGGACGGGCGGGTTCTGGCGTTGTCACCGGCCCCGGTGGACGGTGTCCCGGGTGACTTGGACGAGCCGCTGTCCACCATGGGTGTCTACTGCTTCGACAAGTCCTGGCTGCTCGCCGCCCTGGACCCCGCCCGGGAAGGGCCGGACGAGGACCTGGGGTTGGACCTCATCGCCCCGTTGCTCGGCGCGGTGAATGCGTGCGGCTACCGCTTCGGCGGCGCGCGGGGCCGGGTGACGCCGGACCGCTACTGGTGTGACCTCGCCTCGATCGACGCCTACTACCAGGCGAACATGGGCCTGCTGCGGGCCGATCCACCGCTCGACCTCTATCAGGCCGACTGGAATATCCGGACCTATCAGGGCCAATACCCGCCGGCACGTACCGTGCCCGGGGCGGCCAGCGGCACCGAGGGGATCTTCGTGAACTCGATGCTCTCCGCCGGTACCGTGATCAGCGGCGGCGGGGTCAACCACTCGATCCTGTTCCCGCGGGTGCGGGTGCATGACGGCGCCATCGTGGACTCCTCCATCCTCTTCGACGGGGTGCAGGTCGGGGCCGGTGCCAACCTGCGTAACTGCATCATCGAGAAGGACGTGCAGGTCCCCGCCAAGGAGCGCATCGGCTTCGAGCACAAGCACGATGTCGAGCGCTTCCCGGTCTCGGCCGAAGGCATCGTGGTGGTGCCCAAGGGGTATCGGTTCTAACCGGAGCGGGGGCGTCCCGCCCCGACTCTTAATCCTAGAAAGAGCAGATGCACCACAAAGACACGAAGGACACAAATAATTTCAATGCGTTAAGGCGAAATATTTCATCACCGGCAAGGTGATTCGCATCATGACATTAACCCGTTGTCTTTCGTTGTGATCTTTGTGCCTTTGTGGTGCGAACTGCCGAATTTAGGTTAATCCAATACCGCGCTCAGGTCCGCCCGGCCGCCGCCCCGATCGAGCGCCATGGAAACACCTCGACCCCCTCGCGTGTATAGCCGTCCTCGCCTCCATAGATCAGCCAGCCCGGCAAGGCGTCGTCGCCCGCGAAGGCGCGCCATTTCTCAATCCCGCGCAACCAGTCGCGGACCAGGGTGGCGCCCGACTTGATCTCCACTGGCTGCAGGTGCGTGCCCGACTCCAAGAGCAGGTCCACCTCGTTGCCGGTATTGTCCCGCCAGAACCAGAGCCCGGCCGGCCGGCCCGCGTTGAAGCGCTGTTTGACGAATTCGCCGACCACCAGTGTCTCGAACAATGCACCCCGCTGCGGGTGGAGATTGAGCGCGGCGGCGTCCTTGATCCCGAGCAGGGCCGCAGCGAGCCCGGTGTCGAGGAAATAGAGCTTGGGCGTCTTGACCAACCGTTTACCGAAATTGCGGAAATAGGGCGGCAACAGCATCACCAGATAGCTCGCCTCCAATACGGAGAGCCAGTCCCGGACCGTGGTGTGCGAGATCCCGCAGTCGTTCGCCAGCGCCGACAGATTCAGCAATTGCCCGGTACGCGCGGCGCACAGCCGTACGAACCGTTGGAAGAGTGCCAGGTCCCGCACCGCCAGCAATTGCCGCACATCGCGCTCCAGGTAGGTCGCAATATAGCTCGGGAACCAGTCGTCAGGTGCGAGCGGCCGGTCATAGAGCGGGGGATAGCCCCCGCGCCACAGAAAGGTATCCAGGTCCCCGGGCAGCAGCCCTGCCTCGGCCAACTCCGGCAACGAGAATGGCAGGAGTTCGATCCGTCCGACCCGCCCCGCCAGGGACTGGGTGATGCGCGACATGAGCCCGAACTGCTGCGAGCCCGTCAGCACGAAGTCCCCCATCCGTTGGCGGGCATCGACGAGCCCTTGCAGGTAGGACATCAGTTCGGGCGCCCGCTGCGCCTCGTCGATCACCGCCCCGTCCGGAAAGCGGGCCAGAAACCCCCGCGGGTCCACCAGGGCCGCCTCGCGCTGGTCCGGTTCCTCCAGCGAGACATAGGCGCGCCCGGCACGCAGCGACCGGGCCAGGGTGGTCTTGCCCGATTGCCGCGGGCCGGTGATCGCGAGGATCGGGAAGCCACGCGCGAGGCGCAGGGCGGTGTCGGTGGCATGTCGGGGGATCATGTGGCGAGTTTACAAATTGAAAGTTGCAGTTGCAATCTGTAAAACCGCGGTCTTGGCCTAAGTTTAGCACATCGGATTATTTGTATCTTAAGATCATGCGCTTATCGCGTATGGCCATGGAGTGGGTGTGACCGCGCTCGCACCCTGCGGGCGCTTCGATCCAGCCCCCGGCCGTCTGCCGGGCGCGGTCGCCTACCCGCTCTTCCGGGGCGACGATTGGCTGGCGACCTCGGGCCTCTCCATCACGACCGCACTGGAGGCCGCCGCGCCGAACACCCGGATCGCCTAGCAGCCTGTCGGACTTGATGGCGTAACCGATTGATTAAACAGGAAAACGACTTTTTGGCGCAAAAGAGGAAACTCTTTGCATTCAATCGGTTGCATCACTAAGTCCGACAGCCTGCTAGGCCTGAGATTGGGCGGTCTTCCGGACCTGGGCGCCGGGTCGGGCGGCGGTTTGGTATCCGGACGAGCGCGACCGCATCCGCCTCCCGACCCGGCCGGAACTGCTGGTGCGGTTCGTGACCGACATGCTGGGTGGTTATGTCGGCTACCTCGTGCTGGCCGTCGCTTCAATTGGCGGGAAATAGGTATACTGCCCGCGAAATGCCCAGCTAAAACATCTGATTTGGAGCGCATCATGATTGTGGTGACAGCGTTCGAAGCCCAAAACCGCTTCGGGGATCTGATCGATCAGGCACAACGGGAGCCCATCAAACGTTCCTGGTCGGGATTCGCTGACGGCTACTCCAAACGCTCGTCCTGATCGATTTCGCAGCGCCAGTGACAGTTTATTTGGATTAGAGGAATTCACGGGGCAGACCACATTCTTGTGCTGCCGTGAGAAAAGCACGAAATTGTGGTCTCTCCCCGGTATTCAATGGGGTGCAGGGCTGGTAGGCGTCGAGATCGGCCGGTACTGTCCGTCCTTGCAAGGCGAAAACGCTGCCGGCCAGGGCGCGGAGAGTTTACACAACAGGCGGTATTGCATGGGCGCGTCCTGGTTGACGCGTTCCACGGTGACCATGACGGCCTCGGCCCCTGCCAGTTGAATGAGTCGAGTCCAGTCGGCGGCGTAATAACGCGGCACATAGCCGACAATGGACACGGGGTCACCGGTGCGCAACATAAGCGCCATGCAATCGATAGGATTCTGAAGATCGTGAAGAAGGTGAAGCCGTTCCCCGACATCCAGGGAGCCAATCCGTGCCTGATTTTCCGCGGCCAGATGCCGCAGCCCGCGCCCGAAGAAATAGACCACGTAGCAGCGATCCGCCGTCGCCTCGGGGTAGGGGATCAGCTCGATCGTGTCCGTCGCCCGTAAGCCGCCCGTCCGCGCCAACTCATCAAGTGCGTCATGGTCCGCCGCGGATAGGCCAAGCCAATTAAGATAGTCCCGATACTCCGGCCGCGATTTCGGCAGCACGCGGTTCGCGAACAGCGGAAACAACTCATTGGAGATGTATTGGGATTCGAGGTTTGTCATCCGCCCGAAGGGGGTGAAGCCAGGAAGATCACGCGCTCCCTCGGTGTAGACGAAACGGTAGCTGCCATTCTCCCGGGTCAGTCTCGCCACGGGCGCCCAGCAGCGTGAGTCATGATCCTGCACGGCCACGAATAATGCTTTCATATCAATGCTTCCGATGGAAGATGCAGCAAGCGGTCCCGGTTCGCCGAGAGCAGGCGTAGGGCGAAGTCTCGGGCGGGCTGCGTCATGAAATCCCCCGGCACCTCGTTCAAGATGGTCTCAAAGTGGGCGGAATCCAGCCCGTCGAGGCACTCGAGCCAGTACGCGGCGGCACTCGGATTAGCCCACAAGGCATGTGTGAAGGCATCCAGTGTAGACAAGGCCTTCTTACTCGTGTGCGTCTCGTAAAGTCCCGAGGTGGCCCGCGCAGCGTAAGCCCTCACGCTGCGCCCGGAATCCCTGGTCGTCAGCCGCTCGATCCGGACCTCGTCGGTCTCGTTGCGCCCGAGGCTGGACGCGTGGTCGAAGGTCGGGGCGAGGGTAAGTCCATGCCTCGCCGAGTTTATCAGGCCCCAATTTTCGTGGTGCCGATCCTGGTTGCCAATCAGGGCGTCGAGCAGCAGGTATCCGACAAACACCCCAACGGCGTCAGCCACTGCTGTTGGGCAGGTCCAGCCGGATGGAGTTCCCGCACCGGTTGCCCCGAGGACCGCCAGAACCCGTCGCACCGTGTGCTGCCGAACCCGAAAGCGCCCGGCCTCCGCGTAGTCCGGAAAGTTCTTCGCCAACAGTTCGTTCCCCAGGATCAAACGCGCCTCCTGGGGGACCAACGACGGAGAGACGACGCCGAGACGCCCCCGCCAGACTGCGAGGTCGTACTCGGCATGGGGCAATCCCAGCAGCCGCGCCACTTCGCAGGCCACCTTCTCGGCCCAGTGCTCGCCGCTACCCGGATAGCCCTCCTTGAACAGAACCCAGGCGCCGTCCGCTGCACGAAACCAGAATTTTTCCTTGGTGCCCAGTTGCTCCAACTGGGCCGAGGCCATTTCCGGAACCTGGATGACTGGATAGGTCATGGACATCACGAGACTACCATCGTCCTTCTGCCTCTTCCCCCCTCCTCTCGGCCTCCGTAATCTTCCCCTCCCTCACATACCGATCCAGCAGTTCTTTCCTCCCCTCCCCACCCCTCAGCATCTTCCGCGCAAGCGCCAGCCCCTCAGTATCCGTGAGTTTGAACTGCACTCCCTTTCGCGCGAACTCCTGACCCAGTGGACTTGCACGCCAAGCCGCTTTTGCTTCTCCGGCGATCCTCCCCAACAGTCCACTCGGCTTCGCTTGCTCCCTCTCCGTCGCGTGTTCGACAAAATAGGCCAGCGTCTCTCGCTGCTTCAATGTCATCACTTCGAGGGGAGGCCCCTTCATCTGTTCCAAACCTATCGCTGTATCTGCCGTCACTAGCGCACGTCTCACCGCTGCATCTCCATTCTGCGCTTGCCTCCCCAACTGCTCATGCAGTGCGCGCCATCCCCGGTTAATCACTCCAAGATCTCCGGAGTGCGTCCCCTCATGCCACAGCACCGCCTCCAGATTATCGGCCGTGTTCCAAATAATGATGCTGTGGTCACCAAAGTCGTAGGCCGACCGCCAGCCTGCGGACTTATACTCCTTCCGAGCGTCTTTCAACTTGATGAAGCCGCTCTTTTCCATTCGTTGGAGAACCCTCGGTTTAATCGCACGCTCAAGCTCTTTCCTTATTTCTTCAATCTCGCGAGGGTGTATCTTATGGGCAAAGACTAACGTGTCTCCGACTCGAGACTCCTGACCGTCCCTAAGAGGTTCGCTCATCTCGGCATCACCGGGTTGCCGAAGAAATAATTCGTCGTTCGGGAATGCGATGCGACAGTACCGCTGTACGGATTGGCCGAACGTTGTTCTTTTAAGATCAAGCCAGTTCCGGGGGTCCGATATCTCCCTCATTTGCTTCTGATATTCACCCTCAATTCCCAGGAAGCTCTTTATGCGGTCCACGGTAGTCTGTTGACAAGAATAGGATTCCTCGAATTGCGTTTTCCACTGAGGCAGCCCTAATAGTCTGCGCAATTGCCTCTGCAAATCCTCCATTTCCCAATAGGTCCGCCCCGCCACTATCTCGTCAACCGAGAAAACACGGTTCACGAGAATGCGATAGTCGGAACGGTTGCCCGTATCTGCGGCTCGATATGTTTTCTCCTCTTGCGCCCACTCATCCGCTTCCGCCCTCGTCGGCATTGCTCTATGTTCTTCGAGGAAAGTCTTAATCCAGTCGTATATCGCGACCGGCTTTAGATGGCGTGCCGAAGCGGATCGCATCGCACTTAGGAACCACGCTTCAGTGAATACAGGTAGTGCGCCGCATGCGTCACGCGGCCTATCCCCTGCCTTAGAATCAAAGTGGCGCCAGATAATCGTCAAGAGAGCGTCGAGAGCGTTCTTTTCCGTAGCAATTATCAGTCTTCTCTCGTTGGCGAGAAACGAGTGGAACTTCTCCCGTTCGTCTCTATCTCTTTTCGCTGCCTCTCGGGACTCTAGGTCGCCTTCTTCGTACAACAGGTGCGTTTCCGTCCGTTGCGCAATGTCCAGAATGCAGAATATGGCCTGTTCGACGCTAATACGGAAGAATTCTTTGGCCTCATTGTAAAGTACGAGCGATTTATGCGCTCGTTGCTCAAGCACATCTGGGCGGTCGACGAATGCGCAATACTCCACGACAAACTTGTGAGGCAGCCCCGTTCCATCTAGCTCCTCCGCACGAATTTCCGGATGCTTTGTCGAATAGCCGATTTTTACCAGTCCAGGCATTGCCTTGTTGGACATGACGTAAACGAAGCCTTTCATACCGGTGACGCTCGGTTAAGATTTCTGCGATAAGCCGCCCGGCTCAATTTATTTCGGCCAGCGGAGAAAAATCTAATTGAGATCGGCCCCCTTTCTCAGTTGATCGTCTGGCGGATTAAGTAAGCGTTCGCCCAAAACTGCGTGGTAGCCAGAGGCGTTAAAAGGAACAGGTTCTTACGCTCCGGGCTTTCGATATTTTTCTAGAAAGCTTCAAAGGCAGCGCCGGACGAAAACTGGTCTGCGACTGCTGATTTAGCGATCCGGAGGTAAGTGTCTTCGTTTGCTATGTATCGATTGTCGGCAGCCATCATTAACCCCTTGAAACCTAACGCCTGCGATGTGTGAAGCAGGTATCTTCTTGCCTTCTTTGAAAGCACCTCGTCCATCGCTTCTTGTTGTTCATCATAATCTTCTTCCGCGTCAGGTTCGCCGGGTGCAGGGTCGTAATCCGCTACCTTGGGCACGATGGGTCGAAGAAGACCGTGGCCGCCTGCTCGAACGTCCCCCCGGCGTGGCGTCCGGGATTTGCCGCAGGGCCTTGGTCGTGGCTCCGGCCACCGGAGGTTGAGGTTTTAGCCGGCCAAGCCTGCGTACCTTACGGATTTTAGATGGTGATCACGAAAACTGCCACCGGCTAACGGCCATGGAAGGGGGGCCTGCCACCCCTGACCATGAAAGTCTTTCAGGCTAACGGGGCGCTCCTGCGCCCGCTCGTGGTTTTCGCGTGAAACCTACTTCACAGACATCGGCTTACGGCGACTTTCACG
>NZ_CAJAXH010000286.1 GCF_903946935.1 uncultured Thiodictyon sp.
CGAAACGCTGTTCGCGCAGGTGCTCCAGCGCATGCCGTTGCCTCCGTCACCAGCGCGCCGACGGCCCCGTCCGCCCAAGTCGTCCGCGCTCCTGCTGGTGGCGGCGTAACCGGGGGTGGCCGGAACGATGATCAAGGCCCAGCGCGAGGATCAAGGGGTAAGCGTCCTGGCCACCCGGAAACCGAGGTTGCTGTCCCGGAAGCTGGCGTCCAGATCGAAGCGGTAGGCCGAGCGCAAGACCGTGGGGAAGTAGGACCAAGACCCGCCGCGCAGCACGCGCCGCTCATTTCCTAAGCAATAATCAAACCATTCTTTGCTATCCTTTGGTGCCCCATTGTAATTCTGATGCCAACAGTCCTGCACCCACTCCCAGGCGTTGCCGTGCATATCGTAGAGGCCCCAGCGATTGACGGGGTAGCTGCCGACCGGCTGGGTCTTGCCTACATACACACCAGTCTTGGCGCCGCATCCGTTGTAGTCAAAGTAGCCGTGGTAGTTGGCCTGACTGGTCTTGATGCAGTCGCCGGTGTTGAACGCGGTGGTGGTACCAGCGCGGGCGGCGTATTCCCATTCGGCCTCGCTCGGCAGGCGCCAGGGTTGGCCGGTCTGTTGGTGTAGCCACTCGACATAGGCTTGCGCGTCGTTCCAACTCATGCAGACCACCGGGTCGTTCTCTGTCTGCTGCATGCCTGGATCGCGCCAGTGTTTCCCCGCGCGAAAGCCTCCAGCGGCTTCGCCCTCAAGCCGTATCCAGCAGCCTACCGCATTGCCGACATTGCGTTCGGCATCGGTGCGGTAGCCGGCGGCCTTGGTGAAGGCGCTGAATTGGGCGCGGGTAACCTCGTACTTGCCCAACTCGAAGGCCGAGACCTGGACTTGGTGCTGCGGGCCTTCGTTATCCTGTCGCTCAGGTTCTCCCGCTGGTGAGCCCATCAGGAAACTCCCGGCGGGGATGCGCACCATCTCCGGCTCGAAGGGGAGCCGCGCGGGCGGGTTCGGCGCGGTGGGTTTGGGGACGACCGGTGCGGGTTGCGGCGGCGGCGGCGCTGACGCGGTTGGGCCAGGCGCGGCGGCCACCGGCGCTGTCATCGGTACGACCGGTGCTGCGTCGCGCAAGGCGACATACACCACCGCGCCGATGGCGAGCCCAAGGGCGCCGACGACGACCCAGGGCCAGGACCCATTACCGCCCGTCGTCGGCGGCGGTGCGGTGCGGCTATTCTTCCCGCCCGGGCGAGGGCGCGCGGGCGGCGGGTTCGGCCCCGGCCCTTTCTCCACCACATCCTTGCCCGCGGCCCCCGCCAATGCCTGCTGAAACTCCACCACGCTCTGATGTCGCTCGCCCGGCGCCATCGCCAGCGCCCGGTCCAGCGCGGCGCTGAGCGGGGCGCCGATGCCGAACTGCACGGCCGGTGGCAGGGGCTCGCCCTGGGTCCGGTCATGGGCGTCCGGCGGGGTGGTGCCGGTCAGCATGCGGTAGAGCACTGCGGCGATCGCATAAACATCGGTCCAGGGGCCTTGATGGCCGCGGCGGCTGTATTGCTCCAGCGGGGCATAGCCTGGGGTCAGCAACACCGACAGCGAACGGCTGCGCTCGCCGGCGACCTGGCGGGCGGCGCCGAAGTCGATCAGCACCGGGCGGGCGCCGCCGCCGCGGGTCGCGGCGAGGTAGATGTTCTGGGGCTTGATGTCGCGGTGCAGCAGGCCTTCGGCATGCACCGCGCGCAGGCCGTCCAGGATCGGTTGCATCAGGGCGAGCGCGGTGGACTCGGGCAGACGCCCGCCCGGTTGACGATCCAGGTACTCGGCGAGCGTCAGCCCGGGGTAATACTCCATCGCCAGATAGGCGGTTCCGTGGGCGGCGAGGACCTGGTGAATGCGCACGATGTTGGGATGGTCGAGCCGGGCCAGGATGCGGGCCTCGGTCTGGAATTGCTCCAGGCCGTACCCGAAGTTCTGCACGTCATCGGTCGAGTCGGGGGTGACTGTGGTGCGGTCGGTGTCGCGCCCGGCGATGTCGCGCGGGAAGTATTCCTTGATTGCGACCCGCCGGCGCAGCCCCAGGTCCCAGCCGAGATAGGTAATTCCGAAGCCGCCGGGCTTGCCGAGCACCCGGCCGACGAGGAACTGCCCATGCAGCAGGGTGCGCAGCGCCAGGGTCTTCGCCGGGCGCGGCGCCCGCTCGTCGAAGGCGCAGTGGGGGCAGGGATTGCTGCCGCCGGTCTCGTTGAAGCAGCCGGGGCAGAGGGTTGCCGGGTTCTGGGTCGTCATGCCTCAGGGCCTTCCGCTCAGCTCCGCCGGCGAAATCAGTGTATTGGGGGGGAATAGGGGACGTACCACGATTCTATGTCCGGTACCCGCCAGCGGGATCATGCTACCTTGCGGTTAAGCTCACGGATGTCAGCCAGACCTGCCAGCAATCCCTCGACTGAAATGTCCTCGTCCAGCGCATCCCAGTGGATGCCCCGCGGACTGATGTCATAGGCCGCTCGTTCTGCCGGACTCGCGGCAAGCAGGCGCGGGAACCAGGCCAGGGGGACGCCGAGCGTGCGCCCGTCGTTCAACTCGACCCACAGGTTGTTTTCGTCGCAGTTGACGGTCTTAGGCGAAATATTCATTCCAGGCCTTCTCCAGAAGTTCACGATGGTCTCTGACCATGCCGGCGATCTGGCGCAGTGTCCGGGCATCGAACCCGTCATTGCGTGCGAGCTGCACCTGGGGTAAGAGCCAGAACTTGGCCTCCGCTCCAGCGCTCCTGACATGGACGTGCGCTTGTTCGCGCGGACTGCCTTCATTGGTGTAAAAGAAGAACTTGATTCCATCGAGTCGCAAGGCAACCGGCATGATGTGCTCCAAGGCTGGCGAAACGGCTGATCCCAGCATCCCGCATGACGACTAAATTGCAATAGTCGACCAGCACCGTCAAGCAGACGCCCGGTAGGGCGTTACGAATGCCAGTTCCGCCCGTGCTCGCGCTCGCATCCGATCACGGCGCAGCCGCGGAGTTGAGGGGCACCTCAGCCGTCGCCGCAGTGGTGCGAGCGCGGACACGACTGCTGCGAAAGCAGCTTAACACGGGTGGGATCGCTCTGGCCAAGCGGCGAGAACGCCCGGGATGCCCGTGCCCGCAGCAGGACGACCATCGGGACGCTCAAGTCACACGTCAAACAGGGCGATTTTCCCAAGGTGCGGGATCGCTCACCAGGTCGGCACGGTGGATGGCTGCCCATCAACACCAAGAGCGGACGATCAGTGCGAGGGCTCTTGGCCTTGAGCCAACCCCCCTTTCCCGCATTCCCCCCAAAAATCCGCACCTTCAGCTCTCACGGTCCCCGCCCGCCGGGCAGCACACTGCGCCCATGGCTGACCCAACCGAAATCCCCAAGTACATCGACGATCCACCGCTGATCCTGCTGTGGCGCGTCGATGATCTCGTCCCGATCGTC
>NZ_CAJAXH010000287.1 GCF_903946935.1 uncultured Thiodictyon sp.
CTACGGGCTCCCTGCGTTTCCTCCCCCAGCGCGTCGACCAGAACGTGTTTCACATGCGTTGCCATCGGTGATCTCCTTCAGACCGCCCTACAGTAATTTAACCGGGGGGTGCTGTCTCACCTACATTGGCACAGAGGGCCGCGGCTGGCCTTTGACCGGATGACTGAGGTACCGGCCCTGCCATTTCGTCTCACCCTGATCGGCAACCTTCGCCGCGACAGCGATGAGGTCGCGCAATGGATCCGCGAACCCGGCAGCCGCGAGGCCGTCCCCCGGCCCACCGGGCTCACCTGGCCCGAGGCCGCGTTCTCGCTGGGGCACCTCGCCATCCCCATGCCCCTGGACGACCCGATGTATGGCCTGAGTCCGCGCCCGGCACCCGATGGCCTGGCGTTCCCGCTCGGGCAGGTCGCGCCGCGGGGCGAAACCGGGGCGCTCCTCCTGCCGCTCGGGCAGTTCGCGCGCATCCGCAGCAACCCCTTCTTCCAGGTAATTGTGGAGCGCATCGACGCGGCGGTGCAGGCGGACGTGCGGTGAGGGCATTGCGCATAGCGAGGGGAAATGTCTCCCGTCGCTGCTTGCACCAAAGGCGCATCACGTCACGACTGAAGCACGTCAAGATTGACGCAATACGCACTCGCAACACGGCTCAAGAGACTGGGCAAGAATCGGTGCCGGGCCGCGGAGGTTCGCGCTTGGGAGCGCCGACATTCTGTCGGCCAACCGCCGCAGGCGGTTCGCGGTTTCGCGGATAATCGCAGCAGGCGTTATTTTCGCGAGGACCCAACGGCGCTTCGCGCCGTCGCCGACAGAATGTCGGCGCTCCCAGACGCCCCAGAGTTTGGTGTCTGCGAATACTTGCCAGTCTCTCGAGGGCCTTGATCAGCGTTCCAGCCGGCGGCCATCTTCTGGAGTCCAAGGCTTCAGCCTTGTTGTTGCAGCCCCAAGGCAGAAGCCTTGGACTCCGGGATGGCCGGAACGACAATCAACGCACTCCCGCCTGATCCCCCAATCCGCGATAAGATCCCCGTACCAATAGAGGACCGGAGATTTCCCATGGCATTCACCCAGGGTCACGCCCTGCTGATCGGCGTCGGCACCTACGCGCACGAACCGCATCTCGATGTGCCGATCGCCGCCACCGACGCCCAGGCCCTGGCCGGTGTCCTGCGCGACCCGGCGTACTGCGGTTACCCGGCCGATCAAGTGGCGGTCCTGCATGATGCCGGCGCCAGCCGCGTCGGCATCCTCGCCGCACTCGACGCACTCGGTGAGCGGGTCGGCGCGGCCGACACCGTCTTGCTGTATTTCTGCGGCCATGGCGACTATGGCGACGACGGCGACTACTATCTCACCACCCACGACACCCGCCTGAGCGGCGGCCGGATCGCGAGCGGCAGCGGCCTGCGCCAAGGCGAGTTCATCGCCCGCTTGCGCGCCATCAAGGCCAAGCGCCTGCTGCTGGTGGTCAACGCCTGCCACGCGGGCGAACTGGCGCCGACCCTCGGCCCCGACACGCCCTACACCGGCACCCCACTGCCGGCCCCAACCGCCGCCGCCCTACTCTCCACCGGCGAGGGGCGGATCATCATCACCGCCTGCCGCGAAGGCCAACAGTCCTACATCGGCACCGGCGCCCTGACCCTCTTCACCCAGGCCCTGGTGGACGGACTGCAAGGCCGCGGCACCAGCAGCACCCGCGGCTATTTGAGCGCCTTCGACCTCTACACGCATCTGTATTTCACCATCGAGGAGACCGTGCGCCGGCAGTACGGGGCCACCCAGGAACCGGAACTGACGGTGCTCAAGGGCGTCGGCCCCTTCGCCGTCGCGCTCTATCGCGGCGCGACCGTGCTCGGTGACTTCGACGACACCGCCCAGCCGCCCGCGGGCACCGCGGTGCGCGAGGTCAACCCGGCGCATGCGCAGTCCCTCGGCGACCGGTACCAGGCCAACCTGACCGGCAGCGGCGCCATCGCCCAGGGGGACCGGGCGACCGCGGTCGGTGCCGGGGGCGTCCTCATCCGCGGCAAGAACACCGGTACCATCAACACCCGAACCCAGATCGATACCGGCGGCGGCGCTTACATCGGCGGCAATGTCAGTGCCGGCGGGGACTTTGTTGGTCGGGACAAGATCACCAAGGGTGGCGGATAGACCCATGCCCGAAGCCGCCGATCCCGCTGTCTGCTCGTGCCCAAGCTCCGAGACGGGGCAAGTATTCCACGAAGCGGTTTGCCGTAGCCTGGATGGAGCGCAGCGCAATCCAGGTCCCCGGCGTAAATCGCTGATCCCTCATGTGTCGGCAAGGTTGCCCCGGATTCCGCTATCGCTCCATCCGGGCTACGGGGAGGTCCCAATGAATACTTGCCGAATCTCGTCGCTTGGGCATGCGGTCCGGGAAGCGCGGCTTCCCGAGTTGGATAGACATAAGGGAGCCCTTTCGCATGGCCACTGAACCGACCGAACCGACTGGCATGGAAGCGATGCAGCGGGAGATGGCCCAATTACGGGCCGAACTCGCCAACGCCCAACGGGCAAACCTGACCGGCCCCGGCGCGCTCGCCCAAGCCGGCAGCACCGCGCTCGGCGCGCGCGCCGTCAGCCTGGAAGACAACGCGGGCAACATCAACACCGGCCTCCAATTCATCGAGCGCTACTACGCCGCGGCGGGCGAACGCCTGTCCAAAGCGCAGATCGCGCAACGGGTGGCCGGCTACCTCGGCTGGCTGCGCTCCTACACCGCGTCGATTGAACTGCGCGGTATTGCGCGACCGGACGGGACCTCGGTCATTTCGCTGCCCCTGGAGACGGCCTATGTCCCACTGCGCGCCCGGCCCACGCCGCGCGGCGGCGACACGCTGGAGCCAGCAGGGCGGCGCGGCGCCGCGGCCCTGGCCGACGACACCGATTCCGCACCACACACCACCGAGATCGCGCTGAACCAGGCGCTCGGCCTGGCCCATCACCTGGTCATCATCGGCGGGCCGGGGTCCGGCAAGACCACCGTCCTGATGCACATGGCCTGGGCGCTGGCCTCCTCGCTGCTCGCCGACGCGGCCGAGCCCACCCGCTCGCGCCTCGGCCTTGAGCTTGCCCCACGCGAACTGCCGCTGCCGATCTTCATGCCGCTGGCGTACTTTGCCCGCTATCGGCGCCATCAGCCGGCCAACGCGTCCCCGCGCGCCCGCACCCTGGCCAACGGCATCTCCTGCTACCTGATCGGCAAGCAGGCCGACTTCGACTTGCCGGACGACTTCTTTGCCCAGTTGCTCAAGGACGGGCGCAACCTGCTCCTGCTGCTCGACGGACTCGACGAGGTCGCGAACGAGGACGAACGCGCCGCCGTGCGCCAAGCCGTGGTGGACCTGGTCCACGGGCACCCGCAGGTGCGGGTCGTCGTCACCTGCCGGACCATCGCCTACCGCAGCGCGCTCACCGCCCTAGCAGCCTGTCGGACTTGATGGCGTAACCGATTGATTAAACAGGAAAACGACTTTTTGGCGCAAAAGAGGAAACTCTTTGCATTCAATCGGTTGCATCACTAAGTCCGACAGCCTGCTAGGCGCCGGGTTCCGTGAACTCGTCGTGCAACCGCTGGACTTCACCCAGCACGTCACGCCCATGGTGCGCCAGGCCTATGACTGCATTCACCCGCGCGATGCCGTCGCGCGCGCCAACCGCGCGCAGGAACTGCTTGACCGGATTGGGCAACTGGAGGATGAGCGCCGCGCCCGTCTGGGCCCGGAGGCCAGTATCCTGGTGGATAGTCCGCTGATGGTGCGGCTGCTCTTGATCGTGAATGAGAGTTACCGGCAACTGCCGGATGCCCGCGCCGATCTGTTCGATAAGGCCATCGAGGCCCTATTGCGGGTCGACTACGGGCGCGAAGAGGAGGATCGCCACGAGCTGGCGACGGATTGGGAGGACTTTCGCGAGATGGCGCAGCACCTCGCCATCCACATGCACCAACAGGGCCGCGACCAGGGCCGGGAGATCGACGAGCGGGCCTTGGCGGCGGCACTGCGCGAAAAGGCGGAATTCCAACCCTATATCAAGGCATTTATCGGCCACGCCCGCCAGCGCGGCAGTGTGGTGGAGGAGCGCGACGGCACCTATCGTTTCATCCATCTGGCCTTCCAGGAGTTCCTGGTCGCGCGCTATCTGGCCGAGGTCCCCGGCCGCGACAGCCGTCAGGCCATGCTCGACTGCCTGACCGACCACCTGGAAGACCCCTGGTGGCGCGAGCCCATCCTGCTGCTGGCCGGCTACCTGGCCAAGAATGCCGCCGGGGCGGCCCGGCGCTTGCTGGGCGAGCTGGCCGCCACGGGCACGACCGCGAATGCGCGTTTTTCAGCCGCCGAACTGGCGGGCGCGGCCACCCTGGAGTGGCAAAAGAGCGGCGAGGCGCTGCGGACGCGTTGTGCGCAACGCATACTGACCCTGATGGGCGATGCCGAGGCGCTCAGGGACTCGCGGCCCCCGGTGCGCGCCCGGGCCGGTGATACCCTGGGGCGTTTGGGCGACCCCCGGTTTGATCCGCGGCGCTGGCACCTGCCGGCCGATGACCTGCTTGGCTTTGTGCGCATCCCGGCCGACCCGCAGTTCAAGATCGGCACCCGGAGCAGGGATAAGAAGCAGGTCTCACAGGTCGTCGGCTACGACGTATCCGACGACGAAATCAATGACCTTGCCACGCCAACGCCGGCGTTCTACTGCGCCCGCTATCCGGTCACGGTCGCGCAGTTCAGGGCCTACTGCGAGGCGGCCGAGGTCCGGCCGGGCAACGCGAATGCCTTGCGTGACGCGGATAACCGACCCGTGCGCTATGTCGATTGGCGCGAGGCGCTGGCCTATTGCGAGTGGCTGAACCAGGCCCTTGCCAGTGAATTCCTGGCCGGGAACGAGATCGCCCGGTTGGTAGGGGGAGGGTCCTGGCGGGTCGCCCTGCCGAGCGAACTGGAGTGGGAGAAGGCGGCGCGGGGCGGGCTGTCCGACACGGTATATTCCTGGGGCGACGTCCGGGACCCGAATCGCGCCAATTACGATGACGCCAAGATCGGGGACACCTCTGCGGTCGGCTGCTTCCCGGCCAACGGGTTCGGTCTGCATGACATGATTGGCAATGTCTGGGAATGGACGTGCAGCCGCTACCAAGCCTACCCCTATCGACCAGGGGACGGTCGTGAAAGCCCTAATCCATCAAATGAAGAGTGGTTAGTCGTGCGCGGCGGCTCGTGGAGCAACCATCGTGACCTCGCGCGCGGTGCCTATCGCGGCGGGGTTCTTCCCGGCGCCCGGGGCCTCGGCTTGGGGTTCCGTGTCGTCTTGCGTTCTGCCCCTGTTTCTTCAGCTCCGTCCTCTGTCACTCCGGACTCTGTACTCTGATCCTCTGCACTCCAGAGGGGGTCCGGGGGAGACTTCCCCCGTCGCCGCGCGCAGCGCTCGATTTTTTTGCTATGCTGCCCGCGCCGGGTGGCGACATCCGGTCAGGCGGTCTGGAGAGGTCGTGCGCGGCGGCTCGTGGAACAACCATCGAGACAACGCGCGCGGTGCCTATCGCAACAGGAATCAACCCGGCAACCGGAACAACAACTTGGGGTTCCGTGTCGTCTTGCGTTCTGCCCACGTTCTTCAACCCCTTCTTCTGGTCTCGCCAGGGGGCGGGACGGCGTACCGGTACACCAGTGCCGGCCGCGCTCCAGCAATGCGGGCCGATTGGCGCAAGCCGGTTTGTCCGCCGAGGTGAAGGAAGAAGAACAGCGCCAGACAGGTCTGGTCCGCGCGCAGGCCGCAAGGCAGGGCGACACCAGGGGCATCGCCCGCGCCGGGCGCATACAGAAGCCGGGGTACGGCCAGGTGATCGCACCCGCCGTACCCGCCCCCTTCTACTCAATCCGCGCCGGCCGCGTCGGGCCACCCGCTCGCCGCTGGCCCACCGGAGATGACGGAACGCGTCTTTTTGATCCAACCACCCAGCAGCTTGCCGACCCCGGCGACCATCCGGCTCGCATGCTGAACGACTTTGACTGGTTTGTGCAGCGTGAACTGGGCTGCGGCGCCTATCTGCGATATGTGGATGATTTTGCTATGTTCAGCGACAGCAAGAGCACGCTGTATGCCTGGAAGGAGGCGGTGATCGCGCGCTTGGCGCAGGAGCGCTTGACGATCCACGAGGCCGCCACCCAGGTCTTGCCCACCGGCTGCGGCATCCCCTGGCTGGGCTTCGTCGTGTATCCGACGCATCGCCTGCTGAAGCGACGCAATGCCGTGAACTTCACCCGCCGGTTTGAGCGGAACCTCAATGCCTACCAGGCCGGAAAGTGCTCATTCGCCGAATTGGATGCGTCCGTGCAGGGGTGGATCAATCATGTCCGTTATGCCGATACCTGGGGGCTGCGCGGGTACCTGTTTGCGGGGCATCCTATTCCGCGGCAGGCCACATAAGGCGCTAAGATGGCACCGCGGGATGCGCGTCGCATCTCGTTCCCACGCTCCCGCGTGGGAATGCCGCGCGGGCGCTCCGCGTCCGGTCTGATTCATGGACGCGGAGCGCCCGCACTTGCTCCCACGCGGAGCGTGGGAGCCAGAAAAAAATCGAGCGCTGCGCGCGGCGACCGGGGGAAGTCTCCCCCGGACCCCCTCTGGAATCAGAGGATCAGAGTCCAGAGTTCAGAGTTCAGAGTGACAGAGGACGGAGCTGAAGAAACAGGGGCAGAACGCAACACGACACGGAACGCCAAGTTGAAGTACCGGTGGCCGGGTTGATTCCTGAAGCGATAGGCACCGCGCGCGAGGACTCGATGGTTGACCCACGAGCCGCCGCGCACGACCCGTATGTCTGCAACTGGGCGATCAGGGTGAGCAGCAGCGGGCGCTCGGCCAGTTCGCGGATGCGCTCGTTGCGCTCCACCGTGCGGATCAGGACCTCGGCCCGGTCCCGGGCGGCGGCGGGCGTGAGGCGCAGGAGCTCGACCATGTGGGCATACCAGGCGTCCACGAAGCCCTTGATCTGGCCGGTGCGCAACGGCAGCAGATGGGTCTGCGTGAACCCATCGAGCTGCCACTCCTGGCGCTGATAGGCATAGGTGCGGCTGGTCACCAGGAAGCGGCAGCGGGAGAAGCTGGCCGCGAAGTCCTGCACCGCCTGCTTGATCTGGGCGCGGCGCTCGTGGGCATCGGGCACCTCGTCCAGACCGTCCAACAGGATCAGGCCGCCCTGGTCCAGGAGGCGCTGCTTGAGCACCGGGGCGAAGTCCTCCAGCGCGGCCTGCTTGAGGCGGCCTTGGAGAAAGCGCCAGAGGGTTTCGGCGTTGACCGGGATGCCGGGCGGCGGCAATTGGCTCGCCAGATCCCGCAGCACCACCGGCACCGGCAGGAGTGGGCCGTGGTCCCAGCGTTGGGGTGCTTGGGCCTTGTCGTCGCCGTCCTCGTTGGGCAGGGGCGCGGTCAGCGTCTCCAGGTTCGGACCCGGGACTTTGAGCAGTTCGCCGGCCAGGGACAGGGCGACGAAGTTGACGAAGGTGCTCTTGCCGCTGCCGGGGCCGCCCAGCAGGACCAGGCGCGACGCGGTGTTCAGTGCGTCCAGGGCGGAGGGGTGGCGGTCCGGGCGTTCGAGCGAGCGCCCACCGTCGGGCGCGGCCTCCACGCTGCCGCCCTGGATCAGCAGGGCGGTATAGACCGCCGAGAGCCGGACCTGGGCGTTGGCGCCGTCGCCGACGAAGAGCGGCAGTTGATTGGCCTGGGTCAGGATGCGGGCGAGATAGGCGCGGGTCAGGGTGGCCGGGCTGGCGCCGGGCTGGGTCCCCTGCTGGATCAGCAGGCCCAGGTTGATCGTGCCCGTGTTGTCACCCTGAACGGCAACACCGCCCGCACCGACGGCGAGCGCCTCCGGCCCTTGGGCAATGGCGCAGCTGCCGGTTGGCGCCGCCAGGGCGGCCACGGCGGCGTCATAGGTGTCCTGGTCGATCAGGCCTGCCGCGTGGGCGCGTTTGAGCTGTTCGATCCGGGGCGGCGGTGCGGTCATGCCGGCGCGGTGTCAGCACGCAGTTTCAGCCCCAGGGCCTTGATCACCTTGATGACCGTGGCAAACTCCGGGTTACCATCGGGGGCCAAAGCCCGATACAGTCCTTCGCGGGCCAGACCGGTCTCACGGGCCAATTGGGCCATGCCGTGGGCGCGAGCAATGTCGCTCAACGCCGCGCGGATCAGACTGCCGTCGCCGGGGTCTTCGTCGATGCAGGCATCGAAGTACAGCGCCATGTCTTGCGCAGTCTTGAGGTGTTCAACGACATCCCAGCGTCGCAGTTTCAGTTCACCCATGCTGCCCTCCTAAAGTTGCTGCGCCAACGCGCGTGCGGTCTTGATGTCTCTTGCCTGGCTGCCTTTGTCGCCGCCGGCCAGCAGGATCACCGTCTCAGTCCCGCGCTGCGCCAGATAGATACGGTATCCCGGACCGCAGTCGACCCGCAGTTCGCTGACGCCTTCGCCCACCGGTTTCACATCCCCGAAATTGCCCTGCTCCACGCGCCGCAACCGTGCCGCGATCCGCGCCTTGCCATGCGGGTCGCGCAAACCGTTGAACCAGAAATCGAAGTGTTCGGTGGTGTGAATCGTCCTCATGTGAAAAATGTAACCCATGGGTTACAACCAAACAACCCTGCTAGAAAATAGGGGCAAGACGCAACACCACACGAAAGCCCAAGGTGTCGATCCGGGTGTCAGGGGGATGCCCGGTGCGGGCGGCACAACGCGCCTGGCCGCGCGGGGAGCGCCACGAGCCACCGCGCACAACCCGCAAGACATCGCTCCTGGCATCAAGTCGCTCGCGTGCCGAGTCAGTGGGATCGTAAGGATAGGAAAACTCCGGGCTGAAAACGTACTTGCCCCACAGGCTGCGCGTCCACTCACCAACGTTGCCGGTCATCTCCTCGCAGCCGTAGGGGCTCCGGCCCGCCGGATAGCAGCCGATCACGCTGGTCTCACCGATGATCGATTCGAGATTGGCCAGGTCAGCGTCGAAAGAATCGCCCCAGGGATAGGCGCGACGCGGGGCTGGATTCGGTCCCAATGTCCAGGTCGATAGTGCCACCAGTTCCTCGTTGAGCCGCTGGGATGTCACCCACCGGCCGTCGACGGGCACCTGTTCGCCACCCCGGGCGGCCTTTTCCCACTCCGGCTCGGACGGGAGGGTGACGACGAAGCCCGGCGGCAACAGCCCCTGCCAGGCTTGGCTGAGGAAGCGGCAGAAGCCCATCGCATCGTGCCAACTCACGTATAACACTGGGTCATTGTCCCGCCCACCCAGGTTGCGTTCATTGTCCGGCAGGCGACCACTGAGCCGTACATACTCGCGCCACTGCGCCAAGGTGACCGGGAAGCGCCCGATGACGTATGGATAGGCCAAGTCAACGCTATGCTGGGGCCTCTCGTCATCCAGCCCCCCAGCGTCGCCCATCACGAACGGCCCAGACGGCACCAGGCAGAACTGCATCCCGTCGAGCGTCATCACCTCCGGCCGCGGATCGCCGAGCACGGTCAGCGAGCACCCCGCAAGTGCCCGCTCGGTCGCCGGCAGGGCCGCACCGCGCAGGATGCTGGATTGCCAGTCCCGGACCCGGACGAGCTTGTCCTCGTTGCGCGCCGCGACCTTCGCCAAGTCACCACACTCCACCAGGACGCACCCAGCGAGCAACCCGCCCCAATGGTCGACGATCGGGGGCGGCCCATTTGGCGGCGGCGCCGGACACAGGGTGTCGGCCACCGCCCAGGCGCTGAGCGAGGACCCGCGCGCTGCCTTGGCGCTGGCCAACAGGGTGACCTCGCGCCAGCGGTTGGGGTCGGCGCGGGCGAGGTACGCCAGTTGGTCCGGAAACTCGTCGTCGGTCAGGTGGCAGGCGGCCAGGTATTCCTGAATGGAACGATCTGGGAACCGGTACATCCCCACCCCATGGAAAGCCAGGATGCCGGCGCGGTCGCGCAGGTAACGCTCCAGGAGCCCCACGTTCAGGTCGGCGCGAGGGGTGCCGGCCGCGAGCAGGGCGCAGATCAGGGTTTCCTGGCGGATGTCGGCGGTGCCGGTCAGCTCCGGCTGGTCGCGGTGGGCCGCGAAGGCGAGCCGGTTGAGCTGGCGGCGGATGTCGTTGCGGCCGGCATTGAGCCATTCGGCGAGGCTCGGTTCGATCTCCTTGGTGCCGTCGGCGCGCTCCCGGACCTTCATCGTCTCCCACTTGGTGAGTAGCATCTCGACCGCCTTGTCATAGATCTCCTCGCGCCGCTCCGGCAGCCCCGCCCCACCCTCGGTCTGCAACTGCGCGATCAGAGTCAGGAGCAGCGGGCGGTCGGCCAGTTCGCGGATGCGCTCGTTGCGCGCAACGGTGTGGGTGAGGACCTCGGCGCGGTCCCGGGCGGCGGCCGGCGGGAGGCGCAGGAGTTCGACCATGTGGGCATACCAAGCGTCCGCGAAGTCGCGAACCTGGCCGCGCCTAAAGGGCCGTAGAGAGACCTCCGCGAAGCCATCAATCCTCCACTCCTGGCGCTGATAGGCATAGGTACGGCTGGTGATGAGGAACCGGCACCGGGAAAACACGGCCGCGAAGTCCTCTACAACATGTTTGATCTGCGCGCGGTGGTCATGGGCGTCGGGCGCCTCGTCCAAACCGTCGAGCAAGATCAGACCGCCCTGATCTAGTGCTGCAGAGTGAAAATTCTGGCACCGCTTGCGGGCTGTGTTCGTTATCATGCTGAACACGTCAACTTCCCGCTGCTTGAGTTTGTTCGCCATGCCCCTTTGCACCGCCGCCCCCGTGGATATCACCGAGAAACAAC
>NZ_CAJAXH010000288.1 GCF_903946935.1 uncultured Thiodictyon sp.
ATCCCGCGACACCGTCGCCGCCACCATCCAGCGCCTGGCACGCAACGTCCGCCTGGTGTTCGACTACCTGGGCATGACCGAAAATTCCCGCCGTCGGCGGGGACGGCCAGCCACGGCGGGCTAGAACGGATTTGCCGTGCAGTGGTAAGGAGCAGGGCTTGCGGGAGGGCAGGCAGGAGGGCAGGCGGGAAGCCCGGCAGGAGGGCGAGACGAAGTTGCTGCGCCGGCAACTCACTCGCCGCTTCGGTCCGCTGCCGTCATGGGCTGAGGAGCGCCTTGGTCAAGCCGGCGAGACCGAGCTTGAGGAGTGGGGTGATCGCGTGTTGGAGTGCCGGAGCCTGAAGGAGGTCTTTGGCGGATCGGCTTGAGCGGGCGGGTCATCGGGTGCGGGGAGCTAACGACGAGGTTTTTTCGTGGTACGTCGCCTATTTTTCCCCTCAGGGTCTGTCCCCGGTTTCGCGGTTTCGCACCTTTGAGGGACTGACTCCGGGTGCTGACACTGGTAAGATGTACAGTATGAGCGCAGATCATCTGGTTGTGTCGTTGTTCGCCGGGGCCGGCGGCTTTTCGTACGGCTTCTCGCAAGCCGGCTTGAAACCGCGATTTGCTGCAGAGATTGACGGCGACGCATGTCGAAGCTACGAATTGAACGTAGGCAGCCCGTGCCATCAAGTGGACCTTGGAACGATCACGCCCACTGCCGTCAAATCTATGGCTAATGGTGAACAGCCGTTCATCATCATCGGCGGCCCGCCATGCCAAGGCTTCAGCACCGCTGGCCCACGCAATGCAACGGACCCCAGAAACCGACTCATCTTCAATTACCTCGCAATCGTCGAGGAACTCGCCCCGAAATGGTTCATCTTTGAAAACGTTGAAGGCTTGCTAACGTCAGGCAGTGGCCACGACCTAGCTCGACTTGTTCGCGAGTTCGTGTCTCTGGGCTACTCTGTCCGGCTCCAGAAAGTGAACCTCGCTGCGTATGGCGTGCCACAGACACGAAAGCGTGTATTGATCATCGGAAACAGAATGGGAATCGATTTCGATTTTCCACGCGAACTGTATTCCTACGATAGCGGTAAAGCAAAAAAGACCTCCGGCCTACCGATGGCGCCGACCTTGGACGAAGCAGTGGCAGGCTTAGGCCGTGCGTCTTTCGACAAATCTCTTGTTTCGGATTACGCGTCGGTGACGGCTCTTGGGCCATTTGATGAAGCCATGCGCAAGGGCAATATTGAGTCCGGTGTCACGCAGCACTTTCAAGCACGAGACAATTCGGACAAAGCACCGCTTGAACTGCTAGGCCCTGGACAGACTATGAAGGATCTCCCGCCGGAGTATTGGCATGACAGTTTCAAGCGCAGAGCTAATCGTCGCGTAGCAGATGGAACCCCAACAGAGAAGCGCGGTGGCGCTCCCTCCGGAATAAAGCGCTTGCATGGCAACCTGCAGTCGTTGACTATTACTGGAGCCGCATCCCGTGAATTCATCCACCCGCGGGAGCATCGTCCGCTCACCATTCGCGAGTGCGCCCGAATACAGACGTTTCCGGACCGATATAGCGGCCTAATGAGTTATCACGACTAACTATTAATTATGCAGCATATAATGTATCTGGCAGATAAAAGAAAGA
>NZ_CAJAXH010000289.1 GCF_903946935.1 uncultured Thiodictyon sp.
GACGATCGGGACGAGATCATCGACGCGCCACAGCAGGATCAGCGGTGGATCGTCGATGTACTTGGGGATTTCGGTTGGGTCAGCCATGGGCGCAGTGTGCTGCCCGGCGGGCGGGGACCGTGAGAGCTGAAGGTGCGGATTATTGGGGGGAATGCGGGAAGGGGGGTTGGGGTCCTGCGTCAGGACTGTCCGCACCTGCCCGTGACAACAGGCACCCACTCTTGCCCACGATAGACCCGAACCGGATTGCCGCGGATCAGCCGGGTGTGCTGTTGCCAGCGCGCGGTGTCACCCTCGCGAGCCTTGGTTTCGGCGCGTTCAGCGAAGAGACTCGCCAGCCGGGCGAGCGCGAGCCGGCGGTTCAGGAGTTGCGAGCGCTCTTCCTGGGCGATGGCGTGGAGTCCGGTCGGCAGATGAGTGACCCGGACGGCACTCTCCGTGCGGTTGACGTGCTGTCCGCCGGGACCGCTCGCGCGCAGTGTTTCGACCCGCACCGCAGCACTATCCCAGTGGTCGGGGGCGGGTTCCGCGAAGACGGCCACGCTGACAAACCAGTTCTTCCGAGGGTGACGCAGCCGGTAGGGGCTGGCACCAATCCACTGGACGGTCCCCAACCAGCGGCGGACCTGCGCCGCCGCCCCCGTGCCACTGGCCCGTAGCAGGATCGAACGGGCATCGCCGCCATGCTCGCCGGGCGTGCGCGCAAGTTCCGCCACGGTGAGCCCATGCTCGCTGAGATCCCGGATCAGCAGCGGGACCAGGCGCCCCACCACCCACTCACACTCGGCCGGGCCGCGCCCGGCGGAGAGTTGCAGCCACAGGGTCGGCGCACTCCCGTTCACGGCCGGCCACGCCGTGGTTTGCGCGCCCCCGGTTGACGATGGGCCGGACGCCTGACCTTGTAGGTGAGCACCGGCCGCAGGGTGGCGATCACGTCGATCAGCCCGACCTCGCTCAGGTCGGCCACCACGCGCTCAATGCCCTTGTAGTTCTCCGGGGCCTCGTCATAGAGGAGGTCCTTGTCTTCGCAAATCACCCGGCCGCCGAGCGCGGTGGTGATGAGTGCCTCGGCACCCTGTCGGCCACCCAAACGGCCGCGGGCCTCGCCGCGTTTCCACTTGCGCCCGGCGCCATGGGCCAGCGAGAAGAGGCTCTGTTCGCTGGGGGTGTGTGACTGCACCAGGTAAGACAGGGTGCCCCGCGAGCCGGGGATAACGACCGGCCCGCGGTCGGCCGGCACCGCCCCCTTGCGATGCAGCCAGAGCCGCTCGCCGTGCCAATCGAGCGGCTGGACCAGGTTGTGCCAACTGTCGAGTCGGGATTGCGCATCCACGTTCAGGGCCGTCAGGATACGATGGGCGATGAGCCCGCGATTGGCCTGCGCCCACCGCAGTGCGTGATCATGCTGGCGCAAATAGTCTATGGCCGCAGGGCTCGCGGGATCGAGCCCGTGGTGGCCCTGCTGGTCCACGACCGCGCGCAGGATGGATTCCCCGAGCCCGCGCGAACCGCTGTGGACCAGGAGCAACGCATGGTCAGGGTCGATCCCCAGCGTCGCCAAGGCCGCCGGGTCCATCACCGTTTCGACCCATTGCACCTCCGCGAAGTGGTTACCGCCCCCGATGGTCCCGAGCGCGGCATCGCCGGCGGTCGGCTCCAAGCCATAGTCGGTGCGCCAGTCGGATAGCTCGCCGTCCCATGGGTCTTCGAGCCCTTGCAGGCGCTCGGCAGCGCGCTCGGGTTTGAACTTGCGCCGTGGCAGGTCTGTCTGCCACAGCCCCATCCCGCAACCAATGTCGTTGCCGATCAAGGCCGGGTAGATCTGCTCGCACAGAAAGGCCGCGCCGATCGGATAGCCTTTGCCCGGATGTAGATCGGGTAGCCCCACGGCCTGACGCATACCCGGCAGCGCGGCGGTCTGCTCCAGTTGGCGCAGGGCCTCACCTTCGATCCAGGACTGATCGGAGGCGATGAGTTGGTAGGACGGGGGCATTGGGTCAGCTCCTCGCAGGATGGATGGCACTGGTCTGGCCAGGGCCCACCCAGGTCAGCCCCAACACCCGGCGGCCGGTCGGCCACTCGGGATGCCCGTAGATCACGGGCAAGGCGGTGGCCGAATCCGGAATGTGTTCCCCGAGCTGATCGCATAACCAATTGAAGTCGGATAAAGAGCTGTCGTACCCGCCATGCAGCCACGCCAGTACCCCGCCGGCAGGCCCCACATCCAGTTGCGTCCAGAGCCGGCGGAACGCGCCCGTGCGGCGGGACTCGCGATTCCAGATCGTCGCACCAGTGCGCAGCATCACACCCGCCTTCAGCACTTGGTGGATATCGGCAATGTCATAGCCAATAATGGTAGAGGACAACCTCAGCAGGCCATCGACATGGGTGGCAATCGCCGCAGCGCGCAGGAAGCCCCGTTGGGGGGCGATATCAAGCACGCCGTCCGTGGTTTCATGCAGGGTCGCGCGCCAAGGCGCGTCGGGGTCGCCGTCATCGCCGACGATGAGCGCGAATCGCAGGAACGCCTCCTTCAGTCCAGCCAGGCGGTCCGCCCAACCGGGCGTCTGGGCGCGCGCCGCGGGGTCCGTGGCATCGATCACCAGCGCGATGCAATCGCAGGGGCGCAGGCGCGTCTCGATCCAGCGATCGAGCCCCGCCGGATCATCCCGGCCGGTTCGGAAACAGTCGATATCCCAGCCGCTCCAGTGACTGTCGGCGTCCCAGGACGCCCTGGCCCGGACGCGCAAGGCATCGATCACCGCATCCGCCTCGGGACCCAGCGCGAGACAGGCCAGCGATTGCGTACTCGGATCGGTCACCATCATCGAAAACATATCCTTGGTCTTGGCCTTGGGTGGCGCCGGGGCCAACTGACCCGGTTCGCCGACGATGCCGGCCAGTCCGCCGGTGACTTTCAGTGTGGCGCCCATCGCGAAGGCTTGCAAAACCAGACGTCGATGCATGTGCAGATACTCCGGGGTCGCGTTGTCAAATCGGCCGGATGGCATCAGCAATTCCAAATTTGACCTTACCCCGTGTTCGGCCGTCCCCGGACCTTGCGCGGAGCGGGTCGCAGACCCTCGAGCATGAAGTCGAACAGCTGATCCCAGGAGTCGAAGGGGAGGTACTGTGCGAGCGCGCGCAGGTGTTCGAAGAAGGTCTGGCGCGAGGGTAATTGGGCGCGCACGGCGCGATAGCGTTGGTCCAGGCAGTCGAGGACGGTGTGTACCAGGTAGGCCAGGATGATCAGGGTCGCCAGCACGGCGGACAAGTGCTGTTTGCCA
>NZ_CAJAXH010000290.1 GCF_903946935.1 uncultured Thiodictyon sp.
AGATCGTGTCGGTCGAGTTTCATGTGCGCGTCAGGCTGAACGGTGGGGTCCCCGCGACGCCACCAACTGTTGGGGTGCTATCCTCCAACACAATGCCCCCACGCCACCGCGTTCCGGAAGGGGGGGGTCTGAACGATTACAGAGCGGGCTTCAGCGACATGCTTGGGATTGATTTCAAAACCCAGTATAGCTGCATTCATGAATCCTTCGTATGAAGCGAGGATGAATGCACCTTTACCACAAGTGGGCTCAATAACTACCGCGGGGTCAATAGTGTGATTTCGCTTTAGAACGGCAACAACTCTTCTGGCAAGATCAATCGGTGTTTGAAAATCACCATATTGCCACTTTTCAAATGATTTCTTAGTCATTTTTCAGCGAATTCTTGCGATACCTGAAACCGCACCAGCATTTTGAATAACCCTAGCGTACTGAAGTCTCCACTGGAGCGCGTTGGATATTGTCAGGTAGCCTTGATTCGGCGGCCGTTCTAATATCCTGTCGGCCAGTTCCACAGCGCCGATTTCATCAACGGGTAAGTTTCTTTCAATGATAAACGCAACAACATCGTCCTTATTCCCTTCTCTTGCAAGAATGTCCAGTAACCCTTTTGTGGTTTGAAAATCTGCTGTACGCTCCTTTTCGACGAATATCGTATGCTGCATATTCAACCGGCCAGTCTTGTTTTTGTGATCATCGGTCTTGTCATATAAAAATACAAGCAAATGATAGCCGAGTCCGAACACTTTCTGAGATGCAGATCTGAAAGGACATGATGATTGCGGCTGCTTCACGCTCGTTACCTTTATATCGACTTCTAGGCTGGGAAGATCGATTCCAGATGCCGAGTTTCCTTGTCTATACTCATACTTCTCAGCCAAATAGGCTGTAAACTTATGCTCTAGATAGGTTCCGACCGCTTTTCAATCAGTTACACCGTAGAGAGACGGCTCGTCGTAAGTAGTCTCCATCTCTGCGAATTGTGATGCTTCATGTTGCAATGTCGTAACAGTTAAATTTGATTTCATGCTTCTCTCTGTGTTTCCTTTGTCCAGCTAAAGATTCAGATAACGCTGGCGCGTCTACAAAGACCATAAGTTCGAGGGCGACGGCGATGGCTTAAAAATTCGGGATGTTGGGTTTGATTCGGCAATCCAACCTAAGGCCCTCAAAGCTAAGCATTCTCTTTGGCGCAACCCACGGCGTTGCCTCGGACTGGTATGTTACGCCGCTTGGGGGCTCCGGCGCCTGTGCAATCCGGTTCCCGTCGCTGAGACATGTTGCTGGTCTCCTGACAGCACGAGGACGGAATTAGCCCCGGCGTCCCCGCGGCAACTCCCGGTAAATCTCGACCAACCGCCCCGCAATCGCCGACCACGCATAGTCCCGCCTGGCCTTGGCTTGACCCGCCGTGGCGATGCGCCCGGCAAGCGCTGGATCGCCCAGGACCTGGAGCAACCGTGCGGCCAGGTCGGCCGTATCGCCGGGCTGGGCGTGGATGATGTCCGCCCCGTCGGTGGTAAAGGAGGGGATGCCGCCGACGCGGGCGGCGACCACCAGCCGGCCGGCGGCCCAGGCCTCCAGGATCACGATGCCGAATGGCTCGTGCAGTGAGGGCAGGCAGAAGACCTCGGCGGCATGGTAGGCCGCCGGGAGCATGGGATCGTCCGGGCGCAGCCCCGGGATCAGCGTCACCCGTTCGGTCAGGCCCAGGTCCGCGACCGTGGCCAGTAGCCGCTCGTGATAGCCGGCCACTGTCACTGGCCCGAGCAGGACCAAGTGGGCCGTCGGGATCTGGGCGGCGACCGTTGCCAGTGCCTCCACCAGTCCGATCTGGTTCTTCTGATAGTCGATGCGGCTAACGCACAGGATGATGCGTCGGTCCGCGGCGATGCCATAGGCGGCGCGAAAGCCCACGGCGTCGCCTTGGGCGAAGGCGTCGCAGTCCACCCCGTTGGGGACCAATTCCACCCGCTGGCCGGGGAGCTGGGCCTTGGCCGCGGCGTATTCGTCGCCACCGACACAGACCACCGCGGCGGCATCTTCCAGCACGCGCCGCGCGCCGAGCAGTGCGCCGAAGAGGCGGCCCCACTCAAACCGGTTCCTGATGGGCGCCAGCATCTGGTCCATCTCGCCCTTGGGGACCTCGAAATAGCCGCCGTGCAGGGTGACGACATAGGGGATGCCGCGCAGTCGGGCCGCGGTGCGGACCACGCCACCGACCCGTTTGCCGGTATGGGCATGGATCAGGTCCACACCGGGCTCGCGCAGCAGGCCGAGCAGCAGGGAGAGGGAGAGCAGGTTGCCGCCCTTCTTGTCCATGTCGCGGCGGTCGTTGGCGGTGAGGCCGAAAAAGGGGTAGCTGTAGGGGAAGCGCTGCACCGGCACGCCCTGGATGGTCTCGCGGCGCTCATTCGACAGTGCCAGGCTGGTGAAGATGGCCGACTCATGTCCGGCGCGCTGCAAGGCCCGGCTGGTCTGGAGGATGGTGGTCTCGGTGCCGCCCCACTCGGACACCACGAAACGCCTGGGGACCTGGACGATCTTCATACTGACTCCGCGGGCGACTCAGGCGCCCCTTTACGCCGACCCACCACCCGGGCCGGGACGCCCACGGCAATCGACCAGGGCGGGATGGATTTGGTGACCACGGCCCCGGCCCCGACGATGCAGCCGCGCCCCAGCGTGACGCCTTGCAGGATGACCGCGTTGAGCGCGATCCACACATCGTCCTCGATCACCACCGGGCCGGTCAGGACCGGCTGGTCGTTGATGGGGATGTCGCAGCGCTCCACTGAGTGTGAGACGGTGTTGATGCTGGTGTGACCGGCGACCAGCACATTGCGCCCGACGGTCACACCGCCATTGCCGTAGACCAGACAGAAGGGGCCGAGCCAGGAGCGATCACCCAGGGTGACGAAGCCCCGGTTGGCGTTGATGACCACGGAGTCGTTGACGTTCACGCCATTGCCGAGGGTAATGCCTGGGTTGGCGTCCGTGTTGGCGCGCAGGGTGGCGTGGCGCCCGATGCCGACGGCGTCGCCGAGCCGGATACGCCCCGGGTATTGCAGGCTGACCCCGGGGTCGATGTGACAGCCGCGCCCCATGGCCCCGAGGCGGGCGCGATACCAGGTGAGGCGTGTGCCTTCGAGGGTCCGGCGGATGACGCTGAAAGGTCCTGGCATGGCGGCTCCCGATCGGTTGGTGGGTGAGCGGTTCAGGCGGGGCGGGATTTGAATCGACGGCGCAGCTTGCCGGCGATCAGGTCCCGCTCGGCGGCGGTGAGGCCGCTCCAGTAGAAGACCGTGAAATAGACGAGCGCACTGGCCGCGCCCTCCAGGAAGATCCAGACGAACCCGCTGATGGGGTGCCACTGGGCCAGCAGCCAGGCGGTGCCCAGGGTCGGGACCAGGGCCGGCAGGGTCGGCCAGATCGCCCGGCGCACGAACCCGGTCAGGGCCAGCCCCTGGTCGCGGCAGGCGCGCGGCACCACCAGGGTGAACTCCACCAGGAAGGTGGCGATGAGGGTCCCCAGGGCGACCCCGAGCAGACCGAAGAACTGGATCAGGATGAGCGACAGTGCCAGGTTCAGCAGCGCCGAGCCGCCCATGGCGAAGGCGACGAAGCGGTGCTGACCGGTCATCCCCAACACATTGGCGGCGTTGAGCTGGACGCTGGCCAACAGCATCGCCAGCAGCAGGATGCGCAGCACCGTGACCGATTCGGCGAAGTCCGGCCCCATCCAGTGGACGATGAAGGGCTCGGAGTAGAACAGGAGCAGGGCGACGAAGGGCACCGCGATGGCCAGCAGGAAGCGGGTGCCGTCGACCAGGATGCGGCGCACCGTGTCGGTGTCGCCCGCGCCCTTGGACAGAGACACCAGCGGCATCAATGCGTTGGAGAACTGTTTGTTGAGCAGGTAGGTGTACTCGGCGATCTTGGCCCCGACCGCATAGACGGCCACCGCGGTGAGCGGCAGGAACGTCTTGATCACCACCGGGTCCATGCGCAGGATGATCAGGACCGCCACGTTGGCGATGAAGAAATACACCGAGAAACCGAGCAGTTCGCGCACACGGGCGGGGGCGAAGAGCCGTGGCGAGACCGATAGCCCCGGGGTCAGGCGGATGGTGAGCGGCAGCATCACCACCGGCCCCAGCAGCATGGTCGTCGCGGTGGCGATGGCCATGCCCACCAGGCCCAGGCCCGCCTGGAGCAGGATCACGATCAGGGCGGCGTTCACCAGGGTGGTCACCAACTCGATGCCATTCACCAGGTGCATCCGCCCGCTGCCGATCAGGATCGCCTTGATCAGGCTGGCCGGGAAGTTGATCGCCACCACGCCCCCCAGCAGCCACAAGGCCAGGGTGAAGGGTGCGGCCTGGTCCGGTTTGAGCGCAAACCAGCCGGAGGCCGGACCCGCCAGGATGGCGACCAGGGCGATGCAGATCAGGCCCAAGACCGTGTAGACCACCAGCAGGGTGGACAGGACCTGATTGCGCGCGGCGTGGTCGCCGCTGGCGGTGAGTTCAGCCACATATTTCATGGCCGCGGTGGCGAAGCCGAGATCCAACAGGCCGAACAGCCCGACCACGGCGAAGATCAGCGACCAGAGCCCGAACAGGTCCAGACCCAGGTGACTGACCTGGAACGGGATGAGGAAGAACATCACGGCGATGCCGACGATGACCCGCAGGTAGTTGCTCGCGATGTTCAGGACCCAACGCATCGGGGGGCTCCGGGGCGGTGAATGGAAATGGGACGCCGTGCGCCAACCATGGCGGCGGGTGCCGGTGGCCAACAGGATGAATCAACGTCGGCGTGCGCAGCGGAACCACTGAGGCATTGTGGCGCCTAGGGTTGCATAATACACTATAGCGAAAGGATGGCATTTGTTGCTGCGTGGGCCTTGATCATAGCTCCGGCCGCCAGCGCTCGCGGCGCGGAGCGCCTGGGAGCGCCGACATTCTGTCGGCCAACCGCCGCAGGCGGTTCGCGGTCTCGCGGTGAATCGCAAATGGCTTTGTTTTCGCGAGGATCCAACGGCGCTTTGCGCCGTCGCCGACAGAATGTCGGCGCTCCCAGGCGCGGCGGTCACGAGAGGCTGGGTGGTCGGAGTTACGATCAACGCCGCTGCGTGTGAATGACCGCGGCGCGGTCTGAGTCGTCTTGCGACTGCCGGTTTGGCAGATGACCGTGAGGCAGTGCGGCTGAAATGGCAGCCAGGCTTGATGCGGCCTGTGGTTCAGGTCACGTGAAGGATGCGTTTCTCACATAACAACAGCGTGATGGAGCTGTTTCAGGGGGCTGGCGCGAGTTTTGCTTAGAACATATAGAACGCACGGATTTACTCGACAATAGGGCCTTCCCCATGAGCTATCGTCATCGTCTACTTCCCTTCGTGGTTGCCGCGGCCCTCGGTGCCGGGGCTCAGTCCGTCTTGGCCCAGACCCCGGCAAAGCCCGCCAATCCGGCAACACCGGCAACACCGGCCACTCCCGCAACGCCCGCCGGTCCAGGCCCTGGAGATTTTTCCGGCGGGCAGGGCGGCGGCGTTATGGGCGCCCCGAGCGGTATCCCGGAACCCCCGTGGCTCCTGTTGGCGGCGGTACCATTCATCCTGTTGTTAAAACAGAAATTTCAAAAAACTGGCGGGCCGCGTAAATGATCCCTGAGCCGCCCGTCAAAGGGCAATCGTTGCTGCAACAGGCCAAGCACCTGTGGTCTGCACTGCGGACCTTCGGCGCCACCGCGCCGGTGGCTGCCGGCCAGATCGGGTCAGTGGTCCGTACCGTCCTGTTGCTGGCCGTCATGTTCCTGCTCCTGCATTTCGCCCACCTGACCGAGGTGCTCTCGGCCCTGACTCGCCCTTTGGTCACAGGGGCCGCCGCGGCATTTGGCATTGCGGCAGTCGATCGGGGCAAGGACATCGTGCTCGGTCAACTGGTTATTCCCTGGACCCAGGACTGCTCCGGGGTCAATACCTTGATCATCCTCTGGGGCGTCACCCTGTGGGCCAACCATAAGCGCGCCTTTGACGGCGTGCTGCTGGGACGCTTGTTGCTTTGCGTCCCGGTGGCCGTGCTGGTGAATATGCTGCGGATAGCCACGCTGGCGGGCTATCGTTATGTCTTCTATCCGGCGTGGGAAGGGGAGGAACTGCACTATCTGATCGGCTTTCTGTGGATCGTGCCGTTCCTGATCCTGTTTATCGATGACCTGCAACAAATGGATCGCACCCGCTGGCTGGAGGTCATCTACCTGAGTCTGGTGCTGGCCTTGGTGGCGGTTCCGATCTTTTCACCGGGGGGGCATCTGATCGCCCTGTCGGCCCTATTCTTTCTTGCCCATAGCCGGCTCGCGGACGCCCCCGCAGCGCGCTTGGGCGTCGCCTATCTGGTCTGGGGCCTGGCGGCGGTCGTGATCGCCTGGTCCAGCATGGAATCGCTGTGGATCCCTTGGTTGCTGGTGTGCCCCCGGTTGGTTTCCTGGCGGCTGTTGTCATCCGTCAGCGGCTTGATCATCCTGTCCGGCACCGTCTCACTCCTGGCCATGTGGCCGCAATGGCAGGCCGTCGTCGCCGTGGTACTCTGTTATCGGGTCTACCTGATCCTCCTTGGCGGATCGCCGCAGGAGGCGCGACCGGCCCCGATCCCACTCGGGGGCGCCGAGGCCGCGCTACTCGCGTTCCTGGGCATGGCCCCGTTCGTGCTGCCGCCCCTCGTCGCTATCGACTATAAGGTCGAGCCGCCCCCAGCCGGAGTGGTGGCCCAGCAGATCGCATCCAATGGCTATCAGCTGCAGTTGGACGGACAGCCGACGAGCATCCGTATGTACTGGTATGGCGCCTTTGATCAGGGCCGCCACCATTCGCTGATCTCGTGCATGCGTTTTCGCGGTCTGACCTTGGAAACGGTACGTGGTCAGGAGGAGGTTCTAACCGGCGGGGGCCTGTGGATGCGTGAGTTCTTCATCCATCGCGGGAAACTGCAAGCGGGCTACCGGTCCTATCTGCTTTCAAGCTTCCTGCCTTTTACGGGAGCGGGCAACCATATCATTCTGGATGCCCCGGAAGCAGCCATGAGCGCGGCCGAGTTTTCACAGGAGAGTGAACAACTCGCGGCGGCAGTCTTCGCCGCCTATCGCGGGCCTTGATCATCCTAAATTCGGCAGTTTCTCGCGCGAAGCCGCGAAGAACACGAAGAAGAACAAAAAGTTAGATCTCACGCGTCGTTCACCAGGCGGGTGTACAGGACAACGAAGATAAGTAAGCGTCCGGCGAATTACATCTTTCGCCACCCCAGTCGAACCGGCGAAAATCACGCCTGGTTCAACAAGGCCGGGGGTGCAGTATGGCAAAGCAGGGGAACGATCAGCAACGCAGCACGGCGCAGTGGCGGGCGCTGGTCGGCGCGTATGAAGCGAGCGGATTGAGCGCGCGGGCGTTTTGCGCACAGCGGGGGGTGGCACAGAGCACGTTTTATCACTGGTGCCGACGCCTGCGGGAGGACGCGGTGCCGGCACCCGGGGCGCACTTGGTCCCGGTACGGGTGCTTGAGGAGCGGCCGGCGCTGGTCACCGGTGGTGCCAGCGGGATTGCGGTGGTCGCTGGCGGCGGCGTGCGGGTTGAGGTGGCGTGCGGATTCGACGGGGCAACCCTCACGCGGGTGCTGGCGACCCTGGCGGCGCGGGGATGATCGCCTTGGGGGAGGACACGCGGGTCTACCTGGCGCTGGGGGCCACCGACATGCGCAAGTCCATCGACGGCTTGGCGGCCTTGGTGGTGGACGTGTTGCAGCAGGATCCCTGCACGGCGCAGGTCTTCGTCTTCTGCAATCGTGGACGCAACAAACTCAAGGTGCTGTGCTGGCAACGCAATGGCTTCTGGTTGTGTTACCGCCGCCTGGAGCGTGAGCGTTTCCGCTGGCCGTCGGTGCGCGACGACGCGGCGGCCGTGACGGTTACGACCCGCGAGTTGCGGTGGCTGCTCGACGGACTGCAATGGCAGCGGATAGAGGGGCATCGCGAAGCCCATTTCAGTGTCTGGTGACGGTCGTATCTGAGCGATTGAAAAGCGTTTCTGATAGAATAGCCGGCATGCCAACCGCTGCCCATTCACGTTCTGCCGACCCAGTGTCACTGCATGCCGAAGTCATTCGGCTGAAGGATTGCGTGGTCGAATTGGAGCAGGAGCGGACCCGTCAGGCGCAACGGATCGAACAGCTGCTTGACTATATCGCGCTGCTCAAGCGCAAACGCTTCGGCCCCAGCAGCGAGCAGGTCGCCCCCAATCAACTCGGCCTCTTCGATGAGGCGGAGTTGGAGGCGTTGATCGGGGAACTGGAGCAGGAGGCCCCGCCGCCGTCACCACCGGTCCCCGACACGCCGGCGGCGCCACCGAAGACCAAGCCGGTGCGTCGGCCGCTGCCAGCCCACCTGCCGCGGGTGGAGCGCATCATCGACCTGCCGGCGGCGGTCAAGGCAAGCCTGGGCAGCGATTGGAAACTGATCGGCTACAACGAATCCGAGCAACTGGCGGTCATCCCCCGCCAGCCCTATGTCATCGTGTTCAAGCGCGCCAAGTACGCCCCGTTGCACCCCGCCGTACCCGGTGCCGAGCAGGGCGTGATCATCGCCCCGCGCGCCCCGCAAATCCTCCCCAAGGCGATCGCCGACAGCTCGCTGCTGGCCGATATCGTGGTGGGCAAGTTCGCCGACGCCCTGCCGCTGTATCGCCAGGAGCGCATCTTCGCCCGCGAAGGCATTGAGATTTCGCGCCAAACCATGGCCGGGTGGCTGATCCAGCTCGATGCCAAGCTCACGCCGTTAATGGCCGCCATGAAGGCGCTGTTATGGACCGGCCCGGTCCTGCACATTGATGAGACGCCCGTCCAAGTGCTTGACGAGCCAGGGCGTAAGGCGACGCAGAAGTCGTATATGTGGGTCTATTGCGGCGGACCACCCGAACGGCCGGTATTGATCTTTGATTACGCCGATACCCGTGGCGGGGCGGCGCCCCGACGCTTTATGTGCGGCGGCGCGCCACCCCATGACCCGCCGGTGTATCGCGGGCATCTGGTCACCGACGCCTATAGCGTCTATGACGCCTTGGTGGTGGACTTGGTGTTGCTGGGCCGCGGCGGCTGCTGGGCGCATGTGCGACGTAAATTCGTCGAGGCCACCGCCGGACGCACGCAGAGCGCCGCGGCCCACCAGATGGTGGCGCTGATCGGAAAGCTCTATGCCGTGGAGCGGCGCCTGCGTGACGTCACGCCCGCCGAGCGTCAGGCGCAGCGCGCGATCCAGAGCCGCCCGATCCTTGACGCCAGTAACCATCCCCCGGCAAAGCCGGGGGCTTTCATTCGTGAGCCGCTCGAAGCGGCTACGGGGTCGCTAACGCGGCCCCGCGGTTCTTGGGCCGCCTAAAGGCGGCGACTCAGCCCCAGAGGTTGAGCTGTTCGAGGCGC
>NZ_CAJAXH010000291.1 GCF_903946935.1 uncultured Thiodictyon sp.
CGCGGCTGTCGCGCGGACTGCTCAAGGCCCGGCGCTGGCGCTGGCTGGCACCGGCTGGCGCTGCCCTCCCAGGATCGCACTCGGTTGCACCTGGACGACGAGGCCCGCACCGCGGCTGTCGCTCGGGAGGCTCAAGGCCCTGGCACTGGCGCCCGGGTGGATCTGCACCGCGGTCGGGACCTGCACCCAGGGCGATGGGCTCAGGATCGAGGGCACCGCCTGGTCGCCTGGTGTAAAGATCGCCCGGCGCTGTCCGTCCTAGCGACACCAAGAGGGGAACCCCACGAGGAACCCCCAAACGAAAAGCCCCGATTACGGGTTGCGTAACCGGGGCTTAATTCGTTCGTAAGTCTTTGTTTGTTATTTGGTGGGCCGTGTAGGATTCGAACCTACGACCGATGGATTAAGAGTCCACTGCTCTACCAACTGAGCTAACGACCCGAAAGCAACTAGCCGCCTAGTTTAATACCTCAAATCCGTTTGTCAAACTTGACCGCACTGCGCGTATCGCGCTGATAATGGGGTGGACGATGGGGATCGAACCCACGACCACGGGAATCACAATCCCGCGCTCTACCAACTGAGCTACGTCCACCATTGACTCATTGTGACCGCTAAATTACTGCGATCGACCGCCCTTCATGAGCGGTTAAATTGGCGCGCCCGGCAGGACTCGAACCTGCGACCCACGGCTTAGAAGGCCGTTGCTCTATCCAGCTGAGCTACGGGCGCCTAACCTGGGAGCGCCTATTGGGTACCTGGCCGGCACAGTTTACCGGGTCCGGCGCATCTCTCTCCAGCACCGAAGACCTGCAACAGGCCCCACGGCGAGAACCGGGATTGGTCGGGGTAGAGGGATTCGAACCCCCGACATCCTGCTCCCAAAGCAGGCGCGCTACCAGGCTGCGCTATACCCCGGATTCGGAAGCGTATCCAAATTCTCAAGACGGACAATGTTACGTGACGATTCGATCCCAGTCAACTCTAAACGCAACCGATCGGACGAGTCAGGGCGGCGGCTGGCCCGTCGCACCCCCTCGGGCCGGCCCCGACGGCAGGCTAAACCCTAGCCGGTATATCATAGGCGCTTAGTCAGCAATGGGGGAACAATCATGAGCGCACAGATTCTCGACGGCAAGGCGATCGCGGCGCAAACCCGCGCCACGGTCAAGGCCCAGGTGGCGGCCCGACTGGGCGCGGGCGGGCGGGCACCGGGCTTGGCCGTCATATTGGTAGGGGAAAATCCCGCCTCACAGGTCTATGTGCGCAACAAGCGCAAGGCCTGCGCGGAGGTCGGATTCCACTCCGAACAACTCGCGCTGCCGGACACCACCAGCCAGGCGGAACTGGAGGCACTGATCGACCGGCTGAACGCGGACCCGCTGATCGACGGGATCCTGGTGCAGTTGCCCCTGCCGGCACACCTGGACACAGAGGCAATCACCGAGCGCATCCTGCCCACCAAGGACGTGGACGGCTTCCATCCCTACAACCTGGGCCGCCTGGCCCTGCGGATGCCCCTGCTGCGCCCCTGCACCCCCAAGGGGGTGATGACCATGCTGGCGCGCACGGGACAGGACCTGGCGGGACTGGACGCGGTGATCATCGGCCAGTCCAACATCGTGGGCCGACCCATGGCCCTGGAGCTGCTGGCCGCGCGCTGCACCATCACGGTCTGCCACAGCCGCACCCGCGACCTGGCCGGCAAGGTGCGCGGGGCCGACCTGCTGGTGGCGGCGATGGGACGGGCACGCTTCGTCCCCGGGGACTGGATCAAGCCCGGCGCACTGGTCATCGACGTGGGAATCAATCGGGACACCGACGGCAGCCTGGTCGGCGATCTGGACTACGGCCCCTGCGCCGAGCGCGCCGCCTGGATCACCCCGGTACCGGGCGGGGTCGGCCCCATGACCATCGCCTGCCTGCTGGAGAACACACTTCAGGCGGCGGGACTCCATGGCGCGCGGCCAGTTGGGGAGTGAGGGGGACAGCCGGTTGACGCCGGGCCTTGCGGTCTCCCCCGCGGCGCGGTCGCGCCGCGGGGGCAGGCACCATTATTTGCCGCTACTCGTGGCGGTGGTCGTCGATGCTGCTGGGACGGCATAGGGATAGTACCCACCCCAGCCGTAGCCGACTGGTGTATAGGCGGGATAGCCATAGCCATAGGCCGGATAGCCATAGGCTGGATAGCCATAGCCATAGCCTGGATAGCCACCATAGGCGGGATAGCCGCCCCAACCATAGCCGGGATAGCCACCCCAACCGTAGCCCGGATAGCCCCAGTCACTCCAACCTGGAGAGCCGCCCCAGGGGAGCCAGCGCCAGGGACTCCAGAAGGCGTTGGCCGGTGTACTGACCGCGACAGTGAGGGCGACGCCGGCGACGGCGAGCACGAACTTGTTCATTAGGTTGCACCTCTCAGTGAAACAGATCGATCAGGTTCGACAGCGGGAGACGGCGCCCCCGCGCGCCATAGATTAGCAAAAGGCCGGCGTGGTGGGGAAGGGAGCGCACGCGGCGAGGCCCCCCGGCGACCGGCGCGGGACCTGGCCGCCCCGTCCAACCTGGCCCCTACCGCACCGGCACCGGCGGCACCGCCTCCATGTGCCAGATGTCCCGGTTGTACTCGGCGATGGTGCGATCGGAGGAGAAGTGCCCGCTATGGGCGGTGTTCAGGATGCTCATGCGCAACCAGCGGTCCCGGTCACGATAGGCCGCCGCGACCCGCTCCTGGGCCTCGACATAGCTGCGGAAATCGGCCGCGGTCATCCAGGGGTCGTGGGGGTTGCGGATGCTCTGGATCACGGCGTCGAAGATGCCGCCTTCAAACTGGTTGAAGTGCCCGGAATCGAGCAGATTCATCACCTCCAGCAGACCGGGGTCGTGCGCAATGATGCCCTGCGGGTCATAGCCGGGGCGGTGCGCCTCGACCTCCTCCGCGGTGAGCCCGAACAGGAAGAAATTGTCATCCCCCACCTGCTCCCGGATCTCGATATTGGCCCCGTCCAGGGTGCCGATGGTGATTGCACCATTCATCATGAACTTCATGTTGCCGGTGCCTGAGGCCTCCTTGCCGGCGGTGGAGACCTGCTCCGACAGGTCCGTCCCGGGGGCGATCACCTCCATCAGCGAGACCCGGTAATCCGGAATGAAGGCCACCCGCAGGAGCCCCGCGGTGGCCGGGTCGCGATTGACCACCGATGCCACATTGTTGATCAGCTTGATGATCTGCTTGGCCATGTAATAGCCGGGGGCCGCCTTGCCGCCAAACAGCACGCAGCGCGGCGTCCAGTCCGCAGTATCGCCGTGCTTGATCCGGTTGTAGAGGTGGATCACATGCAGGACGTTCAGCAGTTGGCGCTTGTATTCGTGGATGCGCTTGACCTGGACGTCGAACATGGCCTCCAGCGGAAACTCCACGTCGCACAGCTCCGCAACGGTGTCTGCGAGCCGCTGCTTATTCTCCTGTTTGATGCTATTCCAGCGCGCCCGAAATGCCGCATTCTCGGCATAGGGCGCCAGCCCCTTGAGCCGGTCCAGGTCATGCACCCAACCGTCGTTGACGGTCTCCTCCAACAGCGCCCGCAACCCGGGATTGCACAGCGCGAGCCAGCGGCGCGGCGTGACGCCATTGGTCTTGTTGTTGAACTTGGTCGGCCAGAGGTCATGGAAGTCCTTGAACAGACCCTCCACCAGCAGCCGGGAGTGCAGTGCCGCCACCCCGTTGACCGAGAAGCTGCCGACGATGGCCAGATAGGCCATCCGCACCTGCTTGACGTCCCCCTCTTCGATCAATGACATGCGCCGCTGACGGTCGCTGTCGCCGGGCCAGTGGCTGGCCACGTCGGCGAGGAAGCGGGCGTTGATCTCGTAGATGATCTCCAGCAAGCGCGGCAACAGTTGCTCGAACAGCCACACCGGCCAGCGCTCCAGGGCCTCCGGCAACAGGGTGTGATTGGTATAGGCCATGGTCTTGCTGGCGATGGCCCAGGCGTCGTCCCACAGCAGCCCATGCTCGTCCATCAGTTGACGCATCAACTCGGCCACCGAGATGGCCGGATGGGTATCGTTCAACTGGAAGCAATTCTTGGCCGCGAATTGGGTGAAGTCCTCGCCGTGGAGCCGGACCCACTCGCGCAACACGTCCTTGATACTGGCGCTCGCCAGGAAGAATTGTTGGCGCAGCCGCAGTTCCTTGCCGTTCTCGCTGGCATCGTTGGGATAGAGCACCATGGTGATGTGCTCGGCGGCATTCTTCTGGGCCACCGATTCCGGATAACTGCCGGCATTGAACTCACCCAGGTCGAACACATCGGTGGCGGCCGCCTTCCACAGGCGCAGCGTATTGATGGTATCGTTCTCATAGCCGGGGATGGGGATGTCGTAGGGCACTGCCAGTACGTCATGGGTATCCACCCAGCGCACGACCGGGCGTCCGTCGTGTTCCTTGAATCGCTCGGTGTGACCACCGAACTGGATGCGTTGGGTATATTCCGGGCGCCGCAGCTCCCAGGGGTTGTCATCGCGCATCCAGTGATCCGGCTCCTCCAATTGGGCGCCGTTCTCGATCAACTGGCGGAACATGCCGTATTCGTAACGCAGACCGTAACCCTTGACCGGCAGTTGCAGGGTGGCGCAGGAGTCCAGGAAGCAGGCGGCGAGCCGACCCAGGCCGCCGTTACCCAGCCCGGCGTCCGGCTCGCAGCTGGCAAGCTCCTCCAGGTGCAGCCCCATCAGGCTGAACCCGCTCTCAGTCACGCTGTCGACCCCCAGATTGAGCAAGGCATTGGACAGGGTGCGCCCCATGAGAAACTCGAGCGACAGATAGTGTGTCCGCTTGCACCCGGCCTCGTCATGGGCCTGCCGGGTGCGCTTCCAACGCTCCATCAAGCGGTCGCGAAGGGTATTCGCCAGGGCCTTGTAGGCATAGTAGGCCGAGCGGTTGTCGCGGTCGCGACCCAGGGTGTGGGCGTAGTAACGGCGGAAATCGTCCGCGATTCCCTGCTCGTCCATCCCGAGCGGCGGGGTCGCGAAGAGCTGTTCGTTGGGCTCGCTGCGGCTGAATTTTTTGTGTGCAGACGTGGGCATCCGGTGATCCTGTGCTGACTTGAGACAAGGTGGTTTAAGTGGACCGGGGGCGATCTTACCAGCCTGGAGTCCATAACTAACTGATTAACAGTGGCCCATGCTCGTTCGACCAGTAACTATATAGTCAAGATTAGCATGACAGACCGCGCAAGAAGAGTCCTGCGCTCCTGGCGTGGGGCCGCGCCGACCGGCGGGAGACTTGTAAGCGACCTCGATCGTCAACCCGGCCAGGCCGCGGCAGCGCCGGTCACACTGGGACGCCGGGGCCGCACCGGGATACGGCGCTCGCGGCTCCCCGCGTTCGGTTCCCGTTGCCAGACCCCGCGACTATGCAAGAATGTCGGTCAAACGTCCCCTCCTTCGATCCCACAGGTAACACAGACGATGCAATGGGAAACCGTCATCGGTCTCGAGATCCACACCCAGCTCGCGACCCAGTCCAAGATCTTCTCCGGCTCATCCACCCGCTTCGGGGCCGCGCCCAACACCCAGGCGTGCGCCGTCGACCTGGGGCTGCCCGGGGTGCTGCCGGTGCTCAATCGCGAGGCGGTGCGGCTCGCCGTGCGCTTTGGCAAGGCGATCGACGCGGAACTGGCCGAGCGCTCGGTCTTCGCCCGCAAGAATTATTTCTATCCCGACCTGCCCAAGGGCTACCAGATCAGCCAGTACGAGTTCCCGATCGTCGGCGAGGGCCGGGTCGAAATCGTGCTGGACGACGGCACGGTACACGAGATCGGAGTCACCCGGGCACACCTGGAGGAGGACGCCGGCAAGTCGCTGCACGAGGACTACCAGGGCTCCACCGGCATCGACCTGAACCGCGCCGGCACGCCGCTCCTGGAGATCGTCTCGGAGCCCGACATGCGCTCCGCCGCACAGGCCGTGGCCTACGCCAAGAAGGTCCACCAGATCGTGCGGTGGATCGGCATCAGCGACGGCAACATGCAGGAGGGGTCCTTCCGGGTCGACGCCAATGTCTCGGTGCGACCGGCCGGTCAGACCACCTTCGGCACCCGCGCCGAGATCAAGAACGTCAACTCGTTCCGCTTCCTGGAGCGGGCGATCCAGTTCGAGGTGGAGCGCCAGATCGACCTCATCACGGCCGGCGGCAAGGTGGTGCAGGAGACCCGACTCTACGACCCGGATCGCGACGAGACCCGCACCATGCGGGTCAAGGAAGAGGCTAACGACTATCGCTATTTCCCGGACCCGGACCTGCTGCCGGTGCAGCTCGACGCCGCCTTCATCGCCGCGGCCATCGCCGACCTGCCCGAACTGCCGGACGCCATGCGCGAGCGCTTTCAGGCGGACTACGGGCTCGCGGACTATGACGCCAATCTACTCACCGCCGGGCGCGAGCTGGCCGCCTTCTTCGAGGCAGTGGCCCAGGGCAGCGGTGCGCCCAAGCTCGCGGCCAACTGGATCGGCGGCGAGCTGACTGCGGCACTCAACAAGTCGGGGCTGGAGATCGGCGCGAGCCCGGTCACGGCCGACCAATTGGCCGGGCTGATCCGCCGCATCCAGGACGGGACCATCTCAGGCAAGATCGCCAAGCAGGTCTTTGAGGCACTATGGAACGATGGCGGGGATGCGGACCAGGTGATTGCCGAGCAGGGGCTCAAGCAGATCACCGACAGCGGGGCCATCGAGTCGCTGATCGACTCCATCATCGCCGCCAACCAGGACCAGGTGGCGCAATACCGCGCGGGCAAGGAGAAGGTCTTCGGCTTCTTCGTCGGCCAGGTCATGAAACAGAGTCAGGGCAAGGCCAACCCGCAACAGGTCAACGACCTGCTCAAGCAGAAACTGCTGGCCTGACAGGCGCGGGCGCGTCTCGCCCCGGCACCCGCGACCGGCGCTGAAGGTCGCGGGGCGGGACACCCCCGCACTGCTCAGTGGCTCCCGCTGACACCCCTTGTAAGAGCACTGGTTGAGAACCATAGTGTGCTACGCGCAGCCAACCGTCGTGTCCATCCTCTCAACCTGTAGGAGCGCCCTCATGGCAACGGCAGATACCGTCTTAGGCCCAGTCAAAGTAGTCCCTTACCCTGGCAGGATCGTTAAGATCGGCGATCCCGACTCAGCGCTGGTCAAGAAAATCGAGGGTCGATTAAACGCCGTCGGGTGCGGGCCGATTGCCGAAGACGGCGATTTTGACGAGGCCGAAACCGAGAGCGCCGTCAAACGGTTCCAGGCCCGTTTCACTGACCTCGATGGCCACCCGTTGAAGATCGACGGGAAAATCGGCTCGCTCACCTGGGGCGCGCTGTTCGGAAAGGATTCAATATCCAATAATTCCAGTAAGTCCACGGCCCTTGGCCAGGAAGTCGTCGCTTTCGCCGCGACCCAGATCGGGGTGCTGGAACACCCCCTCGGTTCCAATAAAGGCCCCGAGGTCGACCAATATCTAGCGTCGGTTGGACTTCAGCCCGGCAATTTCTGGTGTACGGCATTCACCTATTTTTGTTACCAGAAGGCAGCGGATAAGCTCGGCGTCAAGAATCCGCATACCAAGACCGGGCTGGTATTGGCTCATTGGAGCGCCGCGAAGCAAAATCCAAGCGCCAAGCGCGTCCTCACCCTGGCCGCCAAGAACAATCCCGCCCTCATCTCGCCCGGTTGTCTATTCATCATCGATACGGGAGGGGGGCATGGGCATACCGGCATCGTCATCGGGCTTGCAAATGGCAAGCTCGTAACGATCGAAGGAAACACCAACCCGGGCGGCTCCAGCAATGGGATCGGGGTTTTTCAGCGTAACGCCCGCTCGATAGCCAGCATCAACACCGGCTTCATCGTATATTAGTAAGGGTATGGGCGAAATCGTCAAGAGTCATTTCCGCCCGGCCTGGTGGCTACCTGGACCGCACCTCCAGACCATCTGGCCAAGCCTCATGCGGCGTCGGCCGGAGCTGGCGCTCACGCGCCGCCGCATCGAACTGGCGGACGGCGACTTCATCGACCTGGCCGTGGGCGCCGGGGATGGCCCCCAGGTGCTGGTGATCCATGGACTGGAGGGCGATCTGCAATCGCACTATGCCGGCACCCTGCTCGACGCCCTGGGGCGGGCGGGTTACTGCGCAATCTTCATGCACCTGCGCGGGGCCTCGGGCGAGCCCAACCGGCTGGCGCGCAGCTATCACTCGGGCGCCAGCGAGGACCTGCACGAGGTCCTGACCCAGTTGGCTGGCGACCCGGCGGGCGCACCGCTGGCCGCCATCGGCTTTTCACTGGGCGCCAATCTGCTGCTCAAATACCTGGGTGAACGGGGCGGCCACCCGGTGGGCGATCCGCAGGGTCCCCTGCTCGGCGCCGGGATCGCGGTCTCGGCCCCCTTCGTCCTGCGCGACGCCATGCTGCGTCTGGATCGAGGCGCCTCGCGCCTCTACCGGCGCTATCTGGTCGATCGACTCAAGCTCGCCTTCCGGCGCAAGTTCGCCGCCCGCCCCTGCCCGCTCACCATTGACCTCAAGTCGATCCACGACTTCAACCAGTTCGACGACCAGGTCACCGCCCCACTGTGCGGCTTCGCCGGCGTATTCGACTATTACACCCAGGCCAGTTGCCGCGGCTATCTGCCCGCCATCACTACGCCGACCTTGATCGTCCACGCACTGGACGACCCCTTCATGTTTCCCGCCACCGTCCCCTTCGAGCACGAACTCGGCCCCGGGGTCACCCTGGAACTGAGCCAGCACGGCGGTCACGTCGGCTTCGTCGGCGGCTCCCGGCCCGGGCGGCCCGAGTATTGGCTGGAGGGGCGTATCCTCGACTTTCTCCGTGTACTGTGACTAGGCTTACCGTGAAAGTCGCGCCGGGAGCGCGCTCCAACTCTCCCTCCCCCCTCGTGGGGGAGGGCGGGGTGGGGGAACGGCCGGCGCCCGCAACTTTCATCTTGCGGGGCGGTGCGGGCACCATGGCCGTTACCACACCGCGGTGAGGAAGGATACCGGCGGCCGATCACGCTCCGCCGCCCGCAGGTCCTCGATCATCTGGGCGACCAACTGCCGGGCCGCGGCCCGCAGTAATAGGCGCTTCTCGCGTGCCTGCGGACCCTCGTTGATGTCTTCGTTGCTGTGCTCGGCGTCAATCGTGCGCAGCAGCTCCAGCGCCTCTGCCATCATGGCTGCGCCCAGTGTCTTTTTGCTGTAAGTCGTGTAGTTCATTAGGATTCTCCTGCATCGGTCGCTTGCCTGGTATCAAGCACGGGGGATGCCAACGCGGATCGCCGTCCGATGCAATCATGATCGCTTGACAAAACAGCGGCCTATAGTTTACCGCCGACGCGACTGCGCCCTCTTCCACGGGGAGTGACTATCCCCGACTATGGAATGGGCTCCATACCTCTGGTGTCGGCACCCTAGCAAACGGCAGCGGTTGTGTAGCGGTGTATCAGCGGCACTAGCAGGCTGTCGGACTTAGTGATGCAACCGATTGAATGCAAAGAGTTTCCTCTTTTGCGCCAAAAAGTCGTTTTCCTGTTTAATCAATCGGTTACGCCATCAAGTCCGACAGGCTGCTAGGGCGCCCGGGCCACCCGGTTCCAGCGGACGCCCGAAGCGTTGGCAGACCGCAGCGCTGACCTAGGTATAGCGGCCGTCCCGGTCCTGTTACACCGGACACCAGGCCGCCCCGCCCGCCTCCACATGGCACAAATAGACCCGCAGGTCGAACTCGTAGCGATGATAGTCCGGCCGCGTGCCGGGTCGGATAGCGCCGCGCCAGCAGCGCCCCGAGCCGGTCCTCGGCCATGAGCCGGCGCACCTCATCGACCAGCGGCGCCGGATAGCCGGCAAGGTATTTCATCGCAGTCATCGCCAAAGGTTGGGGCCGGATTAATGCGTCCGTACCGGGGGTTAACAAGGCCATCGCGGCCGGGGGCCGCTCCTACGCCGTAGGAGCGGCCCCCAGGCCGCGACGGGTTACGGCAACTGCCGATGCTCAAGCCCCCACTGCTCCACCTCCTGCCCCAGCATCCGCCCCGGCTCCTCCGCCAGCACCAGGTCCCGCCACAGCGGCACCTGCCAGCGATAGCCGTCCCCCTCGCGCCCCACCAGAAAGGCCAGTTCCAGCCGGGTCAGTGACTCCTTGACGGCCTCCGGCGTCACCTGGAGCCCGCCGAGGAGGTCCAGCACGTCAGCGAGGCGGAAGCGCTCATGTCCGATCAGGCCGTAGACGATCACCCGGTCGAGCCGGGCGTCCTGAGAATTCTCCTCCGGCCGCTTCCCATCCAGCGCGCCCCAACCCTCCAGCGCGTTGCGCACCGACTCGCTCGCAAGCGCTCGATCCAGGTCCGCCGCGGTCAGGACCCGCTCGGTGAGCCCGAGCCCCGGGAGCATCTGGTCGCAGAGGATGGCGATCAGGTTGGCCCGCCCGCCGGTGCGCGTGAGTATCCGCTCGACCATCCCCGCGTCGGCATAGGTCAGGCCCAGGGCCGCCATCGGATTGGTCACGAGCTCCCGGCACGCCTCCGGCTCCAGCGCGCCGATCTGGATGGTGTCGGCAAAGTTCTTGATCGGCGACTGATAGTCGAAACCGGCGGAGCGGTACAGGCTCCAGAACCCGGCCAGGATGAAGTGACAGCGGCCCTCGTCGCTCAGTGAGCGGAAGCCGTTGAGACAGGCATAGCCGCGAGCGGCGTCCTCGGCCACGAAGGTGTCCGCCTCGTCCAGCCGCAGCACCCGCCGGGTGCCGGGCGGCGGCGAGCCGGGACTCGATGCCCGCCTGGCCCACGGACAGATAGCGGCAGTCGATGCCCTCGATCCCGGTGAAGCGGCGTTGCAGCGCCAGCAGCAGGCTCGACTTGCCGAGCTGGCGCCCGCCCACCACCAGGTAATTGGCCAGTTCCCCGCGGTTGAGGATATCCGAAAGTATCCGGGTACGGCCGAAGAAGCCGGACTCCTTGCGCACGCCCAGGCTCGTCTGGTACGGCGAGATGCGCGCCACCTTCACATAGCGGGCGATCAGGCGGGCGAAGGCGTCCACCGGCTCCGCGGCCAGCAGCAGGGCGGAGACTTCGCCGTCTTCGGGGGCCACCCACCAGGTCTCGGGCGAGCGGCAGCGGCGGCTCAGGTCCGCGCACTGGTCCGGGTCGCGACCGAGCACGAGACAGGGCCGGTCGCCGCCGTTGCCCAGTAGGGTCAGCACGTCCTGCGCCGGCCAGTCGGCGGGCGGGAAGGCGACCCGGCAGGCACTCAGGTTCAGCGGAAAGCCGTCGCCGAGCGCCAGCTCGAACTGCGCCATGGCCCCGCCGTCCCCCAGCCCTTCGAGCCGCTGCCAGCCCGCCCCCAGCCGCTCGGCCAGCCAGCGCGCCTGGCGCTGCGGCGACTCGCCGCGGAACTGGATCGCCCGGTCCAGCCAGCGCCCCTGCACCCCGCCGGCCGCGAGCACTGTGCCCAACCGGCCGGTGCGCCGCAGCAGGGTGCGCGCCCGTTCCAACTGCGCGAGCCCGAGCCCGGCCAGGGCGGCCGGGTCAGCGGCCAGCCGGCGGGTCAGCGGATGGGTGTATTCGCGCAGCGACCAGAGCAGCGCGGATAGGGTCAGGACCAGCGCGGCGAGTCCGGCATAGAGCTGCCAGGGCGGTGTGGGCAGGCGGATGGGTAGGTCTGGGAAAGTCCAGTCGTGGGGCGGATAGGAGCGCCCGTCGACGACCAGGGTCAGCCGACTGTCCTCGTCCACCTTGGCGCCCTTGGGCAGTGCGAAGGAGAGCGGCAGATCGGTGCCCGCCTTGACCAGGGGTTGGCTCTGGCGCGGGAGGTCCGCGTCCAGGCCGGTCAGATGGGCGCGCACCTCCGTCTGCTCCAGGTCTTGGCCGCCGCCGTTGTGCAGCCTCACCGAGAGTGCCGGGGTCTTTCCCGGGACCAACTCGGGCCCGGCCGCGACGAGGATCTGCGGGGCCGTGGCGCGGATTGGGACCTCGACGCTTCCCGCGGTGCCGTGGGCATGGTCCAGTTGGAGCCGCAGCCGGCCCGTGTAGGCTTGCGGGTCGGTCCAGGCGGCGAGATAGGAGACCCGGCCGGTCAGGTCGACCGACTGACCGGGGTCGAGACGCGGATGGACCGGCGGCGGGGTATAGAGCAAGGGGTCGCCGAGGTCGCGCGCCTGGCGGATGCGCAGCCAGTCAGCCGGGACCGAGCCCTGGTTGACGATTCGGACGGTGACCTCGGTGGAGCGGCCGTCGCCGGTGGCCAGGGCCGGATCGGGCGTTCCGACTGCGTAGAACTCTAGGCGGGCGGGCTCGGCGCCGGCCGGCGGGAGCACTGGGGTCAGGAGGCCGTTCGCCCCCTTGCGAAGCAACAAAGAGCCGTCGTCGTCATGCCGCCAACAGCGCCCCTCGGCGGGTCGGCAGGCGACCCAGGCGCCGTCGCGACCGCCGGCGAGAATCAGCTTGGAGACTCCCGATTTCCGGTCCGTCAGGCGCACCGTGCCATGCCGCGAGACGCTGGCGAGCAGGCGCCCGTCGGGGCTGAAGGCGACCGCCGTGACCCAATTCCCGTGCCCCGTTAGGGTGCGCACGGCTGCCCCGGTGGTCGGGTCCCACAGATACACCGTGTTTCCCGCAGCGCTGGCGAGCACGCGCCCGTCGGGGCTGAAAGCGAGTGCTCTGACTTCCGCCCACGGCATGATCCCAGCAATGACCCCCTCCGGATCATCGATCAGCTCCCCCTCCGCCACCAGCGGCGGAAAATCCCCGGCCGTCAGGCCGCGGGCCAGGCACAAGAGCAATAGCCCCCACCAGCCAAGCCCCAGCCGCCGCCAAAACGTCCCCGCCCGGCTCACGCGAGCACCCGCAGCCCGGCCCGCACCACCGCCGGGGAGCGCCAGACCAGCCGCTCCTGGCCCGCCGGACCCTCGGCGCGTAGCAGGTTCAGCCAGTAGAGCCGACGCAACAGCGGGTTGCCGATCCAGGTCCGGAAGGCCCCCAGGTCGGACCGGGCCAGCCAATCCTTGAGGTCCCGGCGCTGGTCCGGGTCCTGGGCGATGGCGCTGAACTGGGCCTCGATTTGGCTGGAGTGTTCAAGCCGCCGGATGCACTCGGGCAGCGGCCGGCCCTTGGCCCGGAGCCGCAGGGCATCCAGGATCAGA
>NZ_CAJAXH010000292.1 GCF_903946935.1 uncultured Thiodictyon sp.
CCGTTGGACCCTCGCGAAAACAAGGCCCTTTGCGATTCACCGCAAAACCGCGAACCGCCTGCGGCGATTGGCCGACAGAATGTCGGCGCTCCCAGGCGCTCAACACCGGGAGCGCCGGCGGCCGGCGCGATGATCAAGGCCCGCGTGAGGAATTTGCTAGGGTGGCGGGGCCGGCAGTCTCGGCGCTGTCGAAGGCGAGGTAACCCGTCGCGGCCGGGGGCCGCTCCTACCGGTAGGAGCGGCCCCCGGCCGCGACGACTGCCCGCAGTGACCTAGATGACCTTGGAGAAGCCGATCGGTCCGGACTTGTTGGCCAGATAGGCGTCGAAGGCCATGCAGATGTTGCGCACCAATAGGCGGCCGCGCGGCAGGATGCGAATGGTCCCGTCACCGACCTCCAGCAGGCCATCGCTCACCATGACCTCCAGACGGCTCAACGCGTCGGCGAAATAGTCGGCGAACACGATGTCCCAGGCGGCCTCGACGGCCGGCATGGAGAGCTGGAAGTTGCAGATCAGCCGGGTGATGACATCGCGGCGGATCAGGTCGTCGCGGTTCAATTCCAGCCCGCGGAAGACCGGCAGACGGCCCGCATCGATATCGGCGTAATACTCATCCAATTCACGCCGGTTCTGCCCATAGGTGTTGTCCACCTTGCCGATGGACGTAACCCCGAGCCCGATCAGATCGCAATCGGCATGGGTCGAGTAGCCCTGGAAGTTGCGGTACAGGGTGCCGGCGCGCTGCGCCAGGGTCAGCTCGTCGTCCGGACGGGCAAAGTGGTCCATGCCGATATAGACATAGCCGGCCTCACCCAAGCGGGCGATGGTGCTCTGGAGGATTTCGAGTTTGACCTCGGGCGCCGGCAGTTCCGCCTCGTTGATACGCCGCTGGGGCTTGAAGCGCGACGGCAGATGGGCGTAATTGAAGACCGAGACGCGGTCTGGGGTCAGCTCGATAATCCGGTCGAGCGTGCTCAGGAAGCTCGCGGCGGTCTGCAATGGCAGACCATAGATCAGGTCGAGACTGATCGAGCGGAAGCCCTCGGCGCGCGCCGCATCCAGGACCTCCAGGGTCTGCGCCTCGGTCTGGATACGGTTGACCGCCGCCTGGACGCGGGGGTCGAAGTCCTGCACACCCAGGCTCATGCGGTTGAAGCCGATACGCCGTAGCAGGGCCACGGTGGCCGCGTCCGCCTCGCGGGGGTCGATCTCAATGGAAAACTCACCGGTGGCATCGTCCGCCAGGGTGAAGTGCCGACGGGTCTGATCCATCAGCCCCTGCATCTGGTCGTGGCTCAGGAAGGTCGGGGTACCGCCACCCCAGTGGAGCTGCTCGACCACCCGATGGCGGTCGAAGAGCGCCGACTGCATCTCGATCTCACGGTGCAGCCGCTCCAGATAGGGCGGGGCGAGACTGCGGTCCTTGGTGGCGATCTTGTTGCAGGCGCAGTAAAAGCACACCGTGTCACAGAACGGCAGGTGGAAATACAGCGACAGGGGCCGGCCACTTAAGTTGCTGCGCGCGCAGGCCGCGGCATAGGCCGCCGGGTCGAAACGCTCGTCGAACTCCACCGCCGTCGGGTAGGAGGTGTAACGGGGGCCGCTCTGGTCATAGCGGCGGATCAGGCCCAGGTCAAAGGAGATACCCTGTTCCATCAATTCTACCCTCAGGTGTCGGGAATGGTTGCGAGGCCCGCGCACCGGGCGGCCCAGGCATCGTCGCTCACGCCGGCGAGAGCGCGTCGGCGCGCCTCATGAAATGGCGTGAGCGTGGTGTGAAATGCGGCGCGGCGACACGCCGGTCTAAGGCCCATCGGTTCAGGCCCCCTCAAACTCCCCCTGGTGCTGCACGAGTTGCTCGCGGGTCAACAGCAGCACGCCCTCCCCGCCGCGCTCGAACTCGATCCAGGTCCAGGGTACCAGCGGCAGGCGCTGTTCCAGCTCGCGCGCTGAGTTTCCGACCTCCAGGATCAGGATGCCCGACTCGGTGAGATGCCGCGCCGCCTCCAGCAGGATGAGCAGGACCAGGTCCAGCCCGTCATCCCCGCCGTGCAGGCCGAGTTGCGGCTCACGATGATACTCAGGAGGCAAGGCGGCAAACTCCGCCGCGGAGACATAGGGCGGATTGGAGACGATCACGTCATAGCGCTGACCGGCCAGGGCATCGAACAGGTTCGACTCCAGCACCCGCACCCGATCCTCAACCCCGTGGTGGGCCACGTTACGGCGGGCGACCGCCAAGGCCGCGGGCGAGATATCCACCAGATCGACGTCGGCATCCGGCAGAAAGAGCGCCGCCGCAATCCCGATGCAGCCGCTGCCGGTACACAGATCCAAGACTCGCCCGATCCGCTCGCCGTCGATCCAGGGCTCGAACCCCGCCTCGACCAGTTCGGCGATCGGTGAGCGGGGGACCAGGACCTGATCGTCGACGTCGAAGCGCAACCCGGCAAACCAGGCGCGCCCGATCAGATAGGCCGTCGGGACGCGCTCGGTTACCCGTCGCTCAATCAGGTCCGTGACCGCCACGCGCTCGGCGGGGGTCAGACGGCACCCCCGGAAGCTGACGGGCAGCCCGGGGTCCAGGTCCAGACCACCCAGCACGAGCGCGGCCGCCTCGTCGAGCGCGTTATCCGTCCCGTGACCGAACCAGAGTCCGGCCCGGTTGAACCGCGTGGCTCCCCAGCGGATGTAGTCCTGAATAGTAATCAACCCGTCAGGCTGTTCGGCCATCGCGATGCATTTCCCGGATCAGTGCGGTTACCCCGGCCGGACGGCCGGACCCGCGGCGCCCGCGGGAAGCGCGTAAGGATATCACCGCAGCGCCGCGGACACCCGCGCGAGTGCGATGCCGGCCACCGGGCACCGGGCCGCTCAGGCAGCGCGGCGCTTCTCCTCCGCCTCGGCCGTCATCGCCTCGTGACGGGCCTTGGCGCGCTCCACGCGCCCGCGCTCGACCATGTTCGCCAGGGTGATGCCGCTCAGGAAGTTGAAAATCTCATCGCTCAACTGGTCCCACAGCTGATGGGTGAGGCACGGCTGCCCGCCCCGGCAGTTCTCACGGCCGCTGCAGCGGGTGAACTCCACCCACTCGTCGACCGCGCAGATGATGTCGGCGATGGAGATCTCGTTGGCCGGTCGCCCGAGATAGTAGCCGCCGCCGGGCCCGCGGACCCCGCGCACCAACTGTTTGTGGCGCAACGCCGCGAAGAGCTGCTCCAGATAGGACAGCGAAATCCCTTGCGTAACGGAAATATCCGCCAGGGTTACCGGGCCTTCACCACCCTGTAGGGCCAGATCGAGCATGGCGGTCACCGCGTATCTACCTTTAGTCGAAAGTCTCATCGTTGTTTACCTGTCAGGTGTGGGTACAGCCCCGTGGGGCGGGGCGGGGAGGCGACTCTGAGTAAAGTAGTCAACGAAATCCGAATTTCAATGCCCCGCAAGTGTAAATCACGCATCGGCCCGATTCCTAGCGCAACCGGAATGGGGTACCGACGATGCCTGCCCCAGAGGCGCAGGCGCGAAAAAAGGCCGACTGGTCCGGAGCACCGGCAGAGACCCAGGGCCGCAGCCGATGAGCGACGGCAAACTCGACCGCCTGACCCAACAGTTGACGCCCCAGCCCCAGCCGCCGCCACGCCGGGTCCACAAAGACGCTTACATGCGCATTGCGGGGCCCCTCAACGAAGGGCGCGAACCAGCGTGCCAGGCTCCAGCCCACGATCTCATCCCCGTCCCAGGCCAGGAAGCACTGGGCATACTCCGGATGCTCCCGCAAGACCGCCAGCATGTGGGACTGCCTGTCCCCGGTGGTCAGCTCGCGCAAGCGCTGCGACTCCGATCGGCCGATGCCCCGCAACGGCTTGGATTCAAATCGGATGGCGGACTGATCGGTCATGGGCGTCCGGCCGGCGTTGCGGGCGGTCGATCCTTACTTCGCCCACATATTTTGCCATAGTTATTGTCCGAGTGCCCAAATTGCCGCGTCCCCCATGAGGGCAGCCCCGGAGGCTCAGGCGCCCCGCCCGAGTCGCACCAACGGGTCCTGACGGTAGAACGCCCGCAACTGCGCATAGACCGCTGGATATTCCGCGTGCAGCACGCGCGGGGTCTCAAAAAAGGCCTCGCTGGCCACCGCGAAGAACTCCCCCGGGGACTCGGCGCCGTAGGGGTCGAGCGGGGTCTGCGCCCCCGCGTCCACCCGTCGCCCCAGGTCAGCGAACGCCGCTGAGAGGTCGCGCGTCCAAGCCGCCCCCGACATGTCGCCATGCATCGGGGGGCGACCATTGGGGCGGCCGTTAAGCATATCAAGCTTGTGGGCGAGTTCATGCACGACGACGTTGTAGCCGTCCAACCTACACCCCGCCGCCACGTCCGCCCAGGACAGGATCACCGGCCCCCGCTCCCAGGCCTCCCCGCCCTTGACCTGATCGTCCACCTGGACCAGGCCGTCGGCGTCGGTATACTCATGGGCGGGAATGAAGGCGGCCGGGTAGAGGATCACCGAATACCAGCCGCGATACCAGTCGAGCCCCAGCCCCAGGATCGGCAGACCGGCCAGCAAGGCGATGGTCAGACGCATCTGCGCGGTCAGTACCAGCCCTTGCGCCGGCTCGATCCGTTTATCCCGCAAAAACAGCACGGCCAGCTCGGCCAAGCGGATCGACTGAGCCGGGTTGAGCCCGGCGAGCAGCGGGAGCGACCCCCAGGCCGCATCCCAGTCGGCCTGGGCATAGCGCCGCCGCTCCCGCGCCAAGACCCGGGAGCGCCACCAAGCGCTCAGGCGACCCATGTACGCCAAGCGCAATAATTCGGTTGAAAAGCATTTTCCGACATATACACTGTCCCACTCAAGATTCCATACCAGCCGCCAACCATGCAGCGCACCCAGCTTACCCTGGCCGTCGTCGCCCTCGCCGCCGTCCTGGCCTGGCTCCTGTGGTCGCGCCCGCCGCCCCCGCAGCCTGTGCGCCAGAGCCAGCCACAGCAAACCCTGGCGCTCGCCGCCCCGCCCACCGGCGGCGATTTCCGGCTCGACTCTGCGGCCGAAACGCTAGCGCTTACGCAACTGCGCGGCAAGGTCGTACTGCTCTATTTCGGCTACACCTCATGCCCGGACATCTGCCCCACCAATCTGGCCTTCATCGCCGCCGCACTCAAGGGACTCACCCCGGCGGAACTCGCCCGCGTCCAGGTCTGGTTCATCAGCGTCGATCCGGAGCGCGACACCCCCGCGCGGCTCGCCACTTACGCCGCCTGGTTCCACCCCAACATCCGCGGTGTCACCGGCACCCCCGAACAAATTGCGGCGGCCGCGCGCCTGTATGGGGCGGCCTATCGGCGCGTCGCGGAACCCGACTCGGCGATGGGCTATCTCGTCGACCATTCGGCCTCCACCTATCTGGTCGATCCGCAAGGCCGGCTGGCGCAGACCCTGGATCACGCCACGCCCCCCGACACCATCGCCGCGGCCATCCGTCACCTGCTCGGCGCGCCTCAATCCCAATAAGAGCAGTTAAGCCGCCAATGAACGCAAAGAAACGCAAAATAGAACAGTGGGTTATTGGTTTTCCTCGAGCAAGCTCGGCGCACCCGCCGGGTGAACTGTCCGCTTTGGCGAACAACGGATAACCTATTGTATTTATTTGCGTTCGTTTGCGTTCATTTGCGGCTAAACACGCTTTCTAGGCCGATCTGGCCGCCATCCACTACCCACGAGGAGCACACTGCCATGTCCAGTTCCCGCGTCCGTTGCCTGTTCGCTGCCGGCCTGTTCGCCCTGGCCCCCACCGTTTGGGCCGCCGACCCAGTGGCCGTCAGCGACCCCTATGCCCGTGCGGTCCCGCCCGGCCAGCCCAACAGCGCCGTGTTCATGACCCTCACCAACCAGTCGGACCAGGCCCGCGCCCTGGTCGCGGCCACCAGCCCGGCGGCCAAGACCGTTGAATTACACACCCACACCAACGACGGCGGCGTGATGCGCATGCGCCGGATCGAGCGCATCGAGGTCCCCGCGGGCGGCAGCGTACAACTGAAGCCGGGCGGCCTGCATGTGATGCTGATCGGGCTCACCGGCGACCTGACGCCCGGCGGCCAGGTCGCGCTCGGGCTGACATTCGACGACGGCAGCCAGCTCCAGGTGCAGGCGCCGGTGCGCACGGTCGCGACCGCGCCCGCGGCCCACTGAAATCCGCCAGTCGCTCACGCCAAGGCGCCAAGCTCGCCAAGAAATCAATAGGGTAGACCAAATCACCGGATCACTCGCCGGATGAATCCCGCGGCGCAGATAACGCGCTGAAAAACCTTGGCGAGCCTGGCGCCTTGGCCTGACACAGCAGTACACTAGCAGGCTGTCGGACTTAGTGATGCAACCGATTGAATGCAAAGAGTTTCCTCTTTTGCGCCAAAAAGTCGTTTTCCTGTTTAATCAATCGGTTACGCCATCAAGTCCGACAGGCTGCTAGGAGGCATTTTTTTGGCGGATAAATTGACCTGCATGAATGCTCTCTGATATATATCCGCAGTTTTTCGATCCTCAGATGATCGCGCCCAGGCGCGGTCGCGAACAACCTAGGCGGGCATTGGCAATGAAGAACAACTGGCTCAAGACGATTTCGGCGGTGGTCCTGGTAGCGGGCGGGGTGTCGGGCACGGTCGCGGCAAACACCGCCGCCAAGGCGACGGCGCCGGTCGGCGACGCCAAGGCGGGCGAGGAGAAGGCGGGCACCATCTGCATCGCCTGTCACGGGCCGCTGGGCAACAGCGTCAACCCGGTATGGCCCAAGCTGGCTGGCCAGCACCCGGAGTACATTTATAAGCAACTGATGGACTTCAAGTCCGGTGCCCGGCAGAACGTCCTGATGACGACCCAGGCCGCCGCGCTCACCGATCAAGATGTGCTCAATGCCGCCGCCTATTTCTCCCAGCAGAAACAGGACGGTGGCGCCGCCGATCCCACCCTGGCCAAACAGGGCGAGGTCCTCTACCGGGGCGGCAACCCGGAGACCGGCGTGCCGGCCTGTAGCGGCTGCCACGGCCCCGCCGGCCTGGGCGCCGGGCTGGCCAAGTTCCCCCGCATCTCCGGCCAACACGCCGACTATGTCTCGCAAACCCTGGGCATGTTCCGCAGCGGCACCCGGGCCAACGACCCCAATGGCATGATGCGCGGGGTCGCCGCCCGCCTGACCGATCAGGAAATCGCCGCGGTGGCCCAGTACGTGCAGGGACTCGGCCAATAGCCCGTAGCAGAGCCGCGCGGCAGGGACCAGGCAGGCCCGAGGCTGCCTGGCCATGATCCGGGCCATTGGCCGCGGGCCTGGCCGGTGTTAACCCGCGACCCGCCCCGGGCACCGGCCGCCATGCAGCAACTCAAACTGCTCAGCTACAACGTGCAGGGCGGGATCTTCTCGCGCAAGTACAGCGACTATGTGACCAACAGTTGGAAGCATGTGCTGCCCCACCCGGAGCGGCTGGTCAACCTGACCCGGATCGCCCAACTGATCGCGCAGTTCGACGTGGTCGGCGTCCAGGAGGTGGATGCCGGCAGTCTGCGTAGCGCCAATGTCGACCAGATCCAGTATCTAGCCCGCCAGGGGGCGTTCCCCTATTGGTATCGTCAGGTCAATCGCGACCTGGGACCCTTCGCCCAGCACAGTAACGGCATCTTGAGCCGACTGCGACCCGGCCCGGTGACGGAGCACAAACTCCCCGGGCTGCCCGGGCGCGGCGCCGTGGTGGCCGAGTTCCCGCTCGCCGACGGCGGCAATCTGGCCATCGGCATCGTCCATCTGGCGCTGGGCTGGCGTGCGCGCAAGCGCCAACTGGATTACCTGGCCACCCTGGCGGAGACGCATCCACTGCTAGTTTTAATGGGCGATTTCAACTGCGGCAGCGATTCGCGCAGCCTGCGCACCATGGTCCGCCGCACCGGCATGCAAGGGCTCAACCCGACCCTGAAGACCTTCCCGAGCTGGCGCCCGCGCCACAACCTCGATCACATCCTGATCTCAGCACCGCTGCGCATCTTAAGCGCCCATGTGATCGACTATCCACTCTCCGACCACCTCCCACTCAGCATGACCCTGGGACTGCCTCCGGGGCGGTCCTTCGCGGAACCGGCGCAATTGCGCGGACAGGCGTTCAGCAGCTGACGGTAACACTGACCTTACCCCGGAAAAACGCATTTGGCACGCCAAGGCGCCAAGCTCGCCAAGGTTCTTCAGTGCGTTATCGGAGGTCACCGAGTCACTTGGACGATAATCTGGTGACTTCGCCCACCCGATTGTGTTTCTTGGCGAGCTTGGCGCCTTGGCGTGAGCCATTGCTCGCGCTGGGTTAAGACGACTCATCCGGCTCGAAACCGCGCAGGCGCAGGCTGTTGGTGACCACGAACAGGCTGGAGACGCTCATGGCCGCGGCCGCGATCATTGGATTCAGGAGCCAGCCGGTCAGCGGGTAGAAAACCCCGGCAGCCAGTGGGATGAGTGCCACGTTGTAGGCATAGGCCCAGAAAAAATTCAGCCGAATGGTGCCCAGTGTCCGCCGCGACAGGGCGATCGCCACGGCGACGGCGGTGAGGTCGCCGCTCATCAGGACCACCTCGCCCGCTGCCACCGCGATCTCGGTCCCGGTGCCCATGGCGATCCCCACATCCGCCTGGGCCAGCGCCGGGGCATCGTTGATGCCGTCGCCGACGAAGGCAACCCGCTGCCCTGCGGCCTGCAAGCGCCGCACCTCCGCGGCCTTGTCGTCCGGCAGGACCTCGGCCACCACCCGCTCGATCCCCACCTGCCGGGCGACCGCCTCGGCGGTGCGCCGACCGTCCCCGGTCAGCATCGTCACGGTCAGCCCCAGCCCTTGCAGGCGCTCGACCGCCGCCCGACTGCTCGGCTTGATGGGGTCCGCCACCGCCAGCACCGCCAGCAGTTGCCCATCGACCGCGAGATAGACGGGCGACTTCCCATCCGCCGCCAGGCGCGCGACCGGCGCATCCGCCGCGCTAACTGAGACCCCCAGTCGATCCATGAAGCGCGCGGCGCCGATGGCGACCCGCCGACCCTCGATCAGCGCCTGGATGCCGAACCCGGGCACCGCCGCAAGCTCTGTGGCCGCCGCGAGCGTGAGCCCCCGCTCCCGCGCCGCCGTCACGATGGCGGCGCCGATCGGGTGCTCGCTGTGTTGCTCGCCAGCGGCGGCCAGGGCCAACGCCGCCTCATCCGTGCAGCCGAAGGCGTGCAGGTCGGTCAGCGCCGGTCGCCCGGCGGTCAGGGTGCCGGTCTTGTCCAGCACCACCTGGTCCACCCGCGCCAGGTTCTCCAGGGCGGCACCGCGCCGAAAGAGGATGCCCAGGGCGGCGCCGCGCCCGGTGCCGACCAGGATGGCGGTCGGGGTGGCGAGCCCCATGGCGCAGGGACAGGCGATCAGCAACACCGAGACCGCGGCCACGAAGGCAAAGCTCAGTGCGGGCGCCGGACCCAGCCACAACCAGCCCAGGAAGGTCGCCAGGGCGGCCGCCATGACCAGGGGGACGAAGACCGCCGCGATGCGGTCCGCCACGCGCTGGATCGGCAGCTTGCCGGCCTGGGCGTCCTCCACCAGGCGCACGATCTGCGCCAGCACCATGTCTGCCCCCACGCGGGTGGCACGGTAGCGAAAGGCCCCGGTCTGATTCACTGTCGCGCCCACCACCGCATCCCCGGGGCCCTTGCGCACCGGCAGCGGCTCACCGCTGATCATCGACTCATCGACATGGCTACCCCCCTCCGTGACGGTCCCATCCACCGGGATGCGCTCACCGGGCCGCACCGCGATCAGGTCCCCGGGCCGCACCGCCGCCGCCGCCATCTCCACCTCGCCCTCCGGGCGCACCACCCGCGCCCGCTGCGGTTGCAAGCGCACCAGGCGGCGGATCGCCTCCGAGGTGCGGCCCTTGGCCAGGGCCTCCAGATAGCGCCCCAGCAGGATCAGGGTGACGATGACCGCCGCCGCCTCGAAATAGAGGTTCGCGGTGCCCGCCGGGAAGCGCTCGGGCAGCGTCAAGGCGGCGAGCGAGTAGAGATACGCCGCCGCGCTGCCGATCATCACCAGGCTGTTCATGCCCGGGGCGAGGTGGCGCAGCTCCGCCCAGCCGGAGCGCAGGAAGCGCCGCCCCGCCCACAGCAGGACCGGGGTGGTCAGCAGGCACTGGACCCAACCCCAGAGCGGCCCGGACAATGACCGGCCATGCGGCCCCAGGCCGTGCAGGAGCATCGGCCCCATGCTGATCAGCAACAGCGGCAGTGTAAAAACGGCGGCAAAGCGCAGGTCCAACCGCAGCCCGGCGAGCGCCTGCGCCTGCCGTTTTTGGGTCTGGTCCTCCTGGGACTCCAGCGGCTCTTGTAGGAGCGGCCCCCGGCCGCGATCGGACTGCGCCACCGCGGGTTCTGGCTCCACCGGTTCATACCCCGCCTGGCGGATCGCCTCGGCGATTTGCTCGCGGCCCACCAGGTCCGGCTCATACTGGACGTCCGCCGCCTCGGTGCTCAGATTGACCGAGGCCGCCGTCACCCCCGGCAGGGCCGCAATGACCCGCTCCACCCGCCCCACGCAGGAGGCACAGGTCATGCCATTGACGCCGATTCGGATCGTTTGGTTCATCTGGGTGTCCTGGTGATGGGTGGTCTACTCGTTATTGGGGGTACCACCGACGATTCCAGTCCACGGCCGCCTAACGGCCATGGCGCCCGCACCACCCCGAAAGGTGAACGTGGCGGGCGCCTTGGCCGTTCCCCCACCCCGCCCGCCCCCAATAGGGGAGGAAAAATTGGAGCGCGCTCCCGGCGCGACGTTCAGTTTAGAGGTCCTGGGCCAGCCGCAGCCCGAGATAGACAGAGCGGAAGTCGGGATCGCGCCGCAGCCGGTTCGACACCCGGATACCCCAGGGGTAACTGTTCCAGGAGCCGCCGCGCAATACCCGGCCCACGCCGACACAGGCGTCGTGCCACTCCGAGCCGTCGGCCGGGGCGCCCACATAGCTGTCATGCCAGCCGTCCTGCACCCACTCCCAGACATTGCCGGCGGTGTCATAAAGCCCGAAGGGGTTGGGGCTGAATGAGCCGACCGGGGCGGTCTGCCGGTTGTCCCAGCGGCTGCCGCCACCGGCACAGTTGGCGTTGCCCTGACCGATCGCATTTCCCCACCAGTAGCGGGTATCGGCGCCGGCCCGGGCGGCATATTCCCACTCGGCCTCGGTCGGCAGGCGAAAGGGCCGTCCGGTCTGCTGCGAGAGCCAAAGGCAATAGGCCACCGCGTCATCCCAAGAGACGCCGATCGCCGGCCGGCGCTCGCGGCCCCAGCCGCGATCGTCAGGCCGCTCACGCCCGGTATCAGCACAGAAAAGGTCGTATTCGTCGCAAGTGACCGGGTAGCGCCCCATGGCGAAGGGACGCGCGATCAGCACCCGGTGCCTGGGCTTCTCGTTGGCAGCGGCGTCCTGATCGCTGTCCGGTGCCCCCATGAGGAAGGAGCCGGGCGGGATCGCGACCATCTCAGCGAGAACGGCCTCAGCGAGAACGGCGGCGTCGGCACAGTTGCATGAATCTCCCATCGGGTTGCTCCTTGGGCTGAGGTTGCGCGATGGCCCAACGGTGTGGGTACACATCCCGGGTGACGGGCCCCGCCTGGCCCTGGTCGAGCGTGGCGCTGCGGTCCTGCCGAGCGTGCGCACGCTTACCCCCCTGGGACGCCTTGGCCGAGCGGCCTCCGCACTGGCCCGGCGCCGACCGACTGGGCGAGTGGAAATATGCACAATCCCTTTGCCCCTGGCAAGTGCGCGTCCGGGCTCGCCGCGCTCCAGGCGAGCGACGGGCGTGGTAGACATAGTGCGATCTTTACCAAAAAAAGATATTTGATTCAACGTCATTATCAAGCGCGGCACTCAGCCACGCGGCTGCTTCGACGCTCGCGGGCTGGCATGACAACAGTTGCCCTCCAGCCAGATGACCCATGAGCTAAGGCACCTGTAGTGCATTTGGCTTATGTTCTTCCTGGCCCCTGACCTGGACAGGGCCGCCCCTGACTGCCAATACTTTGCTCGCCCCAACAGCGGCCCCCAGCCCCTCTGTGCCAATGTAGGTGAGACAGCACCCCCCGGTTAAATTACTGTAGGGCGGTCTGAAGGAGATCACCGATGGCAACGCATGTGAAACACGTTCTGGTCGACGCGCTGGGGGAGGAAACGCAGGGAGCCCGTAGG
>NZ_CAJAXH010000293.1 GCF_903946935.1 uncultured Thiodictyon sp.
CTGCTGCCCCTGCGTGGGCGTACCACCCCCAATCCATTCTGTCGGCGGTGGCTACCATGAACCTCCAGCGATTTCTCGCCACCTGGGCCGGGCTGACGCTGGAGAACCGGGTCAACCGCCTGATCATCCTGCTGCTCATCGGCGTGAACTGCGTGTTGGCGGTGACGATCAACCAGACCGATCGCACCGTGGTGTTGGTGCCGCCGGTCCTGGAAGGGGAGGTCTCGGTGGCGCGCTCCTCGGCCAGTCAGGAGGTCCGGGAGGCCTGGGCGCTGTTCGTCGCCGAGCTGCTCGGCAACGTCACGCCCACCAATGCCGAGTTCCTGACCAAGGCCCTGGAGCCCCTGCTGGCACCGGCGCTGCGGGTCGACGTGCTGCGCGTGCTGGACGCCCAGGTCGCCGAGATTCGCCGCGAAAAGGTCAGTCTGGCCTTTGAGCCGCGGGAGATCAGCCGGGACCCGGCCAGCGGCACGATCTACATCACCGGCACCCATGTGACCAGCGGCCCGGCCGCCAAGCCGGTCAACAAGTCACGTACCTATGCCCTGCGTGTCGAGTTCAAGAACTACCGTCCGGTCGTGGTCTTCCTGGATTCCTATCCCGGGGAGCCGCGCGTCGGCGCAACCGTTGGGAGCCCGCGATGATCCGTCAACCGACCCTGCTCGCCCTGTGCGTCTCACTCGCACTCGGCACCGCCCAGGCCGCGCCTGAGCCCGACCCCGGGGCCGCGATCCCGCGGGTCGCCTGCGACCTGTTGGATGTACGCACCGCGGGGGCGGGACCCCGTGCTGACCCGGTCGGGACCAGCGAAAGCTCCCCGGGAGGGGCACCGACCATTCGCCAGGTCGGCGGACTCGACGTGGCCGCCCGCCGGACCAGCAGCGCCCCCGAGCGTCGTGGCGGTTTCCTGCGCGTCGCCATGGGTCCGTCGGCGGGTCAGGCCCCAGCCGTCACGATGGAACTGGGACCCCGCAACGTCAGTATCACCCCGGGCACCACGGCGTTGATCGAGATCGCCATCGACCACCTCAACCGCCTCGTCACGCCCTTCGCGAACCCGGTGGTGCGGACCGTCTCCGCGGCCAGTACCAGCGTCGATGGTCATGTGGTCTACGTGGCCACGTCTACCGAGGAAGCCGTTTCCTTGTACATCAGCGACGGGCAGAGCAATGACCTGGCGTTGTCGCTCACCCTGGCCCCGCGGTACGTGCCCCCGCGCGAGATTCGCCTGACCGTGCCCGGGTATCGCGGCAAGGGTGCGAGCGGCGTGGGACCCGACGGCGGCAAGTCGGCGTCGCTGCCGGGCGCGGCGGGGGAGGGCAACGGCAGCACCCCCTATATCGCCGCCTTGACCGACCTGTTGCGGGCCATGGCCCAGCGGCGGCTGCCGGCCGGTTTCCAGGTGAAGGGTAGCGGCCCGAAGGCGCACTGCGCCCCGGGGCTCAAGATCACCAGGACACAGCTGATCCAGGGGGCGACTGCCAGCGTGCTGACGCTTGGCGTGCGCAATACCGGCACCGGCACTGTGCCGGCCAACGAGTCTGCCTGCGACCTGGATAAGGGGATCGTCGCGGCGGTCGGCGCCTGGCCGTTGAAGACCCTGGCGCCGGGGCAGGAAACCGAGGTCTTCCTGGTGCTTCAGGACGGCGCCGTGGCGGCTGACCCGAGCGGGACACCCCGGTGATCAATCTCAAGAGCCGATGGGCCTCCCTTTCGCCCGGCGTCCAGCGTGTGGTGGCCTGGGGTGCGGGCGGCTCCGTGCTGCTCCTCCTGGCCGCGATTGCGGTACAGAGCGCCGGGGCACCCACACCCCGCGGCAGTGCCCAG
>NZ_CAJAXH010000294.1 GCF_903946935.1 uncultured Thiodictyon sp.
CCGACATCCAACTCGGCTTCATGATCCACCTCGGATAATTTGCTTAACTCTTGCATAAATTATAGACAGTCAACGGAAAAAAAATAAAAAAAATTTATTATAATTCAATTTGTCCAGATGCCATATTATTCTGCTATAAACCAGCGCTCGCATTGTGGCGAATGGTAGGGGTATTCCATTTGGAAGTCGGTGAGACTCCCATCCAGCACCGCCCGGATGCCATGTTCGGCGTTCAAGGAATAATGATCTGTAATGATACCGTCAGCCGTCCGAAAGACCGCCAGGTAATTGACGCCGATGTCGCTGCCAGGTGCCGGTCGGCCGTGTACGATACCGTTCTCCAAGGCAAATCGCTGCCAGGGCTGGTTGACCTCGAGGATCACCCCATCAGGGTCAAGCACGGCGATCTCGGCACTGACTGAGTCCAGAATCGAGCGATTGAAGGCCAGGCTCTCGCGCAACGACCGTTGGGTCTGCACCTCCTCCAAGGCGCGGATCAAGATGGCGCCGACCTGTTGCACGTGCTGCTTTAGGAGGTAGTCGGTGGCCCCCTGGCGTAGCGACTCAAAGGCGGCGGACTCCGGGATGGTGCCGGAGACGAAGATGAACGGCACCGCGGGGCAGCGTTCGCGTGCCAGCGTCAGCGCATCTCGACCGCAATAGCGGGGCAGGGTCCAGTCGGCCAGGATGGCGTCGGGCAACCGTTCGTCGAATGCCGCACGCAGCCCCGTCTCGTCATCCACCCGCCGCACCGCGATGGCGAGACCGGCCTCGGCCAGTGCGTCTGCAATCAGTTCGGCATCGCTGGCCGAGTCCTCGACCAGGATCAAATCGATGGGGTGTCGCGGCACCTGAGCTTGATCGCTCATTGGCTGTCGGCGGGCGAGCGGTTGAGCAGCATCCAGCCTTCCACCAATAGAATCTGCAATTCTTCTTCATGCGTATTCATGCTATTGGTCCTGCATAACGGGGGGCGTGACGGATGGCAGGGGCAGCGCGAAGTGCAGTGTGGCGCCCCCCTCCGGTGCGCCCTCGCCCCAGATGCGCCCGTGGTGGCGTTGCAGGATGCGTGCGACGATGGCCAGGCCGCAGCCGATACCCTCGAATTCATCCTGGTCGGCGGGCCATCGGTGGGGGTGGGATTGGCTGGATCACGGATTTCATGGGTCATCGCCGGCAGCTCGTGAGGTGTGACTTGAGGGAGGTTTCGTCTCCGACCGACGCAGTCGGAGGCGGCGTTGGCTGTGGCTGGGCGGGGCCTTGATGCCAGCCCTGACCGACAGGGTAGACCATGCCCGGCGTGCCTCGCCGGCGGATGTCAGGCCGGCGGCCCGGCCGGAATGACGATCGAGGTGCCGGACGGGCAGCGCCCTTGCGGCAACCCGTCGCGGCCCGGGGCCGCTCCTACCGGTTCGCCTGCACCAGCGTTTTCAATTGTTCCAGCACGGCAGCGCGTAGGGCGTGGAGTTCATCCAGCCGCGCCAGTGCCTCCAGGTCCCGACCCGCGGCGTGACGTGTACAGAGTTGCGCCGCCAGGGCGTGCGCCTGCCGGTGCAAGGGGTCGATCGCCTGGAAGGGCGACTGAGCGCCATAGCGGCGGCCGCCATCGGCCTGGAGCCAGCGCCCGAAGCGGCATTGGTCTGGAGCGAGCGGCGGCGGGGTCGTGCGCTTGCCCCTGAGGTAAGACTCCACGGCGGCGACCCAGGCGCGGTGCGCGGCGCTCGCAAAGAGCAGGGGCACATCGCCGCGGCTCACCGCCGCCAGGTCGGTCCAGGCCGGGGCGGGCCGCCAGGCCGCTGCCCAGCCGGGCAACTCGGCGGCCGGCATGGGGCGGGCAATGCCATAGCCTTGGGCCAATTCGCAGCCCAGTTGCAGCAGCAGCTCGCCATGCTCCACGGTTTCCACCCCTTCGGCGATCACCTGACGGCCAAAGGCGGTGGCCAGGCCGAGTACCCCATCGAGGATGGCCAGGTCATCCGGGTCGTCGAGCATGTCGCGCACGAAGCTCTGGTCGATCTTGATCTGACTGACCGGCAGGCGTTTGAGGTAGGTCAGCGAGCCATAGCCGGTGCCGAAGTCATCCAGGGCAAACCCGACCCCGAGCTCCCGGCAGGCCTCGATGATCTGGGAGACCGGCGCCAGGTCGGCCAGGGCGCTGGTTTCCACCACCTCCAGTTCGAGGTCGCCCGGGCGCAGGTGCGGATGCGCGGCCAACTGCCCGCGCAGCCGCGCGACGAATCCAGTCTGCTGTAACTGGCGGGCACTGACATTGACGCTGACTGGCAGGTCCAGCCCGGCCGCGTGCCACTGGGTCAATTGGTTCAGGGCGGTCTCGATCACCCAGTCGCCGATGGCGACGGTCAGCGGGTGGGTCTCCACCACCGGCAGGAATACCGCCGGCGGTAACAGGCCGCGCTCCGGGTGTTGCCAGCGGATCAGGGCCTCGGCACCGATGAGCGTCCCGGTGCGCATATTCACCTGGGGCTGGTAATAGAGCACGAATTCGTGTGACTCGAGTGCGCGGCGGATGCGCTCCAAGCGTTCGTGATGACTGCGCAGGCTGCGGTCCAGGGCCGCATCGAAGACGTGATAGCGGCTCTTGCCCGCCAGCTTGGCCTGATACATGGCCTGGTCGGCCTGGCGCAGCAGTTGCTCCGCATCGATGGCCTCGGCCTGCGGGTAGAAGGTGACGCCGATACTGGCCGAGACCCGCAGCGTGAAGTCGCCGACCGGCACCGGCCGGGCCACGGCGCCCAGCAGACGCTCGAGCATCGGCACGCTGGCCGCGATGTCGGCCAAGTCGAGCAGCACCGCGACGAACTCGTCACCGCCGATGCGGGCCAGGGTATCGCCCTCGCGCAGGACCCGCTGCATGCCGGCCGCCGCGGCAATCAGCAACCGATCGCCCGCGTCATGCCCGTGGGTGTCGTTGACTGACTTGAATCCGTCCAGGTCGAGAAAGGCCACCGCCAGCGGGCGTCCGTGCCGCTGTGCCAGGGCCATGGCCTGCTGCAGGCGGTCGGCCAAGAGCACGCGGTTGGGCAGGCGGGTCAGCGCGTCATAATGGGCGATATGCTCCAGCTCGCGTTCGTGCGCCTTGATCAGGCTGATGTCGGAGAACAGCGCGACATAGTGCCGGGTGTGGCCCTTGGCATCGCGCACGGCACTGATGGTCTCCAAGACGGCATAGACCGCGGCGTCTTTGCGTCGGTTCCAGACCTCGCCGGACCAGTGACCTTGCTGCTGCAGCGCGCGCCACAGGTCGGCATAGAAGGCCGGTCCTTGCCGCCCGGAGCTCAACATGCGCGGGTTGCGCCCCAGCACCTCGTCGCGGCGGTAACTGGTGATCTCGGTGAAGGCGTCATTCACATCGATGATGGTCCCGTCGGTGGCGGTGATCATGATGCCTTCGCGGGCATGGTCGAACACCGTGGCGGCCAGTCGGCTATCGGCATCGCGCTGGTAACGCAGCAGCGCGTAAAGGACTGCCTTGCGTACGGCGGCGCCATCCCCGCCCTTGGTGAGATAGTCCTCGGCACCGCAGGCAATGGCGGTTTGGGTCGCCGCGCCGTCATCCAGCCCGGTCAGCACCACCACCGGGGCATCGATCAGCTGGCGGCAACGCTCGACGGTGGCCATCCCGGTCGAGTCGGGCAGGTTGAGGTCGAGCAGCACCACGTCCGGGACCAGCCCCTGAGTCGCGATCAGGCGCTGCGCCGCCGCCAGCGAATCGGCCAGATGGACGTCAAAGGCCCCCGCTGGTCCGGCGGCCAATTGCAAGCGGATCAATTGCGCATCGCCGGGCTCGTCCTCGATGACCAGGACCACCGGACGCGGCTTGAGTGGGTGGACTTCAGTCACGGGCTACTCCTTGTGCCGGGGCAGGCGTACCAGCTTGATCCAGTAGTCGCCGAGCAGGCGCACGGCGGCAATGAATTGGTTCACATCCATCGGCTTGGCGATATAGCCGGCCGCGCCCAGGTCGTAGGAGGCCACGATATCGCGCTCGACCTCCGCGGTGGTCAGCACTACCACCGGAATGGCGCGCAGCGACTCACGGCGCTTGACCTCGGCCAGGCATTCGCGTCCGTCCATGCGCGGCATGTTGAGATCGAGCAGGATCAAGTCCGGGCGCGGTGCGTCGGCAAAGCGCGGCCCTTGCCGCAGCAGGAAATCGAGCGCCTCGCGGCCATCGACCACATGATGCAGGTCCACCGGGATCGCGTTCTCGTTCAAGGCGACCTTGAACAGATGGGCGTCGGCCGGTTCGTCTTCGGCCAGCAGGATGACCAAGGGTTGCGAGGCAGTCGTCAAGGGGTTTTCTCCGCCATCAACTCGAACAACACGCGGCAGCCGCCGTCCGGCGTCTCCTCGATCCAGGCGCGCCCGCCATTACTCTCCGCAATCCGCCGCACGATGGCCAACCCGATACCGGTGCCGTCGCCGCCCGTGGCCAGGCGCTCGAACACCCGAAACACCCGCTCGCGATATTCCGCCGCGATCCCGGGGCCGTTATCGCTGATGCGGTAACGCACCAGCGCCCCCCGGCGCTCGCCGTCGATGCGGATATGCAGCGCGGCCGGTGCCGACCCGCCGGGAGGGTCGGTGTGGGTGTCTTGCTCCCTTCTCCCTCCCGGCGGGGGAGGGTTGGGGAGGGGGGGCTCCTCACGCCCAACAGCGTAAAGCAGGGCGTTGTCCAGCGCCACCTGGAACAGGTCGACCAGGCGCGGGGTGTCGATCCAGGCCCGCGGCAGGTCGCCCAGGGCGACGGTGGCGCCGCGGCTGGCGAGGCGCCCGGCCAGCGCCTTGACCATCCGGGTGACGACCAGGCCGGTATCGACGCTTGCGACCGGGCCGCGGGGCTGGTCCGCCGCTAGATAACGCTCCACGTCGCCCAGCAGGGCCTTCATGCGACGCGCCTGCTGGTCGATGAACTGGAGCGATCGCTGGGCCTCCGGGTCCTCGAGCCGGCCGGCCAACTGTGCGGACAGCCGTTCGGCGTAGCTCGCGATGCGCCGCGCCGGTTCCTGCAAGTGGTGCGCGGTGACCTCGGCAAAGCGTTGCAGATCGGCCTGGGCGCGGGCAATCGCCAACTGCTGGCGATCCACCTCATCGAGCGAACCGCCCAGGGTGGCGTGCAAGGCCGCACTCATCCGCCACACCATGGCCATCAGACCGAGCCCCAAGGCCACGAACCCGAGCCCCATCAGCAAGGCGTTGGCCTTGGCCGCCTGCACCGCCGCGGCGGTGCGCCGGTCCATCAGCCGATTGAACTCGGCGATCGGTCGCATGATGGCTGACTTGGCCTGATGATACTGCACGTCATGCAGCATCCGGCGCGCCAAGGCGCGGTTGCGCTCGCCCCCCGGGCCAGCCGTTTCAACCAACCGCATCGCCTTGAATTCGATGGCCGTCAAGGCATCCGAATTCGCCTTGGCCTGCGCCAGTGTGCCGAACTCGGCCGCGGTGAAACCGGCCTGGCGCAGCAACTCAAGCAGCGCGACGGCGGGTCCGTCGGCGGGGCGCGACGGCGGCCAATTCTCCGCCAAATCCCAATCGATACCCTGATACCCGACCGGCCGCGGGCGCCTGCCGTCACGGATATCCAGAATGGTCCGATAATGGTCTTTGAAACTGGGGTCGCCGGTGACCACATAGGTCCGCGCCATGCGGGTCAGGTCGTCGGAGGACTGGCGTAATTCATCGGCGAGCAGAAAGGATTGGTAGCGTCGATCATAGGCGCGGGCAATTTGCAGCTCCGACCTGGAGTAAGCGGCAAAGGCACCGGCGAGGATCACGAACAGTCCTGCCGTCAGCCAGCCATAGCGGGTGAATGACGACGGTGAGGTCGGCAGCGTGGGTGCGGCCTTGATCATGGTTGAGGCCGCAAGCACACAGGAGGTCGAGGCTTTAGCCGGTCGAGGTTCCGTCGCTGCGTCAGTGTTCGGCTAACGGCCAAGGAAGTAAGGTCAGCCATCCCGGGAGATGAAAGTCCTTGTGAGAGCGGCTTTAGCCGCGACGAGGCCCTGGCCGCTTGCGAGGTCGCGTCGCGGCTGAAGCCGCTCCCACCGGGTTCCCGGCTAAAGCCTCGACCTCCAGTGCGAAACGCTTGGCCGGCGGCCGCAACGATCATCAGTGGCACCTTGGTCATTGGACAAACCCGCTACCTACCGGGCTCATGGGCCATTCGCAGATGAAGGTGCTGCCCTGTCCCTCACCCGTCGACTCCACCCGGATGGTGCCGCCATGGTGCTCGGCGATCTTGCGGCACAGGGCCAGGCCGATGCCGGTGCCCTCATAGGCGGAGCGCGATTGCAGACGCTGGAACACCGTAAAGAGCCGGCTGGCCTGGTCCGGGAGGATACCGATGCCGTTGTCGGCCACGCTCAATCGCCACCACAGCCGGTCGATGACACCGGTGATGACAATCTCCGGCGTGCGCCCGGGGAGGCGGAACTTGAGTGCATTGCCGACCAGATTTTGCAGCAGGCGCAACAGTTCATCGGGGCTCGCCAGCATCCGCGGCCAGTCGCCCTCGATGCGCAGGGCGGCCCGCGCCTCGGCCATCGCCGGCCCCAAGAAGTGCAGCGCCTCATTGAGTACGGCGCGGGTGTCCACCCAGGCGGGCGGCTCGCCCTTGCGGCCGACCCGCGAGTACTCCAGCAGCCCGAGCATCATCGCATCGAGTCGTTTGGCGCCGTCGATGGCGAAGTTGAAATAGTCGCGTCGATCGCCGTCGAGTTGCTCGCCGAGACTCGTTTGCAGCAGTTGCAGGTAGCTCGTGATCATCCGCAAGGGCTGGCGCATGTCGTGCGAGATGCTGTAGCTGAATTGTTCCAACTCGCGGTTGGAGCGCAGGAGCTCGTCGCGTGCCTGTTCGCGTGCGGTCACGTCGTCAAACACCGTGACGATTTCGCCGGTCGGCAGCCGGTACACAAAATTCTCATAGACCTTGGCGAGACGCCCTTCTTTGTAGCTCTTGGCGGGGAAGTGCTCCGGTGTACCCGTGGTCCAGACCCGCTGCAAGACCTCCAACAGCCCAAATTCACGGATGCCCGGACGGACCTCGCAGAGCGATCGGCCAATCAGGTCGTCGCGGCAGTCGCCGTCAATACGCTCGCCAGCCTTATTGAAGTCCTGGAAGATAAACGCATTGCCATGGTCGCGAACCTCATAGATTGCCACGCCGCTGCTGATATTGTCAAACAACTGGCGATAGCGTTCCTCGCCGATCCGCAGCGTCTCTTCGGCCTGCTTGCGCGCGGTGACGTCCTCATAGAACCCCAGCAATCCGATCACCGCCTGGTCGCGATTGCGCAGCGGGACCTTGGACGTGCGCAGCCACCGTGTCTGCCCGTCGGGCGTCGTCTGTGGTTCATCATAGGACAGCTTGGCCTGGCCGGTCGCCATGACGGCCCGGTCGTCCGCCCGATAGCGCTCGGCCTGGGCCGCCCATCCCAGCTGATGGTCGTCCTTGCCGATCGCCTCTTGCGCCTGCGTCATCCCGGCGTCCTTGGCAAAGAGCGTATTACACCCGAGATAGCATAACTGGCGATCCTTCCAGAATACGCTGAACGGTGCGGTCTCGATGATCGTCTGGAACAGTGTGCGCGATTCCTCCATCGCCGCTGCCGCCTGCTTGCGCGCGGTGATATCCGTATGTGTGATCACCACGCCGGCACTGGTGTCGCGGCCCAGCGGCGTGACCGTCATCGTAAACCAGCGCTGCTGCGTCGGTGAATGGCAGGCGTATTCGAGACTGAAGCTCGGTAAACGGCCTGCCAGCACCGCCCGGATGCCATCGCCCGCGTTCACTGCATCGTCGTCCGCAGTGCAGCCGTTAGCGGTCTGGCAGACGGTTAGATAATTGGTGCCGACTTGAGTGAGTGGCGCTGGCCGGCCGGGTGCGCTGCCGCTTTCCGCGGCAAAATGCCGCCAGGGTTCGTTGACCGCCAGGATTTCTCCATCGCGCCCAACCACCGCGATCTCGGCGGGCACGGCATCCAGGATGGCGAGCCCGAAGGACTCGCTTTCTTTCAGCAATGCCTCGCGACGGCCGATCTCTGCGGTTAGCGTCTCGGCGATGCGCTGGGCGTTGATTCTGGTGTTGATCGTCGAGCGCATCAAGGCGAACAGCAATGCGCTGAGCGCCAGTCCACCGATCAGGGCGGCCCCGGCGGGTGCGTAATCGAGGGCGGGGGTGGGCGTGGTGCGATTAAATACCAGTAGCCAATGCCGGCCGTTGAAATCGAGCGAGCGGCGTTGCTGCAACGGTGAGGGTATGGCGGGTGTACTGTCCGGCTGACTGTCGAATAGCAGGTCGTCCGGCGTTGCTGCTTGACCGTCGTAGATGGTCAGGTCGACGGCCTTGCCTTGCAGACCCTCCCAGTCGCCGAGTATGCCGGTCATGAGGTCATTCATGCGGTAGGGGCTATACGACCAGCCGATGAGGGCGGCGCGTCGCTCCTCAAGGGTCGCGATCGCGGCCCCGTTGCGATAGACCGGGACATACATGAGGGTCCCGGCCTGAACCTCGCTGCCGGTCTCCTGCACCAATTCGACCTTGCCGGAGAGTGCCGCCTCGCCGGTGTCGCGCGCCTGCTCCATGGCGGCGCGCCGCACCGGCTCTGAGAACATATCATAACCGAAGGCACGCAGATTGCGGTCGGCAAAGGGTTCGAGATAGATGATGGCCGTATAGAGTGGACGGCTGCCGGACGGATAGATGCGGTAGTCGGGGAAACCCGCGGCGCGGATGCGCGCGAGATGGGCGGCCAGTTGTCCCGGGGCAACGACCTCGGCAAACCCGATCCCTTGCACCCCGGGCACGGTCCCGCTGGCCCGCAGGGTCGCGACATAGGCGTGCCACTCGTTGCGTTCCACGGAGACCGACGCGGCAAAGAGTGCGGCACCCCCGCGCAGGATCAGCGCATAGGAACGCAGCCGCTCTTGGACCTTGAGGGTGACCTGGTCGCAGTCGAAGGCGAACTGCCGCGCGGCCTCGCGATCGACCCCCTGTTTGACCTGCGCCGCGGCGAAGATGCTCGCCAGCAATCCCCAGGCCAGCGCGACCCAGGGGATGACGATTTTTCGCGAGAGTCTGGAGATTTGCATGGTTTTGGCTGGGATGTCCCGGAAGGCCGGATACGCCAGCCTATGCGGCCAAGAATAGACCCTCCAGGTAGCGCGCGACCGATTCTTCTGCGTTGCTGCCGATGACCTGGAGTGCGGGCAGGGCGGCCCGCAGGCGGGGGTCGGCATTTGCCATGAGGATCCCGGTGCCTGCGCACTGGAGCAGTTCCAGGTCGTTCATGCCGTCACCGAAGGCGAGTACCGCGTCGAGCCCGATGCCGAGCCGCCCGGCGACATCCGCGAGCGCCGCCCCCTTGGAGACGCCGCGAGCCATGACCTCCAGCGTCACGGGGAGCGAGAAGGTGGTGTGTACCCGGTCGCCGAAACGCGCCTGGATGGCGTGCTCCAGGGGGCGCAGGCGCTGCGGTGTGGCGTAAAAAAAGACCTTGAGCACCCCGGTCCCGTCGATGGCGGCCAGGTCCACCACCCGGTAGCCGAACCCGGACGCCTGGTGAAATTGGAGCAGATAGGGCTCGGGGCGGTCCACCAGCCAGTCGTCGGTGCGGTAGCAATTGACGTGTACCTCCGCCGGCACGCACTGGTTGATGAGCGCGCGGGCATCTGCCGGGTCGAGTGGTTGGCAATCGACCAGGTGCTGGTGGCGATCATGGACCGCGGCGCCGTTGGATGAAATCAGGCAGCCGTGGCGGCCGAGTTGGTCCGCCAGGGTGCGGATATCCTGGAAGTGCCGCCCCGAGGCCAGTATCACCTCGAGCCCCTGCGCGCGCACCCGCTCAAGGACCGAGCGGGTGTAGTCGCCCAGCCGATGCTCGGGGGTGAGCAGGGTGCCGTCGAGGTCGCAGACGATGAGCTGGACCATGGGGGGATCAGAAGCCCTGATCATCCCAAACCCGGGAATTGTTCACGCCAACTGGGCCTCGAGCACGACCAGGCTGTGGGCACCCACGCGGATGCGTCTGACGGGGGGCTCGCCGGGGGCGGGAACCGGGTCGATGAGCGGGGCCGGGGTGTCAGGTGGGAAGACCCCGGGCTCGGCCATGGTGTCGACCGCCAGGGTCCAGCGCCGGCCGGGCAGCGACGGGACCGCGAAGTCGAGCGGGTCCTGCCACATGTTGAGGATGACGTGCAGCGGCGGTTCATCGGGCTCGACCCCGGCCAGGGTGAAGGCCAGCGCCCGATTCCCCGGATTGGACCAGCCGGGGGTGTCGAGGTTCATCCCATGCCAGGCGATGTCCGGCAGGCTCATGCCGGGGTCCGGCGCGCCGGTGAGGAAGCGGTTGCGGGTGAGGCTTGCGTGACGGCGGCGCAGGCAGATCAGGCCGCGCACATAGTTGAGCATGGGGCGTTGCGTCTCGACCTGATCCCAGTCGAACCAGGAGAGCGCATTGTCCTGGCAGTAGGTGTTGTTGTTGCCGTCCTTGGTGCGTAGGACCTCGTCCCCCGACAGGATCATGGGCACGCCCTGGCTCAACATCAGGATGCCGATGAAATTGCGTGCCTGTCGACGGCGCAGCGCCAGGATGGCGGGGTCGTCGGTCGGTCCCTCGACCCCGCAGTTCCAACTGATATTGTGGTCGCCGCCGTCGCGGTTCTCCTCGCCGTTGCCCTGATTGCGCTTGGTCTCGAAGCTCACCAGGTCGTGCAGGTTGAAGCCGTCGTGACAGGTGACGAAGTTCACCGAATTGGCCGGCCGGCGCCCGCGCACCTCGTAGAGGTCGCTGGAGCCGGCCAGCCGGGTGGCCACCTCCGGGATCAGGCCGGGATCGCCGCGTACAAAGGCGCGCATCAGGTCGCGGTAGCGCCCGTTCCACTCGGCCCAGCGGAAGCCCGGGAAGTCGCCCACCTGATAGAGCCCGGCGGCGTCCCAGGCCTCGGCGATGATGTGGGTGCGGTTCAGGGTGGGGGACAGTTCGGTGGCCCACAGGATGGGTGCGTGATACAGCGGATTGCCGTCCTCCCCGCGGGCGAGCGCGCTGGCCAGATCGAAGCGGAAGCCGTCGACATGCATCTGGCGCACCCAGTAGAGCAGCGCATCCACCAGGAAGCGGGTGACGATCGGGTGGTTGCAGTTCACCGTGTTGCCGCAGCCGGTGTAGTCGCGGTACAGGCGGCGGTCGGCGAAGTCCAGGTGATAAAAGACCTCGTTGCCCAATCCCTTGAAATTGATGGTGGGTCCGGTCGCGCCGCCCTCCGCGGTGTGGTTGAAGACCACGTCCAGGATCACGCCGATGCCGGCGCGGTGCAGGGCCTTGACCATGTCCCGGAACTCGTCGCGGGCGCGCGCCGGTTCCTGGGCGAAGTGCGGGTGGGGGGCAAAGAAGCTGTGGGTGCTGTAGCCCCAGTAATTCTGGTGCCCCAGGGCCGCGGTGGCGGGCGGCACGTCCTGGCGATCGAAGGCCATGATCGGCAGGAGCTCGACATGGGTGATACCGAGCTGGACGAGATAGGGGATCTTGTCGATCAGCCCCCGGTAGGTGCCGGGGTGCGCGACGGCGGAGGAGGGGTGGCGGGTGAAGCCGCCCAAGTGCATCTCGTAGATGATCGATTCGTTGAGCGGGATGTGCAGCGGCCGGTCGTCGCCCCAGTCGTAGTCGTCGCGCAGCACCTGGGCGCGCATGGCGGTGGCGCAATTGTCCCCCGGTCGGCAGGCGCGCGCCCGGTCCCACAGCCGGTCGCTCACGCTCGTCGCCCAGGGGTCGAGCAGGGCCTTACCGGGGTCGATGCGTGCGCCGCTCTCGCGGGTATCGCTGCGGCCGGCCGCGCGCCAGTTGTACCAGGTGCCGCTCGGCAGGCTCACCACCAGGCAGTGCCAGAAAAAGAAGGTGTGGTTGGTCCGCGGGTCGAGCTCGATCACCTGGAAGGGTGCCAGCGCCTCCTCCCGGTCGAACAGCAGGATCTCCATGCGCTCGGCATAGCGGCTGAACACGCAAAAATTGACCCCTTCGTCGACGAAGGCGGCCCCGCCCTGGTCCCAATTGCCGGGTTGGACGCGATAGTGTGGGTGGGTCATCAAGGATTCTCTGCGCTGACGATGCGGGATGCGGGGGGATTTTAACCTGGTGCCGCCGCGGGCATCGCGATTATCCTGGTGAAGCACTGGTGCCGACATTCATGCCCTATGCTGCCGAATGGTCTTTCAGCCACTCGCGCAAGGCGGCGTTCATGCGCGTCTGCCACCCGCGCCCGGTTGCCTTGAAGGCGGCGAGGGTGTCGTTATCGACCCGCAGGGCAATCTGCGTCTTCTCCGATCCGGTTGGCCGGCCGCGCCGCTGGCGGTAGGACTTCAGCGCGGCAGCGAGCTCCTCCTCGGTGGCCGGCCGGTCGTCCTCGTTCACGCCATCCCAGACGTAATAGCCCTCTGGCGGCGGTGTCTTCAGGGCCTCCAAGATCATTTCACGTTCAGTCTGTTGCTTGGCTGATCCAGTCATAGTAAGTCTCTGATTCTTTTTTGCTTGCAGCGCGAAAGCTGATGATGCGGGCGGTTGCGTCGCGCTCCAGATGCACCACGGTCAGCACCGCGAGTCGGGCGAACACATAGGCAAAGGACTGTATCCGGGGCTCGCCCCTACGCGCGACCGCGACATCCATCCGGTAGCGCGCATCCAGCACCTGCCCGGCGTCCGCAAAGTCCAACCCATGCTTACGCAGGTTGGCTTGGCGCTTCTCCTCGTCCCAGGTCAGTGGTGTGTGCATGTAACTGATTGTAGTTGAAATAAATAAAGTGATCAAGTTTTTTGTAGATGCGTTAAATTGATCCGTCCTGACGGCGAGTGATTCCAGGGCGGCCAGCGGACCTTGACGTTCTTGTCGGGGCCAGTGTGGAACCGGTGCCGCCTTGCATTTTTCCCCCTGGTCGATAACCTGCATGATTGCGCGTCCCGTCGCGGACGCCGCCTCCGTCTTTCTCCCCTGGAATCCCCATGACTATCCTCTCCCTCGACTCGGTCGCCCTGTCCTACGGCCTGCCGCCCCTGCTGGAGTCGGTTTCCTTCGCCATCGAACGTGGTGAGCGGGTCTGTCTCATCGGGCGCAACGGGACCGGCAAGTCCACCCTGCTAAAGATCATCACCGGCGAGGTCCACCCGGACGGCGGTGAGGTGCGCTTCGGCCAGGGCATGACGGTGGCGCGCCTGGCCCAGGAGGTGCCGGTGCATGAGGACGCGAGCGTGTTCGACGTGGTGGCCGAGGGCCTGGGCGACCTGGGCCGGCTGGTGCGGGACTATTTTCACCTGTCACACCACATGACGGCGCAGACGACTGACGAGGAGTTGGCGCAGTTGGGGCGCATCCAGCAGCAGTTGGACGACCGCGGCGGCTGGGAGATCGAGCAACGCACCGAGCAGGTCATCTCGCGCCTGGGGCTCAACGCCGAGACCCCCTTCAATGCGCTGTCCGGCGGGCTCAAGCGGCGGGCGCTGCTGGCCCAGGCGCTCGTTAAGGGACCGGACCTGCTGCTGCTCGACGAGCCGACCAACCACCTGGACATCGAGTCCATCGACTGGCTGGAGGGCTTCCTCAAGGACTTCCAGGGTGGGTTGCTGTTTGTGACCCATGACCGGCGCTTCCTGCAACAGGTCGCCACCCGCATCCTGGAACTGGACCGCGGGCGTATTACCGACTGGCCGGGCGACTATGACAACTACCTGCGCCGCAAGGAGGAGCGGCGCCACGCCGAGTCCCAGGCCAATGCGCTCTTCGACCGCCGCCTGGCGGATGAGGAGGTGTGGATTCGCCAGGGCGTGAAGGCGCGGCGTACCCGCAACGAGGGCCGGGTGCGGGCGCTGGAGGCGATGCGCAATGAGCGCATGCAGCGGCGCGAACAGCAGGGCACGGCGCGCCTGCGGCTCAGCGAGGCGGATCGCTCCGGCAAGCTGGTGGCGGAGGCCGATGGCGTGACCTACGGGTGGGGCGGTGAGCCGGTGATCCGCGATCTCAGCACCCTGATCCTGCGCGGGGACAAGGTCGGCATCATCGGGCCCAACGGGGCCGGCAAGAGCACCCTGTTGCGGCTGCTGCTCGGCGATCTGGAGCCCCAGACCGGAACCATCCGTCGCGGCACCAATCTCCAGGTCGCCTATTTCGACCAGATGCGTGCCCAGCTCGACCCCGAACGCACCGTTCAGGACAATGTCGCCGGCGGCAGCGATCAGGTGATGGTGGACGGCCAGAGCCGCCATGTACTGTCCTATCTGCGCGACTTCCTGTTCAGCCCGGAGCGCGCCCGCCAGCCGGTCAAGGCCCTCTCCGGTGGCGAGCGCAACCGCCTGCTGCTCGCCAAGCTCTTCACCCGCCCGGCCAACCTGCTGGTGCTCGACGAGCCGACCAACGATCTCGATACCGAGACGCTGGAGCTGTTGGAAGAGTTGCTGGTCTCGTTCGCCGGGACCGTGCTGCTGGTGAGCCATGACCGCGCCATGCTGGACAATGTGGTCACCAGTTCATTGGTCTTTGAAGGCGATGGCGTGGTCCAGGACTATGTGGGTGGCTATGAGGATTGGCTGCGCCAGCGCGCCCAGCCGCCGACGCCTCAGCCCAAGACCCTGGTGCCTGCCGCCGCTTCCGTTCCCGCACCGGCACCGGCCGAGCCCAAGCGCGCGGTGGTCAAGCTCAGTTTCAAAGAGAACAAGGAGCTGACTGAGCTGCCCGCGCGCATTGAGTCACTGGAGACCGAACAGGCGTCATTGAGCGCCCGTCTGGCCGAGCCGGCCATCTATAAGGGTGACAGCGCGGTTGTGATGAGCATCCGGGAGCGGCTCACCGCCATTGAGGCCGAACTGGCGGTGGCCTATGTCCGCTGGGAGGCGCTGGAGGCGCGGCGGTAGGGGGCAACGCCGCCGGCGGTTCCGCCGGGGTGACCGATGGTTTCTTGATCACTATATCGACCGCCGAGCCTCAATCCCGCTCGTGACACCGCTCCAGCGGTGTCACGCATGTGTCGGGCGCTCTGCGCCGGGAACGTGCATGGCCGGAGTTATGATCAAGGACTGCGCAGGCTTTGGTCATAAGGCGACCACCGTAGGAGCGGCCCCCGGCCGCGACGGGTAGCTGCGAGTGCCAATGGCGGCAGTTCTGATCAAGAGCGCTCTTCTGAATCCACTGCATGCGAGTAAACCCTACCCTGCGGGCTTATAATCCCCCACACGCCCCACCGCGGAGTCCCCCATGTCTCAGGACCTGAGCTATTTCGTCAGCTACGCCCGTGCCGACCGGCCCCAGACCGGTCGCCTGCTGGACCTGTTGGCCCCGCGGCTGGCCATCGCCCGCAGCTACCGGTTCTCCTCCTGGATCGACGACCGCATTGAGGTCGGTGAGCGCTGGACCGACGCCATCGGCGCCGGGCTTGCGGGTTGCGACTTCGGCCTCCTGCTGCTGTCGCCGAGCTTCTTCGCCAGCGGATTCATTCGCCGTGAGGAACTGCCGACCTTTGTCGAGCGGATTGCCAACCCCGGCGGCGCCGAGGCCGAGACACGCATCCGCAAACCGCTGGTCCCGGTGATGCTCAAGCCCATCCCGCTCGACGGCAGCGCGGATCTCGCCGGGCTCGAGCAGCTCCAGGGCTTCCGCGACCGCGATGGGCGCGCCTTCACCGAAACCCGCGGCCATACCGCCGACGCCTTCGCCGACCAGTTGGTGGCGGCCATGCTGGCCAAGCTGCGGCGACTCTGGCCCCCGGCCGCGTCCTGATCCGCTCGTCATCGACTGCACCAGGCGAGGACCTGCCGATGCCCCCGACCCCCGACCCAGCCGATACATGGCCCGGTGCTGCCGCCCCGGACGACGCCGAGGCCCGCCTCGCCCGCTCCGCCGAGGGCGCGACCCTGGGCCTGCCCCGGACCGAGGCCGAGCAATATGTCGCCGTCCGTGCCGAGACGGTCGAGCCCTTTTATCTGCTCCTCTATGCGAAGCCCGACGAGAAGGACGCCCAGACCCTACACCAGGCACTCGCGACCGAGCTTGGATCCCGTGACTGCCCCTGGCCCGCCCGCGACTGGCACAGGCCCGACGCCGGCGACCCGATCGATGCCACCCGCCGCGCCTGGTTGCGCGACGCCCGCTTCGTCCTGGTCCTGGCGAGTCCGGCCCTCATCGACGACCTAAAGAACCACGGCCTTGCGCTGGACACCGATCGCCCCCTGTTGATCCTTGCCCTGGGTACGGTCGCGGAGGACCAATGCCGGGGTACTCCACTCGCCGACCTGCCGATTTACGCCACCCAAGGCTCCGACCCCTGGACCGCTCGCAGCGGCCCCGGCCGCAAGCAGTGGGTCCGGGACGCCGCCTGGCTGCTGGCTGCCATCCGCCGTCCCGAGCCCGTGCGCGATCCATTCGCCAGGCTCCGCCGCCCGGACTGGGACCGCTTCGGCGACCTCCCGGCCGGTCACTATGTCCACCAACACACTGAGGTCGCTGGGGCGCCCGCGGGCCGGGTCGCCATCGAACTCTTGCGCGACTGGCTGGCCGACCCCGAGGCGAGCGTCCTGTGCGCCATCTTCGGTGAGCTCGGTATGGGTAAGACCACCCTGTGCCAGCGCCTGACCCGCGAGCTCCTAAAGGCCAGGGATGCAGGTGAGCGCCACCTGCCGCTCCCGGTCTATCTCGATCTGCGCGCCGTCAACACCATGGGGTGGGACTGGTCCAGGGGTGCGCCGCCGCTCCCGGCGATGCTGGAGCACATCGTCGCCGCCGCCTACGACTTAGGCGTCGACGAGCCCCGCCCGAGTGCCGCGGACATCGCCCGCCTGGCCCAGCAGGACGGTGGGCTCATCCTCTGCGACGGTCTCGACGAGGTGATGAACCGCCTCACCCCGGCGCAGTGCGGGCTCTTTATCGAGCGCCTCTGGTCCATCCTGCCCCCCAAGTTCTGGAAGCCCCCGCCCGGCCTCACCCCGGAGCAGGCCCGGACCTGGCGCCGTGCGCCCGGGGTTGGGCGCCTGTTGATGACCTGCCGCAGCCACTTCTTCCAGACCCTCCAGGACCAGGTCAATGCACTAATCGGCCAGCAGCGGGCGCCGATCGCTCGCGCCGACTACCTCTGGGCGACCCTGCTGCCCTTCGAGGCCCACCAGGTCGAGACCTATTTCCGCCAGGTCTTCGCCGCCGACCCGGCCCAGGCCGAGCGGGTCATCGCCATGCTCGGTGAGATCCATGACCTCAAGGAGCTGGGCAGCCGCCCCTACAACCTGCGCCTGATCCAGGACCAGGTGGACGAACTCGAAGCCATCCAACGCGAGGGCCGCCGGGTCTCGATCGCCGACCTCTATGAGGGCCTGGTCGGTCAGTGGACGCGCCGCGACGACCCCAAGCATCGGCTCAATCGCGACCATAAGCTACTCCTGATGGAGCGTCTGGCGCTACGCCTCTGGGCGGGCGGCGAGGCGCATCTGCCCTACCAGACACTCAACGACTGGCTGGTCGCGCAGATTCGCACCGAGCCCGGCTGGCGTGAGGTCGAGTACCAGTCCTATCTCGCCCGCGACGGCGCCGTGGATGTCCTCAAGGAAGACCTGCGCAACGCGACCTTCCTGGTCCGCGAGGGCGACGACCGGTTCCGCTTTGCTCATTCCTCGATCCAGGAGTTCTTCCTCGCCCATGCACTACACCGGGCGCTGGTCGAGGACCGGCTCGACGACTGGGCCGTCGCGGTACCGAGTGCGGAGACCCTGGAATTCCTCGGCGGGCTCATCGCGGGGCGGGAGCCGCCAGCCTGTCTCGCGGCGCTCGGGCGCATCCGGGCGGCATACCGAGAGCGGGTCAGTGAACTGGCGCTTGCCTATGCCCTCAGCGCCTACGCCAAGGACCTGCCCGGGGCAGATTGCACAGGCTTCCAGTTGCCCGGCGTGGAACTGCGTTTTCAGCGGTGGGTGGGGCGCGAGGACAGGCCCATGGATTGGCGCGGGTCGGACTTCAGCGGCGCCCGGCTCGACGAGGGGCGCTTCATCGACTGTGACTTCAGCGGCAGCCGGTTCGACGGCACCAACCTGGCATGGGGCGTGTTCGACCGGTGCCGGTTCGATGGCGTCAGTGCGCGCGGTGTCGATCTAAAGGGGGTCCTGATTCGCGGCCCGGTGGGCGGATTGCGCTGGTTTCCGTCTCCATTACAGCCAGTGGCTTGAGCCATTTCCCGCGGGGATCGCGGACGAGCGGCCGGATCTGTTCGTGTCGAGCGAGGCGTCAGCCAGGTCCATCGGGTGGTCGGCATACTGAATCATCAACTCGAAGGCCCTGATCAGTGCCCGGTCGTCCAGGAACCAGACATTGAGCCCCCGGGCTGTCATGAAGTCCATCAGTCGCTGCGCGCCGATGCTGGCGGGGGTCAGTAGATGGAATGCCTCGGTGAGTACCGGCACCGTCGTGTAGAGTGGTTCCTCAATGCGCGCGAGCATGCCCGCGCAACGCTTGTGATCGCCATCCGCTGGGTCGAACAGGGCGACGAGCGGTCCGGTGTCCACCAGGATCATCCCTTGTCCTTCCGCCGGATGACCTGAGCCACTGCGGACTTGGCCTCGCGCGCGGGTGCAACGGCGTAACCGCTCGGCCCCAAGTCCAACTTGCGGTAGATGTCGTAAGGTTTGCGCTTGGCTTGTTCCAGTGCTCGGCCTTCGTAGGCGGTCAATCCGTGTTTCAGCAACTCGGAGATCGTGAGTCCGGTGATCGTGCGCAGCCGTTCCAGTGTCTGTTCCGCTTCGTTGTCAAGCCGGACGGTTCTTGTGCCCATCCGGAGTCTCTTGCCGTGTAATATCCTCGCTAAGTTAATACGCTTCGGTCGCGAGGGCAACGGCGGGAGAGCCCGGTCGTCAGGTAGGGCTGGGGACCTTGGCGGACATCAATGCTTTTCACGATGCGGTTGTCATGCTTTTGGGCCTCAGCAGGTAAGGCGGTGGAGGCTCAAAACGGTAGGGCCGGGGTCACAGACCCCGGCCCGCGCTGAAGGCTGGCACGCCCCGCTGCCGGACGGCGAGCACTGGATGTACCACCCGATGGACGCCTTTCGCGCCGAGCAGACCCCGTAGGGCGCATCGCCGCGGGCGGTTCCGCCATTTCGATCCGGGGAACGTGCAACGAGCGGGGCGTGACTCTAGTTTGTCCGGCGCAATGCCGTACAATATCCTGAACAACACGCGAGGATACGAAGATGCCGAGAGACTCCGTCCGCACCGCCCGGCTCGAAGCCCGGCTCACCCCGGATGCCTTGGCGATCGTCAAACGGGCGGCCGAGATTCAGGGGCGTAGCGTCAGCGATTTCGTCGTGGCCGCCACCACCGAACAGGCGCGGCGAACCATTGAGGAGACCTGCGTCATCCGTCTATCCCTTGAGGATCAGCGCCGCTTCGTCGAACTCTTGCTCAATCCACCCGCGCCGGTTCCCGCGCTGGAGCGGGCGGCGCAGGCCCACGCCGAGTTGATTCAACGGCCGTGACGGCGCCCTTCTGCATCGAGGTCCTGACCCCGGCCCATGACCGGGCCGGGTTTTCCAGCGGTGTGGAGCCGCTGGATCGGTATTTCCGCGAGCAGGTGTCCCAGGACGTTCGGCGACGGGTTACCGCCTGTTATGTCGCCGTTGAGGGTGCTACCCGCCGCGTTGTCGGTTACTACACCTTGGCGGCCGGCAGTATCCCGTTGGCCGAGGTGCCGGAGTCCTTGGCCAGGCGGTTGCCCCGTTATCATGCGGTCCCTATTGCCCGCCTCGGCCGACTGGCGGTCCATCTGGACTCACGCGGGCGGCGCCTTGGTGCGGCCCTCCTGTGGGACGCGCTGTTGCGTGCCGCTCGCTCCGAGGTGGCGGTGTTTGCCTTGGTGGTTGATGCCAAGGACGACCACGCCGCCGCTTTCTATCGTCACCACGGCTTCACGGCCTTCGGTAGCCTTGCCCGTCAGTTGGTGTTGCCTCTGACCAACCTTTCCCGCAGCCCTTTGATCCCCTCAGCGAGCGCCTGACATATTGGGTGACACCGCGCAGCGGTGTCACCAGAAACCCCGCCACCCCGACCCGCTCCGCCCTCCTAAACGGTCTGCCAGGTCCCATCGTCCCACAGCGCTTCGATGATAGGGTGCGTACCCTTCACCTCGCGCACCACCCCGTGCGCCTCGGCCGCGGCCAGTGCGGTGCGCCAAACGTGTTCTGCGACCGCGGCGGCGCGTTCCTGGGCCTTGTTGCGGTCGGGCCGATCGGCGATCTCACGCGCGATGTGCCAGGCCTCGTGGGCGCGGTGATAGGCGACGCCGGCCGGGGCGCTCAGGGTCCGGATGAGGACCATTGGTCGCTGCGGGTGTGCCGGGTCGGTGTCGTACATCTCCAGCCGGCCTTCGTTTTCTGTGATTACGCTCATTGGTTGACTCCTGTGCCCGGGTCGCGCCGGGCGTGGTGGCGATGCAGCGATAGCGACCCGGCGGCGCGCCGGGCTCGGGATGGTGAAGACTCAGACCGCAATCACCGCCTCGCCGTAGCGGATCACGCGCGGGTCACGGCTGAGTAGCCGCAGCGGTTCGGTAATGGCCTGGGCGACCAACAGGCGGTCGAAGGGGTCGCGGTGATGGTCGGGCAGGTGCTCGAGCGCCGCGGCGTGCGTGGGGCTGATGGGCAGCAGGTCGTAGCCGGCCTGCCGGAACCAGTCCAGGGCCTCGTCGCCGGAAATCGGCATGGTGTCGCGGCCCAAGGCGTGTTTGATGGCGATCTCCCAGACCGTGGCGGCGCTGACCATGACCTGGTTGGCGGGGTCATTGATCAGTGCCCGCGCCTGTTCAGATAAGCGCGGGTCATCCGTCAGCGCCCACAGGGCGATGTGGGTGTCGAGCAGCAATCTCATGGGGATGGGGCGCCCGCGAACAGTTGCTCCACCAACGCGTTATTCAGGTCAATGGACTCCGGGACCTGGAACCGGCCCGCGGCGACGCCGATCCGCTGCGCCACCGGTTGCGCCGCCAGCGGCACCAGTCGCGCGGCGGGGCGGCCGTTGCGGGCGATGATGATCTCGGTTTCGGCCCCACTCTCGACCCGCTGCACGAGTCGGGAGAGTTGGGTCTTTGCCTCCAAGATATTGACGGTTTGCATGATGCCCCCTTGCGTTGGTCAGGTCTGGTCAGAGTATGGTGCGAGTTTGGCCAGCAGGCAAGGCCGCGTTGCTGGTTACGCATTCACGCCCCCGGCATGCCCGCTGGTCAGCCCGGCGGCGGCTGGCTTACCATCTGCGGTCAGGCCGACACCCCGCGGCGCCCCCCACCACCTGACGAAGTACCCCCATGAAATTCACTGTCGATGAATTCCGCGCCTGGCCCCACAAGTGCGTGACCCTGCTCGGTATGTCCGGGGTCGGCAAGACCTGGCTCTCGGACCTCTTGCGCCGCAGCGATTGGTTCCACTACTCGGGCGACTACCGCATCGGCACCCGCTATCTGGACGAGCCGATCCTGGATCTCGTGAAGGCCCACGCCATGCGCGACCCCTTTCTGCGCGACCTGCTGCGCAGTGACTGGATCTTCATCCGCAACAATATCAAAGTGATGGACCTGGGGCCGGTGCTGAGCTTTGTCGGCAAGCTGGGGAATCCGGAGCTGGGCGGGCTGCCGCTGCCGGAGTTCAGCCGGCGCCAGGCGCTCTACCGCGAGGCGGAGATCGCCGCCATGGGCGACGTGCCGGATTTCATCCGCAAGGCCAAGGACATCTACGGCTACGCCCATCTGGTCAATGACGTGGGCGGTAGCCTGTGCGAGCTCGATGAGCCGCGGGTCATCTCGCTGCTCGCCCAGCACAGCCTGATCCTCTACATCCGGGTGCCGGAGGCGGACGAGATCAAGCTGATCCAGCGCGCCCAGGCCGATCCCAAGCCGCTCTATTACCGCCCGGACTTCCTCAAGACCGCGGTGGCGGACTACCTGGCGGAGCGGGGTCTGGAGTATGTGGCGGAGATCGCGCCAGACGACTTCACCCGCTGGGTCTTCCCCCGGCTCTTCCACTCCCGGGTGCCGCGCTACGAGGCCATCGCCCGGCCACACGGTTACACGGTCTCCTCGGAGGAGGTCGCCCTGATCCGCGACGAACAGGACTTCCTGGACCTCTTGGAGACCGCCATCGTCCGCGCCGAGACGAGCCAATCTGACTGAGGGTCGCCACCATGCCGATCGTCGCCCATAACCCACTGCCCACCTTTGCCCACCTGCGCGCTGCGGGCCAACAGATCCTGGACCCGGACCGCGCGCGGCATCAGGACATCCGGGAACTGCACATCGGGTTGTTGAACATGATGCCGGACGCCGCTCTGGAGGCCACCGAGCGCCAGTTTTTCCGGCTGATCGGCCAGAGCAACCAGATTGCCCAGTTCTATGTCCACCCCTTCACCTTGGATGCGTTGCCGCGCGGGCCGCGGGCGCGCGAGCATGTCCGCCAGTACTACCAGCCGTTCGAGCGCATCCGCGAGGACGGGCTGGATGCGCTGATCATCACCGGGGCCAATGTGACTGGGCCTGACCTGGCCAGGGAGCCCTTCTGGGGGCCGCTGATCGAAGTGGTGGACTGGGCCTGGAACAATGTCAGCTCCACGCTGTGCTCGTGTCTGGCGACCCACGCGGTGCTCCGGTTCCGTCATGGGCAGCGGCGCCGGCCCCTGGGCGAGAAGCGCTGGGGGGTCTTTCCCCATCGCGTGGTGGATCGGGCGCACCCGCTGGTCGGCACCGTCAACACCTTGTTCGACGTGCCGCACTCCCGCTTCAACGAGATCGGCCGCGACCAGTTCGATGCCGCGGGGCTCCCGGTCCTGGTGGAGAGCGAGGAGGCCGGGGTCCACTTGGCGGTGAGTGCCGATGGCTTCCGGCAGGTCTTCTTTCAGGGGCACCCGGAGTACGACACCATCTCGCTGCTCAAGGAGTACAAGCGCGAGGTCAAGCGCTTCGCCGCCGGGGAGCGGCGCGACTATCCGCCCTTTCCCACGGGCTATTTGACCCTGCAGTCCCGCGCCATCCTGGACGAGCACGCGCAGCGCCTGCGCGACGCCCTGGCGGCGGGCCGCGAGCCGCCGCCCCTGCCGGAGGAGCATATCGTGTTCCGCCTGGACAACACCTGGCACGATACCGCCGAGGGGGTGATGGGCAACTGGATGGGGCTGATCTATCAGGTGACCCATAGCGACCGTAAGCTGCCCTTCATGGACCATGTCGACCCGGCGGACCCCTTGGGGTTGGGGCAGCGGGCGGTGGCCTGAAGCCTCGCGCGGCGGGCGGCGGCCGGGCGGTCGGGGCGGATTTGCCACGCCGATCGCGGCGCGGCGAGCCGCCGCTCCCGCGGACAGGCGCCTATGCCTGGTAACACAGTGGATGGGAAGTGCGACAATAGGCGCCCCCCGGCTCGCTCCGAGCCCTGGCTAACCTGCTGGAGAGCACCATGACAAAGACTCCGACCCCCGTGCGCACGCCACTTCCCGAGGCGCTCGACGCCCCTCGCCACACCCTGGTGACCCGCGCGGGCGAGCGGCTGGCCTGGTACGGTGACAGCGTCGGCAGCGGCCGGCCGCTGGTCCTGGTGCATAGCGTCAATGCCGCGCCGAGCAGCTTCGAGGTCAAACCGCTGTTCGATCACTATCGCGGGCAGCGCCCGGTCTATAGCCTGGAGCTGCCCGGCTTCGGTCATTCGGAGCGGCCGGTCGGTCCCTACTCGGCGGAGCGCTTCACCGCGGCCCTGGTCGACTTCCTGGACCAGGTGGTGAAGCAGCCGGCCGATGTGGTGGCCCTGTCGCTCAGCAGCGAATTTGCCGCCCGCGCGGCGCTCAAGGTCGCGGGGCGGATCGCCTCGCTGGCGCTGATCTCGCCCACCGGGTTCGGCGCGCGCCAGCCGTTCGGCCCGGCGGTCGGTAAGCCCCTGCACTGGCTGCTGACCCTGCCGGGGCTGGGGGCGGCCGCCTTCGCACTCGTCTCCTCGCGCCGCAGCATCAACTATTACCTCGGCCAGTCGTTCGTCGGCAAGGCCCCGGCGGCCGTGCTCGACTATGCCTATGCGACCTCGCACCAGCCGGGCGCCCGCCATGCCCCATTGATGTTCCTGTCGATGCAGCTCTTTACCCGCGATGCCCCGGCGCGTCTCTATGCACTCTTGCCCGCAGACCTGCCGGTCCTGGCCATCGCCGACCGCGACCCCTATGTCACCTTCGAGAAACTGCCCGGATTCGTCGCACTCCACCCTAATTGGCAGTATGAGACCCTGGCCCCGCACCTGGGTCTGCCCCAGTGGGAGCGCCTGCCGGAGTTGGTGGCGGCGCTGGATCGGTTCTGGGCCGGGGCGCCGACCGCGAGTTGAGCGCCCGCCCCCAAGGCCGAGGCCTTGGGTTGCCGGACGCTAACCTTTGATCAGCCCTTCATTCGGAGTCTTCGTACACTATGCGCTACCGAATCGCTGCACTCCTGTTGCTCCTCATCGCTCAGGTCGCCCAGGCGGGCATCCCGGCCACACCGGTGATGACGATCTACAAGTTCAACGGGTCCTTCACCGTGCCCTTCTACAGCGCGGATGGGGTGCCCGGGGCCGGCGCCCCGGCGGGGACCCTCACCCAGGGCACCTCGGTCATCCCCTGTCTGGCGATCCGTGACGGCAAGCCGCTGACCGACGGGCAGGGCACGCCCTACGTGGGCTTCGAGGTGGTGGTCGACCCGCGCCGGGCGAGCGCTGCCGATACGCAGCGTTTCAAGCAAACGGTGGCGGGGCGCGCCAAGCTGGAGGTCCAGAACCACCACTGTGCGCCGGGGGTGAAAAACGTCATCGACGTGCGCCAGCTCTATGCGCTCAAGAAGGCGCCCTTCTTCGACCCGCCGCCGCGCTCGGGCAAGGGCGGCGGGAGCGAGGGGGCGACCAGCCTGGACCGGATCGTCCGCGCCTTCCACGCCTCCCCCCAGTGCGAGTCGGCCAACCGCTCCTTGACCGGTCGGCGTGCGGCCCTGGCCAGTGCCTGGGACGGCTTTATCCGCGCCAATGGGCGCCTGGGCTCGGACACCGAGCTCGCGCGCGCCAAGCATCTGGACTATGTGATGCGTACCGCCCTGCACGAGGGGCATCTGAAGCGCGGCTGCAACGCCTACGGCACCTGCGAGCGCAACGTCATTGCGCTGTCCATCCGCAACCGCGCGGTCGGTCAGTGCCAGAGGGGCAAGGGGTGCGGCTTCCCCGGGGACTTCCAGGGCGCCTCCTCGTCGGTCTCCCAGTACAACATCTGGGACGAGTATCTGACCCAGATTTCGGGCCTGACCTCCTGCTTCATGCGCCCGGATCTGGCCGCGGACCCTGACTATGCCAAGCTCCAGGCGATGTATGCCCAGAACGTGGGTGACGTGGAGCGCATCCTGTATGGCAACGACTCCGACCTGGCGGAGATCTTCCCCGGCACGCCGCTGGCGGACCTCAAGGAGCTGCGCCACTACTATCATGCCCCGGCCATGGGTAAGTGCTTCCCCAAGAATGACCGGGTGGAGTACATCTCGGGTGCGGTGGCCAGCCGCGGTGGCGACTATGCGTTGCTCGCGGACACCCGCATCCAGGTCGGTGCCAAGTCGGGTGGCGGCTACAGCTTCAAACAGTTCCTGTTCGAGGAGAAGCCCGAGGGGGACGTCATCAAGATCGAGGACCGTTATCCCGGCTTTGTCGTCGACGCGCGCAAGGTCTCGCTGCGCAGCCCGTCCTCTTGCCCGCCCTACGGGATACCGGCCGGCTGCTCCTTCAAGACGGTCGGCCGCTATCGCAAGACCCCGAGTTGGATCAATCAGGGCCGGCCGGTGGAGATCGCCTGCCGGGTCAAGGACCGGGGCGAGTCCTGCCAGGGCGGCGGTAGCCCAACCAAGGTCCAGCTCGGCGGGCGCTGCGACGTGGAGATGCGGCCGTTGTCGGGGGTTCCCTAAGCCTTGAAAGGGCCGCTCTCACGCCAAGACGCCAAGACGCCAAGGTTATTCAGTGCATTACCAGCGTCGGATGGCTCACCGGGCAGATGGTCGTGGCAGTGTAAGACGCCGTTATTTTTTCTTGGCGGCTTGGCGGCTTGGCGGCTTGGCGGCTTGGCGTGAGCAAATGTCGTATTTTGGGTAAGGGAGGCGTCCGATGGAGCTGCGTCAGTTACGCTCACTGGTCACCCTGGCGGAGAACGGATTCAGCGTCAGCCGGGCGGCGGAGCAACTCCACCTGGTCCAGTCCGCGGTGTCTCAGCACCTCAAGCAACTGGAGGACGAGCTGGGCACGCGGCTCTTCCACCGCCAAGGCAAGCGCCTCGCGGGGCTGACGGAGGCGGGGGAGGCGGCGGTGGTCTATGCCCGTCAGACCCTGGCCGGTGCCGCGAGCCTGGCCGCGGTGGGGCGGGATCAGTCGGGTCAGACCAGCGGGACCCTGCGCATCGGGGCGACCCACACCCAGGCGCGCTATATCCTGCCGCCGGTGGTTAGGCGCTTTGCCGGCGAGTTTCCGGAGGTGGAGGTACAGATCCACCAGGGCACGCCGGGTCAACTGGTCGAGTTGGTGGTGCGTGACTCGGTGGACTTGGCGATCTGTACCGAGGCCCTGGCCAACGAGCCGGCCCTGGAGGCGGTCCACTGTTACCGCTGGAACCGCTGTGTCATCGCCCCCCTGGGGCATCCGCTGCTGGCGGTCCCGGTCATGACCCTGGAACTGCTCTGCGAGTATCCGATGATCACCTATGTGTTCGGCTTCACCGGGCGCGGCAACTTCAGCACGGCCTTTGCTCGCGAGGGACTGCGCCCGCGCGTGGTCCTGAGCGCCGCGGACACCGATGTGATCAAGACCTATGTGCGCGAGGGGATGGGCATCGGCATCATCGCAGACCTGGCCTATGAGCCGACCCTGGACGCGGACCTGGGCCGCCGGGACTTAAGTCACCTGTTCCCCTGGGAGGTGACCAAGGTGGCCTATCTGCGTGACAAGTACCTGCGGCGCTACCAGCGGCGCTTCATCGACCTGTTCCAGGAGGCATCGGCACAGATGAACCGGCGGGGGCGGTAGGCGCGGCGCAAGCCTCGCTGGTGGCCGGAGGGATGATCCTAAGTCCGCCAATTCGGCCGCGAAAAACGCGAAATAGAACAAAGAGATAATTGTGTGGCGTGGATCACCCCCAGGGTGACTGCCCGCCCGACAGGCAACTCATTGTTCTGATTCGCGTTCATTCCCGTTTTTCGCGGACCAATGGCTTTTTCTAGGATGATCCTAGCCCCGGGAATTGCTCGCGCCAAGGCGCCAAGCTCGCCAAGAAATATGATCGGGTAACGGCCATGGCGCCCGCGCCACCCCGAGCGATGAAAGTAGAGGGCGCCTTGGCCGTTCCCCCACCCCGCCCTCCCCCAATAGGAGAGGGAGAAGTGGAGCGCGCTCCCGGCGCGACTTTCACCGTAAAGCCACTCTCCAGATCACCCTCCGGGTAACTGGCGCAACGCTGATAACGCACTGAAAAGTCTTGGCGAGCTCGGCGCCCTGGCGTGCCAACCGCTCTTTATCCGATAACAATTCTTGGTTACCGACGCCCGCCGCCGGTTATCCCGGAAAGAGCAGTTGCACCGCAACGTCACGAAGGGCCCAGAGAGTCCCATTGCAACAAAAAATCGTTAACTTCGGGTTAAGAAGCGTGCGCCGCTTCACGTTTCCTTGCCAGGTTCTCGCCTAATCTGCACCAAGGTCTCATGTGTTCGCGCAGCAAGCCGGCCCCACCCGGCTGAATCAACGTTTTCTCAGATCAACGAAGAATGACCATGAACAGCACAAATACGCACCCCCGCTTTCGTCGTCGTCAGCTGGCAATCCTTCTCGGGCTATTCTGCAGCGTTGGCGCGCTGCCCGCACTCGCCGATCACTCGCCCGTGAACAACGGTGCGCCCGAGATCTACAGCGTCACGGTCGATGACTCAGTGGCGCCTGCGCTCATTAGTATCAATGGGGCCTCTCTTTGCAAAAAGATGAACTGCAAAAGGGCGCCTGCCGTTACGATCAATGGGCAGCCTCAGACACTGCTTCCCGATTACAACAACGATCTCCTCAAGGTGACATGGGCGCCGCCTGGCCCAGGGAGTTATCTACTCACGGTGGATGATGGCGGCCCGCAACCGGTCAATTGGCAACTGAGCATTGGTGGCGCGGCTGGTTCCATTGGTCCTCAAGGGCCAATCGGGCCAATGGGTCCGCAAGGTCCGCAGGGCGAGGTTGGTCCAATCGGCCCGATCGGCTCGACTGGCGCAATCGGTCCGCAAGGCCCGCAGGGCGATACCGGTGCGATCGGTGCGACCGGCGCACAGGGTCCGAAGGGCGATACGGGCGACATCGGCCCGATCGGCTTGACTGGCGCAATCGGTCCGCAAGGCCCGCAGGGCGATACCGGTGCGATCGGTGCGACCGGCGCACAGGGTCCGAAGGGTGATACCGGCGACATCGGCCCGCAAGGTATACCAGGGGTAGCTGGGTCTAAGAGGCTGTCTAAGAACCATTTTGAGATAGAGGCTTACTTAACGGCTAATAAATACGGCGTTTGATTATTGCA
>NZ_CAJAXH010000295.1 GCF_903946935.1 uncultured Thiodictyon sp.
CCTCACGAAGGTTCACGCACGGGGCCTCGGACAGTAAGGGGACCGACGTGCTTTATACCCGGGCCACCTGGCGTTGTCCAGTGTTGCGGACAACCGCCGGTTGCAACAGAGAGTCCTGGCTAGAACGGTTCCGCCCTGGGGACGGCACCCGTCGACGTTGACGGCACGCCGGTTTGGTGACAGGGTGCCAACGGTTCTCCAAGCGCCGCCACCCGACACCCAACGCAATCATGGCCACCCGATCCGCCGACCTCCCCTCCGCCTGGTCCCCCTTCAGCTACCGCGCCTTCACCGTCTTGTGGACGGCTACGGTCATCTCCAACATCGGCACCGGCATGAACACCGTGGGCGCGAGTTGGCTGATGACCACCCTGGCCCCCGACCCCTTGATGGTGGCCCTGGTGCAGGTGGCGACCATGGCCCCGGCCTTCCTGCTGGCGCTGCCGTCCGGGGCGCTCGCCGACATCTTCGACCGCCGCCGGCTGCTGCTCGCGGTGAATGCGCTGATGGCCCTGGTGGCGGCCACCCTGGCGGCCCTGGTCGCGACCGGGCGGATCGATACCCGGGCGCTCCTGTTCTGCACCTTCCTGCTGGGCATGGGCGCCTCCTTTATCTCCCCGGCCTGGCTCGCGATCGTCCCGCAACTGGTGCCGCGCCCGGCCCTGGGTCAGGCCATCGCACTGAACTCCATGGGGATCAATGTCAGCCGCGCCATTGGCCCGGCGCTGGCGGGGGTGCTGATCGTCGAGCTTGGATTTGTCGCCCCCTTCGCCGTCAATGCACTGAGTTTCCTCGTCATCGCCGCGGCGCTGGCCTGGTGGCGGCCCACCGGCGCGACCCACTCGACCCTGCCGGCAGAGGGCCTCGGCGAGGCCATGCGCAACGGGCTGCGCTTTGCCCTGCACAGCGCGCCGCTACGTGCGACCCTGGTGCGGGGGATCGCCTTTTTCCTGTTCGCCAGCGCCTACTGGGCGCTCCTGCCGATCATCGCCAAGGACTCGCTCGGGGGCGGCGCCCGGCTCTATGGTTTACTCATGGGTTGCGTGGGGGTCGGTGCGGTGCTGGGCGCACTCTTGCTGCCGCACGTCAAGCCGCGGCTGGGGGGCCATGGCACCGTGGTCGCCGGCAGCCTGGGCACCGCCCTGGTGCTCGCCGTCTTCTCCCTGATCGCCAATCCCACGGCGGCCGCGCTGGCCTCGCTGCTCGGCGGTATCTCCTGGCTCTTCGTGCTGTCTACGCTCCAGGTCTCGGCCCAATTAGCGCTGCCCAATTGGGTGCGCGCCCGGGGACTGTCGATCTTTCTGACGCTCTTTTTCGGCAGCATGGCCCTGGGCTCGGTCATCTGGGGTAAGACCGCCTCCGTGCTCGGGGTCGACGAGGCCCTGCTGATCGCCGCCGTCGGCGCACTACTCGGCGTAGCGCTCACCTGGCGGGTGCGGGTGGGTGAAGGCGATGTGCCGGACGTGGCGCCCTCGATGCACTGGCCCCCGCCGCTGATCTTGCTCGACCGGCCGCAGGATCGGGGGCCGGTGATGACGGCCATCGAATACCGCATCGACCCCTCCGACACCCCCGCCTTCCTGGCCCTGATGGCGCAACTGGCCCAGTCGCGGCGCCGACTCGGGGTCATCCAGTGGTGGATCATGGAGGACGCCGCCGCACCCGGCCTCTATGTGGAATATTTCGTCGAGGGCTCCTGGCTCGCCCACCTGCGCCACCACGAGCGGGTGGCCGGCACCGACCGGTTGCTCCAGGCGCGCATCCACGCCCTGCACCGCGGCGACCAACCCCCCGCGGTGCGGCACCTGCTGGCGCCGCCGGTTGGCAGCACTGGCGGTTGAGCCGCCCGGTGGGACAGGCGACTAACCCGAATAGCTCACGCCAAGGCGCCAAGCACGCCAAGGGGCCATCGGTTCGCACCGCGAACCCTACGGCTTGTGCTGCGCCCGTAGGGTCCGCTGGGCGGACCAACGCCCCCTAATCGACTGCTTTCTTGGCGATCTTGGCGCCTTGGCGTGAGACTCTTGAGAAATCCAGGCTATGCCCCCGCCCAAGCCCCCGCCAGCACCCGCGCCGGGTCGGCGATCGACTGCCAGCGCAGCAGGCGCGCGGCGTTGCGGTTGCGGTAACTCAAGAGCGGCATGACGCCCGCCCGCAGCACGGCCGCGCCCGCCGCCTCGCCCATCGCAATCTCGGCACAGGGCTGCTGCTGCGCCGCGCCCTCGTCGCGATAGATGTGGCTGGGCAGGTCGCCCAGGTCGCGACCGGTCTCCAGGTCCAGCTCCCAACCGGACTCCATAAAGGCCTGCCCCGCCAACAACGCGAGTGCGAGCGCCGGGCTACCCCACAGATAGTCCGCGTGCTCGCGCACCGCCAGCTCCTCGAAGGCGAATGCACCGATCGGGTCGCTGTCCTTACCATAGGGCAGCCGCACGAGGATGCGCGGGGCGGCCAGCCCAATCCAGGGCGCGACCGGGCTTTGGCGCAACGCCTGCCAGAAGTCCAAGGTGGCGGCCTCCAGCGGCTGCCAGGTGGGCGGATCGCCTAACCGCTCGACCGTGGCGCAGCCGAGCAGAGACGGCCGGGCCGCGGCCAGCAGCGGCGCGCCGGCACGCCCGGCCATGGCCCCCAGCACGGCGAGCAGTTGCAACTCATCGAGATCGGCACCGAAGTCGAGATCGGTCACCAAGAGCGACCAGGGCTGGCCATCGGGCGCCGTGGTCCGGGGTCCGCACAGATGACCGTGGAGCACGGAACGCGCCAGGTCCGCCCCGTGCGTCGCCAGGTCCTGCGCCAGTTCGTCGCGCGTCACATCGAGCAGGGACAGGTGCAGCGTCTCACCGAGGTCCAGCTCGCGCACCAGGCGCTCCACCCCGCGCCAAAGGGACTCCAGCGCCTGAAAGGCCGGGTCGTGCAGCACGCGCCGCATCTGTTCGGCAATCGCCTCGTCCACCGCGGCGAGCAGTACACGCTGCTCGTGGCCGATGTCCGGCACCACGTGCGGGGAGACCATGGCGTGCAGCCAAGCCGTCAGGTCGGCGCCCCCGGCGGCCGCCGCCGGGGGCGTGCTCGGTGCGCGCCCCAACAGGCGTTCGAGATCGTCCGCACCCTCCACACTCGCGGGGCCGACGGGGTCGGGCGCCGCCGCCGGTGTACCACCCAGGGCCGCCGCCGCCCGACTAAACTGCGCCGGGTCGGCGAGCTCGGTGCGCAGTCGACGCAGCGCAACGAAGGGCGCCAGGCGCTCGAACAAGCGGTCGGGGTGAAAGTCGTCGGGTGAGCCGAACTCGATCGTCAGGGGCGTGCCGTCCAGCACCAGTTCGAGGCGCGGCGCCAGGCGCGCGAAGATCTGTTCGAAGTTGTCGATGTCGACCCCGATCGGCGTGCGCTGCGCCAAGGGCACGGCGGCGCCGCCAAAGCGGCCGAGCACCAGGATGCGAAACGGATCGGTTTCGTCGCGTGGACGCGCGCCGGACGCGTTGGAGAAGCTGAAATCGAACTGCATGTGTGGCTTTTTCATTCCGGTCTCCGGGGCGAGTCGGGTGGCGGTCATGGTGGCGATGGCGCGCACGCACGTCAACCTAGTTGGCGTCGTTGCGCCGCCAATGAAAGCAAGTCTCTCCCCTTGCCCCGGAGCCCCGCAGGGCCTATAGTGCCCCAGACACTTGGGGGCGACTTGGTTTCGACGTGGGTCGCGAAACCTTAGGTGCATGCCGAGGTGCAGGTACCTCGTTAAACCGTCTGCAAATTCTAGTTGCCAACGACGACAACTACGCCCTCGCTGCTTAATCCCAGCGGGCCTCCGACCGATGTTTGCCTGTGGGCATCGGGTTCCGGGGGTAACAACACATAGGATCGCGGTGACGGGAGTCCAGACCTGATCCGCTAAAACCCCAAATTTGGAATCGCCGACCGTGCGCCCTGCCCTTCGGGCGCGGGAAGGCTAAAAAAAGTAGAACGGGCTAAGCATGTAGTACCAACGGCAGAGGGCTTGCGGACGCGGGTTCGATCAACACAATCGGTCGCCTTTGCTCGTAAGGGCAAAGTGAAAACGGGGCTCACATCGGAGAACCCTCAAGCCGGCTCAAGACCGGCATGGCAACCCCGAGGGGTAGGAAGAGGGCCAACCTCAGGCCTGCCCTGTAGAGACTCATAGAGTCGCTGAACCGGATAACGGTCGAGCGGCCACTAGGATCCGCGGTTAACGCGGATAACACGCCCCGCATCCGGACCACCGGGTCGTCACCGGACCGGATGAAGGTATAGTCCAGGCCCTATCGAAAGATGGGGAATCACTGTCCCGCCGCCTCCACCATCAGCGGGCCTTGGAGTCACATCCAAGGCCCTTTTTTTTTGCGCGCAAAAAACCCATGAGCGACTAACGCGAAGTCAACGAACTCAGCCCAGTCGACGCCGCCTACATCGCCGGACCGATCGACGGCGAGGGCACCGTCTCGCTGCTGCGCAAACACAAGCGGGACAACCGGCAAGTCGCGGCATTCTTCGCGATCGAGCCCGGCGCTGCCGCAGGGAGCGCTAAACCGACAGGCCGAACGCGCTGTAAGCCGTTTCCCTCGCCGCGTCTGGCATCCGACTCAGTCGGCGACACGGTTTGAACCCGTAAGTCCTATGGTACATGCTCGGATTCGGCTAAGATGAGCCGGTCAATACGCGGATGTGCCACCACCGCCCCCAGCAGGCGGGCGACTGCTTGTCCGACCTGGAGACAGGTATGGTGGTTCGTGCTGGAGAAGCGCTTCTGGATCTATACCAAGCTGGCCGAGAAGGACCGACTGCACCGGCAAGTACCACATAAGCAATTCGTGGACGGCGAGGGCCTTCTGTATCTGGGGCGCAGCCATCGACTGAAGTTGGTCGATGAACAGGCGGTGCCGCTGCGGCTCGCGAACGGTCGTTTTGCCCTGCGCCGCGATGCCTTGCCTGATGCACGCGCGCACTTCATCCGCTGGTACAGTACACATGCACGCGCCTGGCTAGCCGGCCGTGTCGCCGACTATCAGTCGCGTATGGAAGTCACACCTGCCGGGGTGAAGGTACAAGACCTGGGCTACCGTTGGGGCTCTTGCGGCAAGGGCGACTGGCTGTATTTTCACTGGAAGGCGATCTTGCTGCCGACGCGCATTGCTGAATATGTGGTGGTGCATGAGATCGCCCACCTGCACGAGCCGCACCACACAGCCGCGTTCTGGCTGCGCGTCGAGCGCGCCATGCCCGATTATGTCCAGCGCAAGACCTGGCTGGCTGAACACGGAATCGAGGTTGAGGGGATCTGAAGGGGTAGAGGCTTCACCGTGAAAATACAAATAGGATTTAGCCGCAAATGAACGCAAACGAACGCAAATCAATATAAGGGGTTACCCGTTGTTCGCTGGAGCAGACAATCCACCCGGCAGGTAAGCCGAGCTTACTTCAGAGAAACCAATAGCCCATTTTCATATTTTGCGTTTCTTTGCGTTCATTTGCGGCTTAACTGCTTTTTCTTGGCTTATGTCCCGCGCACTGGAGTACCGCTGATGCGCCGCCTGATCATGCTGTTGTTGCTGTGCTGCTACACCCTGCCCAATGCCATTGCGGGCGCCACGCCCGGCCCCCGCATCGGCCTGGTGTTGAGTGGCGGCGGGGCGCGCGGGGCGGCCCATGTGGGTGTGCTCAAGGTGCTGGAAGAACTGCGCATCCCGATCAGCGTGGTGGTGGGTACCAGCATGGGCGCCCTGGTCGGCGGGACCTATGCCAGCGGCCTAAGCCCGGCGCAGATGCAGCAGCACCTGAGCTCCGCGGACTGGAACCAACTGTTCGTCGACGACCCGCCGCGGGCGGATTGGCCCATCCGCCGCAAGGAGCAGGACCTGCAACCCTCATTCGACTTCAGCATCGGGGTCAATGCCGACAAGCTGCGTGTACCCAAGGATGGGCTCGCCAAGCAACCGCCCGGGGCCTTCTTAAGCGACCTGTTTCAGTTGCCCCAGGGCGCCCTGGCCGGACAGAAGGTCGAGCTGTTTTTCAGCAATCTGGTGAAGAACGCCGATGGCGTGCGCCGCTTCGACGACCTGCCGATCCCATTCCGCGCCGTCGCCACCAACCTGGAGAACGGCACCATGAAGGTCTTCGACTCCGGCGCCCTGCCGGAGGCAATGCGAGCCAGCATGTCGGTACCCGGGGTCTTCGCCCCGGTGCGGATCGACCACCATGCCTATGTGGATGGCGGGCTGGTGCGTAACCTCCCTATTGATGTGGCGCGCGGCCTGGGTGTGGACCTGGTGATCGCGGTCAACCTGGGGAGTTCCTATCTGCCGCCGGAACAATTGAGTTCGGTGGTCGGGGTGCTCGGTCAGATGGTGGCGATCCTCACCCAGCAGAATGTCGATCGCTCGCTCAAGACACTCGGCCCCAATGACATCTTGATCTCACCCGACCTGGGCGATATCAGCTCCACCGACTTCAATCGCGCCGCCGATGCCATCCGTATCGGGGTCGCCGCCGGCCATGCCGCCGCATCGCGCCTGCGGCACCTGAGCCTGAGTCCGGCGGACTGGGCCGCCTGGCAGGCGAGCCGTCGGCACCCGGCGCCTGATACCGTCCCTATCACTGAGGTGAAAGTCGTTGGACTGCACCGCGTCAACCCCGCCGTCTTCAATCCACTGATTGTACACCAGGAGGGCCGGCCGTTGGCGCGCCGACAATTGGACTCGGACATCTCCGCGATCTATGGCCAGGGCGACTTTGCCAACATCAATTATCATCTGGAGCCTCGCCCGGGACGCCCGGGAGACGCGCCCGAGGACGCCAACCGCCTGATCGTCAATGCCCGCGAGAAGCCCTGGGGACCCGGTTATCTCACCTTCGGGGCCGGGATCTCGACCGATTTCGAGGGCGACATCGCTATCGGCGTGCGTGGGACCTATCGCCGCACCTGGGTCAATCGACTCGGGGCCGAGTGGTATACCACCGCCCAGCTTGGCAGCACGCTTGACCTCTATAGCGAGTTCTATCAGCCACTCTCACTCGCCGGGCCGGCCTTTATCCTGCCGAGCGCCGACATCCTGAGCGCCCCGCTCAGTGTCTTTGCGCGGGACTCCCGCGTCGCACGCTATGATGTGACCCGCAGCGCGCTCGGGCTGGACTGGGGCACGAAGCTATTCGGGTCGAACGCGCAACTGCGCCTGGGCGCGATCCTGAACACCGTGGTCGTCCGACGCGACACCGGCACCTCTAAACTCCCGGAGGGGACCAGTAACGAGAACGGACTGCGCGGCAGCTTCGTCTATGACACCCTGGACAGCGCCTATTTCCCCCGACACGGGAACCGCGTGTTATTCGATGCAGTGTCGCCCCAGCGCGCCATGGGGGCGGATCTGAGTTTTAACCGGGTGTCAGGGCGCTGGACCGCGGCCTATAGCCGCGGGCCCAACACACTCAGCACGCGAGTCATGGCCGGCACGACCATCGGCAATGCGATGCCCTATTACGACCAATTCACGCTGGGCGGCTTTCTGAAATTGTCCGGCTATTCCACCGACCAATTCCGTGCCAACCGCTTCGCCTTCGGCTCGCTCGTCTATGCCCGCAAGATTGCCAGCCTGACGCCGCCGCTGGGTCGCGGCATCTATCTCGGCGGCTCACTGGAGGTCGGCCGGCTGGAGCGTACCGACCCGGGATGGACCCAGCCCGGAACCCGTTTCGGCAGCAGCCTCTTCCTCGGGGCCGATACCTGGCTGGGTCCCGCCTATCTGGCACTGGGGATCGCGGGGAACGGGTCGACCACGACCTATATCATGTTCGGCCGACCCTAGATGCCACGAATACGACGAAACCCACATCGCAAAGCGATTCAAACCTGCGCTTGGCATATAAAAGTAGACGGGATTAACAGGAAGATTCGTCCGCAAATGAACGCAAATGAACGCAAATAATCAGGAGTCTGAGCCAGGCAGCCGGTTCACCTCGCAGGCTATCACGGGGCTGAGGCTCAGAATCTAATCTTAATTTGCGTCTTTTGCGTTCATTTGCGGACAATGACTCTTTCCGGGCTTATAGGTGCAACAAGGTTGGGCCAAACCAGCCCAATAGGCCGAAGCCGGCGCCGATGAGACCCAAGCCGCCGGACAACCAGGCCAAGAGCATGGCCCCGGTGACGACTGCCGCGGAGGATAACACGATGGCCAACTGCAAGGCGGCGGCACCGTATTCAAACAGGTGATAGGCGGCCAGCGACTTATCGCGCCGTTGCTCGGCGGCCTTGGCCTTTTGCGACAACTCCTTGCGTCCTTCACCCGTTTCGGGCTCCGAGTCGTAACGGGCCGCGGTGGCCTTCCATCTCTGGATTTGCTTCTCGACGGCCTGCGCCTGCTCCGATCCGGCAGCGGGCGGATTGAGCATCAGCGCATCGGCCTGCACCTGCATGACGGTCATGCGGATCGACTTGGCCTGAAAGAAGCTCCACAGATTGGCCGCCTCGATATTGGCGGTCACCGAGGTATTCTGGGCGCTCTTGCCCGCGGTGTCGGTGATCGCCAGTAAGGCCGCCAACAAGCTGATCAGTACCGCGATGTGTTTCGTATTAGCGCTCGGAACGCCATGTTCGGCATGATGACCATGGCCATGACCGGCCTCGTGAATTTTTTCGTGCGCTTCCAGGATTTCCATTGCTTTCGTTTTGGGCTAAGTGGGAGATGGCCCCACAACATTGGGGCAGGGCCGCCACATACAATAGCCCGCCCGACGCCAACGATGACCGCGAGTTGAGCGCCGAGCGGGGAGCGCGTCAGCCCCCCTCGTTCGGCACCGCGGCCGGGCGTCCCACCCGCGGGGCACGCGCCCCCGCCCACAGCAGGGTGTGCAATTCATACAGACCGTCGCGATGCGACACCAGCGCGCGTTTTTCCGCCGCCTTCAGGGTATGAGCGCCATCGTCCTGGAGTTGAAAGATCAGGCCTTCCAGGTAATGGCGGCGACGACGATTGGGCGTCTCGTCCGGCAGCAATGAGGCGTGCAGCGAATAGGCGCAGGGATTGACCACCGCCTGATACCATAGATCGTCCCCGGTTGCCGAGTCGCAGGCCGATGATTCGGCGGCCGCCAGGTTCTGCTCCAGCAATTGCAACACCCGCGGCTGAGTCGTCTCTTCCGGGGTCAGAAAGATACCGGCACGCCGGGCCAATTGACCGAGCCATACCCGGCTGGTGAGCATCGACACCGGGATCGCCAGCGCGAGGCCCGCCAGCACCGGGGTGAACCACCAGAAGAACGCGGGCACATAGCGATAGCTCAGGAAGCCGACCACCGCGGCGATCAGGGTATGTGAGAGATGGGTACCGAAGGCCTCGGCGAATCCGGTCTGATGGTCGCCACGCTGTTGGGCCGGCCAGCCCACGTTCTGGCGCAACAGGATCGCGGCCACGAACTTGCTTTGGAACAGCATCAGCACGGGTGCCAGCAACACCGAGAACAGGCTCTCCAGCAGGACGCTGAAGGTCGCCCGCACCAGGCCGCCGAATTGCGGACGCAGCTTGCGCTTGGCGGCCAGCAGGACCAGGGCCAGGAGCTTGGGCAGGAAGAGCATGGCGAGCGTCACCCACAATACCGTGGTCATCTCGACCGTAAAGGTCTCGGGCCAGACCGGCAGGAAATTGTTGCCGAAGAAATAGACTGGCTCCACCAAACTCTGCAAATAAGCGGCAATACCGGTAATCACCAGAAAGATGAGCCACAGGGGGGACGCCATATAGGACATCACGCCCATGACCAAGTGCAGCCGATTTAATGGCTTGAATCCACGCGCCAAGACCAGGCGGCTGTGCTGGAGATTGCCCTGGCACCAACGGCGGTCACGCTTGGCATAGTCGATCAGGGTGGGCGGGATCTCCTCGAAACTGCCGCCCAGGTCATAGGCCAACCAGACCCCCCAGCCGGCGCGACGCAGCAGTGCCGCCTCCACAAAGTCATGACTCAGGATCTCCCCGCCGAAGGGTTCGCGCCCCGGCAGCTTGGGTAGCCCGCAATGCTGGGCGAAGGGCTTGACCCGGATGATGGCATTGTGACCCCAGAAGTTGCTGGTGCCGAGCTGCCAATAGGAGAGCCCGGCGGTAAACATCCGCCCATACAGGCTACCGGCGAACTGGATCATGCGCGCAAAGAATGAGGCGCGGTTCACCGGCACCGGGGGCACCTGGATCAGGGCCACGCCGGGATTGCGCTCCATGCGCGCCACCATCTCGACCAAGGTCTCACCGGACATGATGCTGTCGGCGTCGAGCACGATCATATAGCGATAGCGCCCGCCCCAATTGCGGCAGAAGTCCGCGATGTTGCCGCTCTTACGGCTGGTATTCTCCACCCGGTTGCGGTAGAACAGCCGGGCCGGCGTGCCGAGCTCCATCGCCCATTGGCGCCACAGCAACTCCTCCTGCACCCAGATATCCGGATCGCGGGTGTCGCTCACCACGAAGACCTCGAAACCCTCCTGTTGGCCGGTCTCCGCTAATGACTGCCAGACGGCCCGCAGCCCGGCAAAGACCCGCACCGGGTCCTCATTGTAGACCGGCATCACGAGCGCCGTCTTGAACGGAGCGCTCGGCGCGTCCTTGGCCGGATCGCGGGTGTCCGCGGTGGCGATGGCATAGCGGTCGCGCCCGGTCAGCAGGATGGCAAACCCGATGGTCGCGGTCCAGAAGGAGGCGCTGATCCACAGGGTCAGGATCGCATAGAGGATGAGCATCACCAGCTCGAGCGGCTGGGTCCCGCCATCCTGGAAGGCAACGCTCAACAGACTCAATGCGCCGAGCGTGGTGAGCAGCACCAGCGAGAAAAAGAGGATGCGGCGCAATTGGTGCCCGCGTACTCCAGTCAGTGCGTCACTGCTCATTGCGGGCGCCCCTGATGCGAAGCGGCCGCCGCAGCATCGGCCGGTAACATACCGAGCAGGTGCCGCAGGGCCGCGGCAATGGCATGACCCACGCGGCGCCAGAATAGATCGATGGTGTTCGGCACCATGGCGAGGGGCGCGTCGGGGGGAAGCGCCTGCACGACGGCGGCCTGGATGGCCGCGGCACGCGACTCCCCGGAGACGCCGGCGAAGCGCGCCGCCCAATGCGGCACGGCGCCGCTCAACACGGCCGCGCGGGCCGTGAAGAGTGCAGAACGGTCCCCTTCGATCCCCAACTCGGCACACAACCAGGCATCGAGCGCGCCGTAGGCCTCCTCGATGGCGGCCTCCAGCGGGTCTTCCAGCGGCACCGCGGCGGCGCGGGTCTCCAGGCGCTGGCGAATACGCGCGGCCAACCGCTCCAGGTGCAACTGGTCCTCGATCCCCAGGGCGCGCAGATAGTCGGTTACCCGCCCCGCCACGCCCGCCCAGAGATCGCCGCCCTGGCCGCCGCCGATCGCCGGGGCCGCCCCCATCATTCGCGAATCCATTTGAAGCTCCAGGTCTCACTCAGCACGTCATTGCCATTGCGCAAATAGGCGCGCAGGTCCACCGGGACGCCACCATCGGGGGTCAGCTCAAAGAACAGGCGCCAGCCATTGGTCTCCGGATTGGGCTGAACGATTGACTTGGACAAGGTCCCGGAGGAGCTGGTCACCACCGCCTCCACTGGGGTCTCGGGCGGCAGACTGGCCAGGGTCGGCCCCCCAAAATCGACCACGAACTTACGCTTATTGGAATCCAGTACCACGGTCCCGCCAGCGCCGATGCGCGTCGACAGGGTACGACCGCCGGTCAATTTGGCCTCCGGATCGGCGGCAATACGCAGGCGGTAGTTGTATTCGAAGGGCTTGCCGATCGCGGGCGCACGCTCCGGCACCCAGAATGCTGCGATATTGTCATAGCGCTCGGAGTCGCTCGGGATCTCCACCACCTCGACCACACCCTTGCCCCAGTCGCCGATCGGCTCCACCAGGGCACTCGGGCGTTTCTGGTAGTGGGCCTCCAGGTCCTGATAGTTGTTAAAGTCGCGGTCGCGTTGCAGCAGACCGAAGGCGCGCGCGCTGTCGGCACGGAAGTCGCTAATGCGCAAGCCTTTGGGATTGACCAGTGGGCGCCAGATGCGCTCCCCGGTGCCGGTCTCGATGAGCAGCCCGTCCGAGTCATGGACCTCGGGGCGGAAGTCGTCCATGAAGCGGTCGGTATCCTCGGCATGAAAGAACATACTGGTGAGCGGCGCCAGGCCAAGCTTCTTGACCCGCTCCCGGAAGAACAGTTGCGCCTTCACATCGATGACCGTCTCCAGCCCCGGGGTGATGAGAAAGCGATAGGCACCGGCCACGCTGGGACTGTCCAGCAAGGCATAGATGGTAATTGAAGTCGCATCCCGGTCTGGCTTCTCCAGCCAGAACTCACGAAAGTTCGGGAACTCCTCCTTGCTCGCGAGCCCGGTGTCGATGGCGAGCCCGCGTGCGCTGAGTCCATAGTTGAGACCCTGGGGCACCGCGCGGAAATAGCTCGCGCCCAGAAAGACCGCCAATTCGTCGAATACGTCGTCGCGATTGAGCGGATAGAGCAACCGCACCCCGGCAAATCCCAGGTCCTCCGGCGTGTTCGCCAGGTCCGCCGGCACGTCGTTCTTGCCATAGTTGTACAGACTGCTCTTAAAGGGCACCGGGACGGCCTTCCCGCCTTCGATCAGGTTGATCGTGACCCGGTCCTTGAACATCCCGCCGCGCGGGAAGAGTTCGACCTGGAACGGCAGGGATTCGGATCGCCAGATCGACTGATCGCGCCGGAAGCGGATGTCGCGGTACTGATCGTAGTCCAGGCCGGCAAAGAAGGCGGGTAGCGCGGGCTGATCCGGCTGATAGGGCGCGGCGGCCAGGTCCCCGGCGCGGCGCACCACGGAGGCGAAGGTAAAGTGACCGGGCACACCCTGCTCGGCGCTGCGGGCAGAGGGTCCGGCCTCGGCCAGGTTCCAGGGGTCGGCGGTCAGCGCGGCAAGTGAGAGGGCTGCGCACAGGGGAAGGAGTCCGAAACGTCTCGGGATCATAGTAGGGAATCACCTGTTATTCAGGGTTGCGCAAGTGGAATCAGGGTGGTGGTGGTCATGGGTCGGGTCGCGCACGGCCGGCCGCGAGCTCTAGTCACTGGGGCTGGGGGCCGGCTACCCCCGGGGTGGCGCATCCCGACCGCTGGCGGGCCGGCCTGCCGCCGCTCTGGCGGCCACGCCCGCGCCACCCCCGGTGCCACCAAGGCGCCCTGCGGAAAAGTGGATTGTATGGCAGTGCCTAGGGTTCACGCACGGCCCTTAACACGCTATTTGCAAAATTGCCGCCGCGGCCGGGCCAACTAGGCCTCGTCCGGCCGGCCCGCCAGCGGCTGAAAACTCTGGTTGTGGACCGACACTCGCGTTAAGCTGCCAGCCGATCAAGTCGCTGGGGGAACATCCGCCCCCCGACCAGTGCATGAACGAACTCTGTCGCGCCGGTGCCGCAGGGTGAGCGACCCGCCATCCCGGCGATCTGGCGCTCCCGCCGCAGACCCATCATACAGAGGATGTTCAGGACTTTCCCTAACCCCTGTCGACTGGGAGTTGGCCGACACGAGTCCACCGCCGACCCGCGCCCGCCGCTACTCACGATGTCACCGCAAGCGCACTCTATGTCTCCGGATCATCAGACCCCCGCCGCCACTGCTGCCGACGCCCCCTTACCGGGCGGCGGGGGCGCAGCGCCGCCCGACTTGCACCAGGCCAATGCACGGTTGCTCGAGGCACAGCGCCTGGCCCGCCTGGGCGACTGGCGTCTGGAGGTCGGCAGCGGTCAACTTCACTGGTCGCCCCAGGTCTATGCCATCCTCGGGCTCGACCCCACCGGGGCGCCCCCGGCGCCGGAGACCGACCCCGACCTGATCCACCCCGACGATCGCCCGGTCTATGAGGCCGATCTCGCCCGCGCACTGGCCGACGGCACCCCGTACGCGCACGAACTGCGTATCCTGCGCCCCGACGGCACCCAATGCCACCTGCAAGCCTTGGGCCATGTGGAATGCGACCCGGCGGGCCGACCGACCGCCCTCTACGGGACGGTGCAGGACATCACCGACCGCAAGCGGGCGCAGCAGCGCCTGGACTTCCTCGCCCACCACGACGCCCTGACCGGACTACCGAACCGCTCCCTGCTCGAGGACCGGCTGGCGCATGCCATTCGGCGCACGCGCCGCGACGGCGGGCACCTGGCCCTGCTGTTGCTCGATCTGGACGGATTCAAGACGATCAACGACACCTTGGGCCATGCGGTGGGAGACCGCGTGCTGGCCGCGGTGGGTACACGTTTGACCGAACGCCTGCGCGGCACCGACACCCTAGCCAGACACGGCGGGGACGAGTTCCTGGTCCTCCTGGATGGCAACATCGATGCCTCCGGGGCGGCAGCCGCGGCGGAATCCTGTCTGCAAGAACTCACCGCACCGATCGCCATCGAGGCCAACAACATCCACGTCTCGGCCAGTATCGGCATCGCCCTCTACCCCACCGATGGCAGCGACGCGGAAACCCTGTTGCAGAGCGCCGATCTCGCCATGTACCGGGCCAAACAGCGGGGACGCGGTCGCTACCAGTTCCACAGCCCCGAGATGACCGCCGCCATCCAGGGCCAGCACGCACTGGAGGTCGCGTTGCGCGGTGCCCTGGCCCGCGGCGAACTGGCGGTGCATTATCAACCCCAGATCGACCTCACCAGCGGCGCCCTGTGGGGGGTGGAGGCCCTGCTGCGCTGGACCCATCCGGAGTTGGGCGCCATCCCACCCGCGCGTTTCATCCCGGTCGCCGAGCGACTGGGGCTGATCAGCGAGCTGGGCGATTGGGTCCTGGGCATGGCGTGCCGGCAGTTGGCCGCCTGGCGGGCCAGCGGGCTACACATCCCCGGGATGGCGATCAATGTCGCGGGCCAGCAACTCGAACGGGCCACCCTGTTACCCACGCTGCGCCGCGTCCTGGAGGAGACCGGGCTGGCACCCGGCGACCTGGATCTCGAGGTCACCGAGTCGGTGATCATGGGCCACAATCCGCGCGTGATCACGGCCCTGAGCGACCTGCGCGCCCTGGGCGTGCGCCTGGTAGTGGACGACTTCGGCACCGGGTCCAGCGCGCTGGGCCGGCTCAATCGCATCCCCATCGATCGGCTCAAGATCCATGGCTCATTTATCCGCGACATCGGCCGCGGCCCGCGCGAGGAGGCGATCATCCGCGCGCTCATTGGTTTGGGTCGAGACCTGGGACTGGAGGTGCTGGCCATGGGGGTGGAGCGCGAGATCCAGTCCCAGGTCCTGGAGGCGGTCGGCTGTCGGTTCGCCCAGGGCTATCTACTCTGCCCGCCGATGGACGCCGCGGCCCTCGGGGTACTGCTGGCCCGCTGGGCTGGGCTGGAACTATAGGCTTGGAGCGCGCTCCCGGCGCGACTTTCACGGTGACACAAATGACTCAAGGCCCCCGCCGATCCTCAATCTGCGCCATGCTGATGGCCGCTGCCGCTGCCGTCGGTTGTTCCAACAACCCCCGCGAAGACGTGCGACTCGCCCTGTGCAAGGACATGGTCAGGGTGGAACTGGGCTCGACACCCACCTGGCAGGGCAGCCGGGTGCAGCTCCACGGCCATGAGGACGCCGTAGTGACAGTGCGCTTCGCCACCGCCGCCGGCGACCAGCAGGCGGCCTGCCATTACAAACATGCCGGGCTGGACGATACGGCGCTGACACTGGCCAATCCGATCGAGGCCTACGCCACCTCCCCGTCGAAGATGGTCCTCAACGGGCGCACCCTCACCGGTGCGAACCTGGCGCAGTTGGTCATGCGGGCGATGCAACGACAGGGGCGTGAGTTCGTCGACCGGGCACGCGAGACGCTCAAGGGCCAGTAGCGCCCGGGGCGCTGGGAGCCGCTACTCCATCAGCCGCTTGATGCGCCGTACGGCCTGCTCGGCGCCGTCCTGAATCGCGGCGCGGACCAGCGGCTCGAAGGGGCGCAGCATCAGACCCAGTGGCTTCAACTCGCAGGCGAAGTCGAGACGGGTATGGGGTGCGACCCGCCCGGATGCGGCCCCGCCGCCGAGCGCGACTGGGCCAGCCGGCGCGAACACATAGCGGATGCGATAACGCTGCCTGTCGCGCTCCTCGAACGCCAGGTGCCGCAACGGCTCCAGGGCGATAACCTCGAAGGTGGTGTCAGTCCGTCGGCCGTGATCCACCCGCACCTGGCGCGCCGTGCTGCCCAGCCGGATGGGTCCGGGGTCGAACACCTCCAGGTGTTCGATCTCAGGCGACCAACGGCGGTAGTTCACAAAAAAATCCTGGGCGACGAACGCGAACACCGCCTCGACGGGTCGCTCGATCAGGATGTGGGCATGGGAGCTGATCACGGGTAAGGGCTCAAATCGGATGGCGACAGCCCTGAGACTACCAGCCCCGGGCCCGGGACGAAAGCCCACCGTCAACCAGCGCCGAGCCCAGCGGTTGACAATGCCCCCCAGGGCGCTAGGATGTTCGGCTATTCACGCGGGGGCGAGCGCCCCGGGGCCAAGCACGCCCCGGCGACTCCCGCACCAGCCCCCGACCCGGATCGACCCATGCCCGAGACCCATCCCCTGCCCCGCCACGACTGGACCATTGAGGCGGTCGTGGCCCTGCTCGACCTGCCCTTCAACGACCTGCTGCTCCAGGCGCAGACCACCCATCGCGCACACTTCGCACCCAACCGGGTCCAGGTCAGCACCCTCCTGAGCATCAAGACCGGGGCCTGCCCGGAGGATTGCGGCTACTGCTCACAGAGCGCGCAGCATGACACTGAACTCAAGCCCGAGCCGCTGCTGCCCCTGGCCGCCGTCGTCGCGGCCGCCACCGCCGCCAAGGCCCAGGGCGCCACCCGCTTCTGCATGGGCGCGGCCTGGCGCAACCCCACCGACAAGAACCTGGAGCAGGTCATCGCGATGATCGAGGCGGTCCACGCTCTGGGACTGGAGAGCTGCGTGACCCTGGGGATGCTGACCGCCGCCCAGGCCCTACGGCTCAAGGCGGCCGGGCTCGACTACTACAACCACAACCTGGACACCTCACCCGAGTTCTACGGCCAGGTCATCAGCACCCGCACCTATCGGGATCGGCTGGCGACCCTGGAGCACGTGCGCGCGGCGGGGCTCAAGACCTGTAGCGGCGGCATCCTGGGGATGGGCGAGTCGCGCCGCGACCGCGCCTCACTGCTGTGCCAGCTCGCCAACCTGCCGGCCCACCCCGAGTCGGTCCCCATCAACCTGTTGGTGCAGGTGGAGGGCACGCCGCTCTTCGGTACGGCGTCGCTGGACCCGCTGGAGTTCGTCCGCACCGTGGCCACCGCCCGTTGCATGATGCCGCAGTCCCATGTCCGGCTCTCCGCCGGGCGCGAACAGATGAGCGACGAGCTCCAGGCACTGTGCTATTTCGCCGGGGCCAATTCGGTCTTCTATGGCGAGCAACTGCTCACCACCCCCAACACCGGGGCCGAGCGCGACCGGGCACTGTTCGACCGCCTAGGGCTCACCTTCGAGGCGTTCGAGCCGGAGCGCCAGGAACCGGGTGGCTGCCACCGGACCCAGGCGTCGTAGGGTCCGCTGTGCGGACCGAACGTCCGGCGCTGCATTCATGACCCCGAACGACTTAACCGCCGACCTGGAGCGTCGCCGCACCGCGGGGCTCTATCGTCGGCGACGCGTCCAGGACGGCCCGCAGCAGCCACAGGGCCGCAGCGACGGCCGGCCCATGCTCAATTTCTGCAGCAATGACTATCTGGGCCTCGCCAACCACCCGCAGGTGATCGCCGCCCTGCAGCGCGGCGCGGACCGCTGGGGCGTGGGCAGCGGCTCCGCCCATCTGGTCAACGGCCATAGTGCCGCCCACCAGGCACTGGAAGAGGAACTGGCGGAGTTTACCGGGCAACCGCGGGCGCTCCTCTTCTCCACCGGCTACATGGCCAATCTGGGGGCGATCTCGGCGCTCGCCGGGCGCGGCGACACGGTGTTTCAGGACCGGCTGAACCATGCCTCGCTGCTCGACGCCGCCGTGCTCTCGCGCGCCACCCTGCGCCGCTATCCCCATGCCGATGCGGCCGAGCTTGCCCACCTGGTGGCAGACCGTCATCCCAGTGCGCCCTGCCTCATCGCCACCGACGGTGTCTTCAGCATGGACGGCGACCTGGCCCCCCTGCCCGCCCTGGCCTTGATAGCCCGCCAGACCGGCGCCTGGCTGCTGGTGGACGACGCCCACGGCCTGGGGGTCCTGGGCCGGGAGGGGCGCGGCAGCCTGGAGCACTTCGGCCTGCTGGACACCGCGCGGCCCGCACAGCGGACCCTACCTGGCGACGCGCTGATCCTGATGGGTACCCTGGGCAAGGCGTTAGGCACCTTCGGCGCCTTCGTCGCCGGGTCGCAGGCACTGATCGAGACCCTGATCCAGCGCGCCCGTCCCTATATCTACACCACCGCGACCCCGCCGGCCCTGGCGGAGGCCACCCGGGTGAGCCTGGCCCTGGCGCGCCGGGAAGACTGGCGGCGGGAACACCTCAAAACGCTCATCGGGCGCTTTCGTGCCGGCGCCGCGCAGCTCGGCCTGCCCTTGGCAGACTCACCGACCCCCATCCAACCGCTCACCGCCGGCAGCAACGAGAACGCACTCGCCTGGAGCCAGGCACTGGAGCGCGCCGGCATCCTGGTCACCGCCATCCGCCCGCCCACGGTCCCGGCCGGCACCGCACGGTTACGCATGACCTTGAGCGCGGCCCATACCGAGGCGGACGTGGAGCGACTGCTCGCCGCCCTGGCCACCCTACCCCGAGACCAAGCCCCATGAACGAACCACGCAACACCCTGGCCGACCTGCTCGGTCTCGACGCGCCCGCCGGTGCAGACCTGGTCCTGCTGCACGGCTGGGGCATGAACTCAGCCGTCTGGGATGGACTGCCCGCGGACCTGGCGCCGGGGTTCACCCAGCACCGGATCGAACTACCCGGTCACGGCGAAAGCCCCTTCCCGCCTACCCTGGGTCCAGGTCCGGGCGCCCTGTGGCGCTGGGCGGATGCCTGTCTGGCCGCCGCACCGGAGCGCGCCGTCTGGCTCGGCTGGTCCCTGGGTGGCATGGTCGCGCTGGCCGCGGCCCTGCGTGCGCCCAAACGGGTGCGCGGGCTGATCCTGATGACCGCCACGCCGCGCTTCGTGCGCGCCGAGGACTGGACGCCGGCCATGCCCGAGGCGACCCTGGCCGAGTTTCACGACGGTCTGTTGGCGAACCCGGCCGGGACCCTGGCGCGCTTTCTGGCGCTCCAAACCCGTGGCAGCGACCAGGCCCTGGAGGTGCTGCGCACCCTGCGCCAAGAACTGGCCCTGCGTCCCGCACCCGACCCGGCCGCCCTGTCGCTGGGGTTGGACCTGCTGCGCGACGAAGACCTGCGCGGCCCCCTGCCGGACATCCGCTGCCCCGCGCTCTGGCTCTTCGGGAGCCACGACACCCTGGTCCCGCCGGCCGTCGGCGAGCGTGTCGAGTGCCTGATGGCACGGGCGCAGACCCAGGTCATCGCCGGCGCCGCCCACGCCCCCTTCGTGTCCCACCCGCAGGAGACCGCGGCGGCCGTCCGCGCCTTCCTGGCCGAACTGGATCAGCCGCCCGCGCCCGACCCGCATGAACAGGAATCCGGCCGTTCCTGGATGATCGATCGCATCGACATGGCCCCCAAGTCGCCAGGTCAGGACGGCCCCGCGTGAAACCGCTGGTCCGAGCATGAAGGAACTGCCCATCGACAAGGCCCGCGCCCGTCGCGCCTTCGAGCGCGCCGCCCCGGGCTATGACGCGGCGGCCCTGCTGCAACGCGAGATCGCCGACCGGCTCCTGGAGCGGCTGGACTATGTGCGCCTGGAACCGCGGCGCATCCTGGACCTGGGCGCCGGCACCGGCTACGCGATCGATGCACTCCAGCGGCGTTACCGCAAGGCGCGGGTGATCGCGCTCGACTTTGCCCACGCCATGTTGCTCCAGGCGCGGCGCCGCGGCCGCTGGTGGCGCCACCCACTGTGCCTGTGCGGTGAGGCCGAGCAACTGCCGCTGGCCGACGGGTCCGTGGACCTCATCGTCTCCAACGCCGCCTTCCAATGGTGTAACGACCTGGACCTGGCGTTCACCGAGTGCCTGCGGGTCCTGCGCCCCGGCGGGCTCCTGATGTTCACCACCTTCGGCCCGGACACCCTCAAGGAGCTGCGCCTGGCCTGGTCCACGGTCGACGGCTACAGCCACGTCAGCCCCTTCCCGGACATGCACGATGTGGGGGATGCCCTGGTGCGGGCGCACTTCGCCGACCCGGTGATGGACATGGAGCGCCTGACCATCATCTACATGCAACTCACCGAACTGATGGCCGACCTCAAGGGCATCGGCGCCCACAACGCGACCGGGCAGCGCCCCCGCGGACTCACCGGCCCGCGCCGGCTGGCCGCCGTGCAGGCCGCCTATGAACTGGAGCGCCAAGACGACGGGCGCCTGCCCGCCAGCTACGAAGTGGTCTATGGACACGCCTGGGCGCCGGAGCAGAAGCCGGTGGCCGAGGGGATTGGCGTACCCATCAGCGCCATCGGCCGGGCCGGGACGCGGGGTCGCGGGGCATGAGCGGCGTCTTCATCACCGGCACCGATACGGACTGCGGCAAGACCACCGTCAGCCTGGGACTGATGGCCGCCTGGCAGGCGCGCGGCGAGCGGGTGCTGGGTATGAAACCGGTCGCCTCCGGCTGCGACTTGAGCCCCAGCGGCCTGCGCAATGCCGACGCCCTGCGCCTACAAGGCCAGGGCAGCCACGCGGCGCCCTATGAGTTGATCAACCCGTACGCCTTCGCGCCGCCCATCGCCCCCCATATCGCGGCGCGCCAGGCCGGGATCGAAATCACGGCCGAGCCCATCGCCCGCGCCTACCGCGCCCTGGCCGCCCAGTGCGACCGGTTGGTGGTGGAGGGTGTGGGCGGCTGGCGCGTGCCACTGAGTCCGCGGCTCTCGGGCAGCGACCTCCCCGGTGTACTCGACCTGCCGGTCATCCTGGTGGTCCGCCTCAAGCTCGGCTGCATCAATCACGCACTACTCACCGCCGAGTCCATCCGCGCGCGGGGCTGCACCCTCGCCGGTTGGATCGGCAACGGTATCGACCCGGGGATGCAGGCGGGAGAGGAGAACCTCGCGACCCTGGGCGAGCTGATCGAGGCGCCCTGTTTGGGCGTCATCCCGTCGCTTGAGCACCCCACGCCGGAGTGCTTGGCCAGATTGCTGCGTCTTCCTTTGTGGCTTGACAGTTTAGCCCGGTCGGGTCTAGCTTCATCGGGTAACCATCAGGAGTGAACCATGACGACCATCGCCTTCGACACCCTCAAGTATGCCGAGCGACTGGAAGCCGGCGGCGTACCGCCCCAGCAGGCAAAGGCCGAGGCGCAAGCCTTGGCCGAGGTGTTGTCCTCTTCTGAGGTGGCCAGCGCGCGCGACATCGAGCGCCTGGAGTCGAAGCTCGACCTATTGCGCAGCGACCTCACCGGCAAGTTCACGCTGCTGCAATGGATGCTCGGCCTGCTGTTGGCCGGCGTTGCCTCGCTCGTCATCAAGTCATTCTTTTAGCGGCCGATCGGACTTCATCTCGTGCCCAAGCGCGCGGCCTCGCTCTGAAAGCGGACATCGTTGAGCGGCCTCATGGGTGTGGGTACTGCGCTGGTGGTAGGCGATCTGTTCGGACAGCCAGGGCTCGCACACCAAGGCCAGGGCCAGCCGCGGGGTGAGGGTCAGCAGTCCACGCTGGGGCGCCTGGCCGGGCTGCTGAATGCTCTTTGCTGCGTGTAGACTAGTTGGGCGGAACGGGGCACCGACCGACGGATGCGGGAGTCCTCCGCTGGGTCCGGTTCGCGCAGCCGTTCCTACCAGGCGCTCTCTGTGGCCGACGCGGTCGGCCAACCAAGAACACGTCGAGAGGTCATCTTATGAGCGAAGTTGAAGCCATTGAAGCCCGCATTCGCGCGTTACCACCGCAGGACTTTGCCGCGCTACACGAGTGGTTCCAAGCGTTTGAAAACGAGCGCTGGGATCGACAAATCGCGGCCGACTTCAAGGCTGGTAAGTTTAATACGCTAATCGAAAAAGCCCGGACCGAGTTTGCGCAGGGTACAGCACGCGAGCTGTGAAGCATTACACATCCTCTGATTTCTGGGATGCATACCGAAAGCTGCCTGCTGATATCCGTGGATTGGCGGACAAGAATTACGAACTGTTGACAGCCAACCCGCGTCATCCGTCGTTACCGCTCAAACGCATTGAACCTAAATCCGGAAGTTGCTCACGCCAAGGCGCCAAGGCGCCAAGAAAAATCAAGAGCATGTGGGCAGCATCCGCATCACCCGACGGGTGAGTCACCAAGGGGTGATAACGAATTGAAGGCCTTGATCATAACTCCGGCCGTAGGGTGGACAAGCGCTAGCGCAGTCCACCGAATCCCGCGCCGCGGCTGGTGGACTGCGCTGCGCTTGTCCACCCTACGATGCCGCGTGGCCGGAATTATGATCAAGGCCGAATTGAAAACCCTTGGCGTGAGAACTGCTATTTCTAGGGTAATGGGCCTGCTGCGCCATTCGCCAATACGACACCGAGACACCCGCGCGCTGCCGGGGCCGGACTGGTGGCCAACCATGCGGATCAGGCCACCGTCAGCCCCGCCGTTGTGGGGCCAACGATGTTTGTAGACAACCGTAGGGTCCGCTGCGCGGACCAACAACCCAGCAGACCGCTCGGACACACCGGTCCGCACAGCGGACCCTACCGAGCCCTCAAGGCTCCGGCAACTCCTTGGCATAGAGCACCGTCCACTCCGCCACCTCCCGCACACAGTCCTGCGCCACCCGCTCGCCCAGGCGCAGGGTGTCGAGCGACCAGGCGCCGGGATCGCCGGCCGGCTGCGCCGCCGCCCGTTCCATGCGCCTCGCCAGTGCCAGGGCCTCCTGCCGGTGCCCGATCAGGACTTGGGTCAGGGACTGGGAACGGTCGCCCAGACGCGCCGCCTCGCTCTGAAAGCGCACACCGTTGAGCGCCGCCACGGCCGCGGGCAGCACGGCGGCGAGCAGCAACAGCCAGGGCGTGAAGCCATGCAACCCGTGCCAGAGCCCGTGTTCGGGCAGCAGCCGCGCGGCCTCAAGCCAGGGCGTCGCCAGGACCACCGTCAGAATCAAGCAATCCAGTGCCACAAAGCCCAGCACCGCCTTGTTGATCCGGGTGACGGCCCGCTCGGCACGGCGGTCCATTGCCTCGTGGGTGTGGGTACTGCGCAGGTGGTAGGCGATCTGTTCGGACAGCCAGGGCTCGCACACCAAGTCCAGGGCCGGCCGCGGGTCGAGGGCCAGCAGTTGAACGCGGATCTCGCCCACGCCATCGTGGCTGGGGAAGGGCACCGGTTGGGTCAGTTCAAAGGGGGAAACCGAGCGCAGCAGGGCGTCGAACAGCCAGTCCACCGCGGTCTGACGCTGGGCGCGCTGCGCCTGCCAGGGCCGGGCCGCCGCCGGGGGCTGAAAGCTGCCGAGCAAGGGCAGGTAATACAGCGCCCGCAGGCGTTCCGCGAGATAGCGGTAATCCACTGCCCGGGCATTCCAGTTCCCGTCGTTGGCCTGGTTGGTATTGCGCAGGATGAAATACAGGATGCCGAGCTTGGCGAGCCCCAGCCCCACCAGCGCCGGTTCCAGCCAGTGCGGCGCCCCATGGCCGCCGAACACGGCGAGCAGACTCAGGCTCAGGGTCGCCAACAACACCGCCAGGACCGCCAGCGCATAGTTGAGCACGAAGGCGCCGCGATAGAGCCCGCCAAAGTGATAGTTCAGGTCGGTGGCGCGCCGCCGGTACGCAACGTAAGGCGCCAGCTCGGCGTCCTTCTTTGGGGCGCGACCTCGACGGAAGCGGCGCTCCAGCCAGGCCCAGACCGCACCCCGCCAGGTCTCGCGGCGCAGACCATCGCGCCGCCGGGGCGGTACGGCCTTGGCGCCGAAGTATTCGTGCAGCAGGTGCAGCCCGGGGGACTCGGCCGGCGTCTGCCCAGGCGTCTGCACCGGCGGTTCGAGTTGCGGGTCGGCCATCACCCAGGACACCAGGTCCGCCAGGCGCGTCGCGAGATCTGGCCCTGGGTCCGTCTCATCCGGCAGCGGTTCATCCAGGGCGGCATGGATATCCGCGTCGGGCTCGATCACCCGCACCGCCCCGCTCCGGGTGTCGATAAAAATCACCGGCAGGCCGAAGGTCATGGCCCCCTGCACCGTCTCCCGGGTGCCGCCCGCCTTGCCCTCCGCCTGGGGGTCCGCGGCGGCGATCAGTATGTCCGCCTGGCGCAGCAGCAGGGCCGACTGGGCGCGGTAGCCGCGCTGGCGCCGCCGCTGCGCGAGCGGGGTGTCCGGGTCCGGCTTGGCGTGGAGCCCGTCCGCCACCAGGATGTAGGCGCAGCGCTCGGCCTGGCGGTCGAAGTCAGGGAGAAAGTCCCGCGCGCGACTGGCGCGGTAGGCCAGCAGGTCGAAGGGCAGCACCGCCGCCAATTCGGTCTCGACACAGGTATTGGCGGCCCCATCCGGCCCCGGACGATCCGGGGCGATGTGCAGGTTCTCCAGCACCTGCGCCGCTACCGTGTCCGCCCCCTCACACAGCCCGGTGATCAGGCGCAGCAAGGGCCGTTGGTCGTCATCGTAGAAGGCAGACACCCGCGGCTCCTGCCCGGCCTGTACCGGGGCGCCCGGGGTCAGGGCCGCCAACCGGTGGCCGAGGTGCCCGAGCACCTGCCCAAGGGCGTTGGTCAGGGTCTCAATCTCCGGGGGTTGCAGCACCCGCCGTCCGGCAAAGCCCAGGCGCAGCACGGCGCGGGGACGGGGTAGGATCAAGCTCTCCGGTGCGGGGTGCGGCATGATGATCATCCTCAAGACCCAGGCGAGGTAGGCTCTCCAGCCAGTGACAACAGCGCACTGCGCGCCGCAGGTGACATTCGGAAACCACTGCGCTCCAGGCTGTCGCAGATTGGCGCTAAGTCTTCCAGCATGCGCGCACGTTTCGCCTTGAGCAGCACGCCCAGTGTTCCCGTGTAGACCACCCCAAGCAGGTCAGCGAAGCGACGTGCGCGGCGGTCGTCGAGCAGCGCGAGGTGCCCGGCGGTTTCCTTGGCCAGGGCCATCACCTGGAGCTCTCCCGCGCCGAGCCCGCTGGCCAGCGGTAACAAAACCCTGGTCTGGGGCTCGACGATCCGCACCCACGGCAAGCCCGCCACCGTCGGCAGATGGACACCGAGCGTCCGCCCCCGCTCCAACTCCTCCTGCACCGCGGTCGGCACCAGGATGCCCCCGTAGAGACGAGGCAACAGCTCCAGCAGGTCAAGCTGAAACAGGTATTGGATCGGCGAGGTGTCGGCGATGACTTCAGGCATTGGCGAGATCGTGCGCGAGTTCATCCGCACTCAGATCGAGCGCCGCCACGCCGTAGTCGGCCAGTCTGGCGAGGAACAGGGGCTGGGGCACGCCGGCCAACGCCGCTGCGGCCCCGGCGGATAGCCGGCCCAGTTCAAACAGCTTGACGGCGGCCATCATGCGCAATGCGATGCCTGCCTGACGGTCATCAGCGCCGAGCTGGAAGGCGATCTCCGCGGGAATATCGAAGGCGACGCGGGACATGGTTGAAACCTCTGTTGGAGCCGGCGCGGGGCCACACCGCCCGGTCCGGAAACGTTTGCCGGTGCCGCGTGGCGCGGTGCCGGCCATCGGCTGCGGACAGTCCGGCGGCATCCCAGATCGGGGGGCGCCGACGTCGGACGGCAGGTCCGGATGGTAGCCGGGACCAGGGGGGGCGGCAAGGCGCGCGCTGGTTCCCAAGCTCCAGGATTGAAGAGAGATTTTTGGTATTGGCGCCGGGTTTCCAAGTGGCACTTGGGATCCAGTACATTCTCGCCCTCGCCCGCCTTGACCCTGAACCCTATCGGCGCCTAGCATCATGTCAGGAAGCGCCTTACCGAAGGTAGGCCCGGATGATCACCAGCAAGCTGACCCGCAAGGCACAAACCAGGATTCCCCAGCCCGTGCGCGCGGCGCTGGACCTGCGCGAGGGCGACGAGATCGCGTACCGCCTGGACGGAGAACGCGTCTTCCTCACCAAGGTCGCGCCCGCACACCCGATGGACGACCATTTCCGGGCGTTCGATGAGTGGTATTCAGCGGCGGACGCGCGGGCCTATGCCGATCTTTGAGGCCCGCGACGCCACACGCCTCTGCGCCGTCGGGCCGGAGGTGCGTGCCGAGGTCATGGCGCGAATTGCCGAGCGGCTCGGCATGGACAGTGCTCGCGGGTGACAAGGGTCCGCTGTGCGGACCATTTGCGCACGGTCTGCTCCAGAGCCTCGGGCGGCGCCCGCGGCAGCCATCCGGGGTATTCGCCGCGACCACACCGGCAGGCGGGCACGGGACCGGCCGACGGTCATGGCCGCAAGGCCAGCCACCCCCGACGATGCAAGGAATGCGTGGGAGCGGCTTCAGCCGCGACGAGGCCAGGGCCGTTTGCGCGGTTGCGTCGCGGCTGAAGCCGCTCCCACCGGGTCCCGGACTGACGTTCACGATCACGCCCCGACCTCCGGCCGCGGCCAGCGTCCCAACCGGAGGTCGAGGCTTCAGCCGGAAGGGGCGCGCGAAACCTCCCAGAGCGCGCGTGGACCGCGGCGGTGGCGACTTGCCCGGTCGCGTGACTTGGGAACCGGTAAGCCCCCTTATCCGGGGGTGCCGGGTGGCCGAGGGGAGACCCGGCACGGCGCCGCTTAGTGCGCCGCAGCCTGCACCCACGCCCGAATCGCCTCCAACCCCGCCAGGTCCGCGGGCGACACATGCAGCCCCCGCTCCTGAATGCCTTTCAGCACCGCGTAGGCCTGGCGCCAATGGACCTGCGCCGCCTGCGTTTCACCGCGCCGCTCATTCAGGTCCGCGAGCATCCAGTGGGAGACATAGAGGTCGCGCTGCCAGCCGGCGTTGCTTGGGTCCGCGGCGGCCAGGCGCTCGACGATCGCAAGCGACTGCCCGAAGTGCGCCAGCGCGCCCGCGAGGTCGCCTTGCGCGGCCTTGGTGCCGCCGAGCCCGATCAGGCTCACCGACAGGTCGCTCTGCCAGCCGGCGTTGCTCGGGTCCGCGGCGGCCAGGCGCTCGACGATCGCAAGCGACCGCCCGAAGTGCGCCAGCGCGCCCGCGAGGTCGCCCTCAGCGGCCTTGGTGTCGCCGAGCTTGTTCAGGCTCACCGACAGGTCGCGCTGCCAGCCGGCGTTGCTCGGGTCCGCGGCGGCCAGACGCTCGGCAATCGCGAGCGACTGCCCGAAGTGCGCCAGCGCGCCCGCGAGGTCGCCCTCAGCGGCCTTGGTTTCGCCCAGGTGATTCAAACCCACGGAGAGATCCCGCTGTCATCTTGGCTCGGCTGGTTCTTGTGCGGTGAGTCGTCTGGCGATGGCCGTGAAACGCTCGAAGCCTGCGGCTGCGTCATCGAGCTGGCCTCGATTCATGGCGACCAGTGCAAGACGCTCGATGGATCGGCCCAGTTCATGCCGCCATTCTGTTCGCTTGGGCTCCGTTTCGCTCAGACGTCGAGCGAGACCGTTGGCCTCGCGATAGTCGGCTTCGGCCTTGGTCAGGTTCCCGAGCGCGAGCAGGTTGAGGTCCGCTTGCTGGAACAGGAACGTGACTTTGGCGTGCATCGCCTGCGGCCACTCCGGCTCCAGTTCCAACACCTCCTGGTACAGCGCGCGGGCCGGCCCAGCCTCGCCCTTGGCGGCATAGAGCCCGGCGCTGGTGAGCAGCGGTTGCAGGTCCTCGCGGTTGCGTTGCCGCGCCGCATCCTGGCGGGCGCGGACCAGGTCGAGGATGCCCACGCGCTTGGAGGCGACATAGGCGAGGGCCGGATCGACGCCCTGTTCTTTCAAGATACGGGTTAGTTCAGTGAACACGGTGCTGGCCTCGCCGCGGGCTTCGACCGCGGCGAAGGAGGCGGCGAGGTCGTCGACGCGGGCGAGTTGGGCCGCGCGCTGGGCGGCTGCGGCCTGGCGTTGTAGCTCGCGCGCCTGCCAGTCGGCGGCGGTTTCGGCCGCCAGGAGGTCGCGCCGGTAGGCGTCTTCGACCGCGGTCAGCAGGTGGGCGCGGATGCGCTCGGTGGTGATCTGCTGCTGGGCGGCGGTCTGCTCGACAATGCGGCTCCTGGTCCAGTCGATGTACCAAAGGATGCTGGCCCCGACCAGCAACAGCGCCGCAAAGAGGGCGCCGAGGCCCCAGCCAAGTCGGCGCTGCTGGCGCGCCTGCCGGGCGCGCAGTTGCGCCAGTTCGTCCTTGAGCCTGAGCACGCGGTTTTCGAGTTCGGTATCGTTACCGACGGGATGGCGCAGATGGTTGTCTGCGCGCAGGCGCTCGACATAGGCCAATTGCAGGGCGCGGCACTCGGCCTGGTAGGCGGCGGGGTCCGGGTGCGGGGGCGCACCGTCGCGGTGCGGCGGCAGGTCGAGTTGCTCCGGTTTCAGGTCGCGATGGCAGCCGGGGCCGACCTCGATCACCCAGGTGCGCTTGCCCTGGCGGCGGGCGTAGAGCAGTTCGAACTGGGTGTAGGAGCAGCGCCCGAACTCGGGGTCCGGCCAGCGGCGCGCGGGGTCGTCGCTCAGCGGCGGCTCGCGGCCGTAGGCGAGGCCAACCAGTTGAAAGACGCCCTCGCAGCCGTCGATCTGCTGTTGCAGCCAGGCGCGCAGTTCACCGTGGCCGGTGGGGAAGTCGTCTTGCGTGACGGTGTCGAAGCCGAGCTTGCGCAGGGTGTCCGCGACCAGGCGGCGGGCACTGCCAAGCTCTTTGCTGACGGTGGAGACGAACAGACGCGGGCGGTTCATCGCAGACCCCTCAACGATCCGGTGGATGGGCGGGGATGAGTCTGCCGCGGGTGCGCACGGGCGTCAATGGCGGGGGAAGACCAGCCCACGGCAAATCCGTTCTAGCCCGCCGTGGCTGGCCGTCCCCGCCGACGGCGGGAATTTTCGGTCATGCCCAGGTAGTCGAACACCAGGCGGACGTTGCGTGCCAGGCGCTGGATGGTGGCGGCGACGGTGTCGCGGGA
>NZ_CAJAXH010000296.1 GCF_903946935.1 uncultured Thiodictyon sp.
CACCTCGCCTGCTTTCGTGCCTACGCATCGACGCGTCCGTTACCGTTCGCGCCGCAAGGCTCGATACTGGGCTCGCGGCTCACGATTACCCAGGTGGGATTTGCACCCACTAGACTACGCGACATTGCCAAGCCGCACTGACCCCTTTTCATCGACGGGCGGCGGGCAAGCCTCTGGCGGGCAGGCAGGGTCGTTGCCGGTACTTGCGTGGCGCCAATCGGCCGATGAAACTGCCGACTGGCGGATTGCGATTGGCTTGACGCATCTTGGCGCTGGCTGGTCATCCGCTCGGCCGTCGGCCGCGGCAGGGACTCGGGGCTTAGTGCCTTCAGGAATGCCTCGCTCCGGTACCAGTTGCGCATCTTCTCGAGTACGCCGCGGTGGATTAGCAAGGCCAGGTAGCGGTCCCAGTTGGAAGTTTCCGTCTTGGCCGCGCGGGGCCGCGGGTGAGGTAGTCATGAGGGGATAGGAATCTTGGGTGCTGGATTGGATTCCGTCGACTAAACTTGTATCCTAAGGCGACCTAGAGCAACAACGTCCTGGGGCGATCTGAGACACAAGCGTTCTAGTCCAATGTAGAACACGTTAGGCAGTGTACGCCTATCCCAATGCGAATTTTCTCGATATTTATATCTCCGATTGGTTTTCGCTTCTATCGCCGACTCATAAAATCTGGATAACCGAGAGTCGCTTGGCGCGGTTATTTGGCTTATTTTCTAGATAACTAGAAAACCGCTGCCAATGTGACTGTCCGGATATCAAATAACTTGGCGATAGCCGTTGTCCTTTCATTGGAAAGAGGGTCCGGTCTTGCATTTTTGCTTACCGTCAGGCAAAAAAGGCAAGAGCTGACCCTCTCCCCCTTGACCCTCTCCCCGGCCGGTCGCCGGGGTTGGTGGCCCGGCGACTGGCGAGCGGTTAAGACTTGGCCCCGCTGCGGGCGCTCCGTGCGGCGCGCCGCCGCGTTGCGATGGGCCGCTGAGTGCTGGCACCCGGTTGCGAGTGGCTAACCCCCGAGGCCCGGGGCGCGCTGGCAGCAGGCGCGGTTGATGGCAGGTGTTGGCGGGTATATGCTTAATCGCGTTCGTCTGATCTGGGTGTTGTTCTCTGTACGGTCACCGGCCCACCGCGGGGCAAGGCCCTCGCCCGCACGAGCCGGTCCGCGTCAACTGGAAGCACATCATGAATATACCCGCTTTCGCTGCTCCAACAACGACCTTGCTCCTGCTGGCCCTGGTGACACCCCTGACGGTCACTGCCCAGTCCAACGACGGCAAGAATGCCCCGAGCGGGCAACTCGACGCCTATCAACGCGGCGTCAGAGACGGAATTCAACTGTGGGGGATGCAATCCCAAGCTCGCCGCCATCGCGGTCGTAGCGGGGAGATCCGGATCGGGTCCGCCATCTACGGCTCCCAGTTTGGGACCTGCGACTTTGCCCAGCAATTGGCCGCCCTCGCCGATGGGCAGCGAACCTATCGATTCAGCGTCGGAAACGATTGGTGCGGCGATCCCTCCCCCGGCAATTTCAAGAACGCCCGCGTCCGCTACTCGTGTGGTCGTCACCAGTCGCGCGTGGTCGAGGCCCGGTCGGGCCAATCGGTCATGCTCAGTTGCGATTGACCTCGCGCTCTGGCTCTTTGGGATCTCAGTAGATCGGCATATTTATAAATTACATGATGTTATGACGATATGTAGGGCGTCATAGAGTCGCATAACGAGCCGCATCGACAAGCCCCTGACAGGGCTTGGAGCGATTACTGCTCTGCCGAACCTTTATATCAGAGGCTTACGCTA
>NZ_CAJAXH010000297.1 GCF_903946935.1 uncultured Thiodictyon sp.
ATCCCGCGACACCGTCGCCGCCACCATCCAGCGCCTGGCACGCAACGTCCGCCTGGTGTTCGACTACCTGGGCATGACCGAAAATTCCCGCCGTCGGCGGGGACGGCCAGCCACGGCGGGCTAGAACGGATTTGCCGTGCGGGGCGAGTCTCGCCCTCTGGTGAAGTGCGTTCAAATGCGACGATGGCGCTATGCGCACGACCATCTTGATGACCCTTGATGGCAACCTCGCACAGATCCCAAATGCCACCGTTTACAAGGAAGGGGAAAATCTCTTGCCGGGGGCGTCCGGCACGCCGGCATCCGAGATGTCCGCCGAAGAAACAAAGCCATAGAGTAACGTGGGTCGCTTCTCGCCTGTTACATTTCCAATCCCCCCGGCGCCATTGACCTGATCCGGGTCAGAAAGTGCTGGGCAGAAACACCCCTTGCGCCGACCTGTTGCTCGAGGCTAATCGCGCTGCCAGGGGCCGCATGAGCAGTCCGGCGATTCGCCACCAGTGTCAACAGTTGGGTCACAATAGGTCATTCAGCCCGTCCTAGCGTTCATTGCGTGCGACCGAAACCTCAGGATAGCCATGTGCGTAACCGTACAGATAAACAGCACCGGGTGGGCAATACTGACAGCGAGGCATCGAGACTAGATGCCGGCTAGCGTATAACCAGAAGGCCCTGTGTGGATGATGCCGGTCGTCAAGCATCCTGCATCGCAGCCGTACGTTCAGTAGCGTGAATTTCAAGAAACCAACTCTCAGTAGGTAACGACAAATGAACAGCAGATCCACACTTGCCCTTCTTAGCGCCATTACTTTGGTGCTAGTGCTCGCGGCTTGCAGCACCGCATCGAAGCATGATCCGGCGCCATACGCCGCAGCCCCGACGTATGAGCCAAAACCAGATCGCAATTGATAGCCTTGTGATATAACGAGTATTTTCTGTCAACTTTGAAATTGACTATCTCAAGTTGACGGAAAGTTCGAGGGTGGGGTCCCTGGCGAAGTAGCTAGGACAGTGCAATAACATAAAGCCCTCCAGGCCTCATCTTGGCACAAGCCTTTGGCACCATTGTGGTGACTCCTATGCTTTTCCGGCCCGCGGTGATCGGCTTCTTCGCTATACTCGTCAGCCATCCCGGTTTGGTTGGTGCCGCCTCGTCGCCGGCGTTTCTTGATGACGCTCAGGAATCATCGGTGTCGAGGCCGCTTCCACCAGCGTACGTGATCGGCCGAGACGGGTCCGTAACGCTACGCATCTGCTTCAACTGGTCGTGCGCGCGCCGACAGACCATGACCTTCACTCCCAATGATATGGCCCTTCTGAAAAAGCATATCGCGCTTTGTCTGGGCACAAGTCTCCACGATCGATTACAGCATGTACGTATCGGCATCTGGCAAATGGAATTGCTGGCACAAAAGTATCAGCCGTTGCTGGCCAACGACCTTGCCATTAACGATTCGGAGTCGGGAGTTGAGGGCCGTATGGATTGCGTCGATAGCACCAGCAACACCACTACTTATCTGCATATTCTCCGGGATATCCGGGAACTGGCCGGCTGGAGCGTCGCATCGCCCAAAGTGCGCAGTCTTTTCGATCTCACCGCGGTTCACTGGACGGCCGTAATCATCGATACGGAACGTGGGCTCCCTGGAGCGTTGACTCATGGTTTCGCCCCAACGGCCATCTGCCAATGGTCATGCCATTACCGAGCTGGAGCGATAAACAGAAGGCATGGGAACCGCCTTTCGAACGTATGAATTCTACCCCACACTCAATCTACGAGCTATGTAAGACCCAGCCGCTTGGCCTCTTGACGCCAGCGTCGGTGTCCTTTCAGTAAAGCAGATGGCGTCAGCTCTTCAAGCTCGCATTTGGGTGACCCGGTCACTCCAATCTTCAATGCCGGTATGGTGGTCGCGTCTTGCGGATGATGATCATCCAAAACCTCTTGTTTTCGGCAATACATAAACAATGCCAGCCGTCCCGGAAAATATACGGTGGATCACTTTCTGGAAGAATGTCACTGGCACATTGATGCAGCCGTACGAAATGCGGTTATCAAGCGGTGATGGCGTGTCCAAGCGTTGCGCCCGACGCTCTTCTGGTCTACTCGTAATAACCGGATGCATGGAGATGGCATTTTTGTAGTCCACCCAGAGCACTTCCTTGCCATGGGCATTGCGGCCCATTTTCGCCACGAAACGGCCCGCTGGCGTCGTACGCTCCCTGGGGGAAATACGTGACATCCGCATGTTGCCAACGCCGGGGGCGACGTAATCGCCTTGTGCCAGTCCAAGCAGCACGGGCGCTGCTCCGCGTAGCTGTCGGTCCACGCCAAATACATAGACCTTGGCGTTTGCTTTATCGACAATCGCGAACGGCATGTTGAGATTGTCTCTCGAACCGACAATCCAATCTGCCATATCCCGCGTCCTGCGCGATGCGCGCTCTGACTCAAAGTTGGCCTGCTTGGACCCATCTGCCATGGCCGTTTTTGGTTCCATGGCGAACGGGACATCGGCGTCATCAGGATAGTCCGCTTTGAGCATCGGGTTGGGCATATGAGCGACATTGTCCGCCTTCGTTGCCAGGCGCGGGCCGCAACCGGCACCCAACAGACTGAGAGCCTGTCTAGAAACTAAATTATTGATTTTATAGCAAAAAAATTGTAGAATCTCCGGAATCCATACGAAAATGCGATCTTATTCCGGGTTTCAATATGAATGAAGACAGCATCGAGTCGCCTGCCAGGTATCCTAGC
>NZ_CAJAXH010000298.1 GCF_903946935.1 uncultured Thiodictyon sp.
CCACCTGATCCCATCCCGAACTCAGAAGTGAAACGGTGTATCGCCGATGATAGTGTGGGGTCTCCCCATGTGAAAGTAGGTCACTGCCAGGGCCTTCTACAAAAAACCCCCGCGCCTCACGGTTCGGGGGTTTTTCTTTGCCTATCGATCTTAGCTGTTTCCCGATGAGCTTGGCGCATTGGCGTGAGCAATTGCCCGCATTAGGCCGATCACGCCTTCCTACCAATGAGCTTGGCGCATTGGCGTGAGCAATTGCCCGCATTAGGCCGATCACGCCTTCCTACCAATTCGGCGGAGCGCTTTCCCGTAGCCTGGATGCAGCGCAGCGGAATCCAGGGTTCTCAGGTAAGCCACTGATCTTTTTCTTGTCCGCGAGGCCGCACCCGGATTCCGCTGCGCTCCATCCGGGCTACGCCGAGCACGCGTCGAATGCTTTTATTGACCTCATCATCAGTGCGTTGCGCTTTAGGGTGAGTTCCCGCAAAACCTGGTACCAAACAGCGCCGGAGCGGATGTAGGTGCGACTTAAGTCGCACCTACTCTTGGTAGTCTCTCTGGAAATCGGTCGGTACTCACCAAGGCGATACCAGGTTGGCCATCAAGCAGCCGGCAGGAAACGAGTGCGCCTTTGCGATGCGGTATTTGGCATTGCTCGGGTGGTCCTCGTCCTTTCCGTGAAAGTCGCGCCGGGAGCGCGCTCCAATGCTTCCTCCCCTATTGGGGTAGGGCGGGGTGGGGGAACGGTCAAGGCCCCCGCCACTTTCATCTTGCGGGGTGGCGCGGGCGCCATGGCCGTTAGGCGGTCTTTGCCTTAGACTTTGCCGCCTTCGAATCGGCCTTGGCGGGCTTTGTCTCAGTCTTTGTCGCCTTCGCGCCGGCCTTGGCGGTCTTGGGCTCAGGTTTGGTCGCCTTCGCGCCGGCCTTGGCGGTCTTGGGCTCAGGCTTTGCCGGCTTCGCACCGGCCTTGGTCGTCTTTGGTTCCGCTTTAGCCGTCTTCGAATCGCTCTTGGGCGCCGTCTTTGCCGTCTTTGCATCGGCCTTGGTCGTTTTGGGTTCGGCCTTCGCTGCCTTCGCATCGGCCTTGGCGGTCTTTGGCTCGGGCCTTGCGGTCTTCGGAGCGGCCGCGGCGCCGGCCTTAGTCTGCTGAGGCGACGCCGGCGCGCGTTTCACCGGGGCCAGGTCCTGGCAGACGCCGTTCTGGCATTTCAGCAGATAGCTGTCGGAGCCTACACAGGACACCTTGTGAATCTCACCATCCGCGCGGCTCTGGATCAACTGGCTCCCGCCGTTCGCGATGTCGCAGCCGCGCAGGCGAGCGTACTGCTCCGCGTAGTAGGCCCAGGTCCCGGTCTCGCTGCCCTGATTCAGCGTGAGCATCGTGTTTTGCGGTTCGGCCGGCACGGGCGGTTGCGTGCTGCCGTCAATTGGCGTTGGGCTCGCGCCAGCCAATGACCGACTACTGCCGTCAACGACCGGGGGCAGCCCCGGATTTGCTCGGGGCGCCGCTGAACTGGACTGAGAAAGTGGCTCTTCCGGGACCGGCGCCGGGGGGAAGGCGAGCGGTTCCGGGGTCGGTGTGGTGCTTTGCGGTGCTGGTGGGTCGAACTTCGGCGCCGGTTGCTCGGCCGGCTGTCCCCACGCCTGTGCGGGGGGAGGGGCATTTGAAGTGCCAGTGCCGGTGTTAAGGGGGACGCCCTCCGGGGCGGTGGCGAGCGGTGGGATCGCGTTGGCGATACGCTGCCGGTTTGCCGTCCAGTTGGCGCGCAGCGATTGGAGCGATTGGGTTAGCGCGTCACGATACTGGTCGGTGTAGTCTGTCCGTTGCGGTGACCCTGCTCCCGGGGGTTGGGTGATCAGGGTGGCAGCCAAGGCGACATTGGTCCCGTCGGACTGCTCGCGAAAGGTCGCGTTAACCTCAACTACCGGCGCCACGGTGCTGTTGGCGGCCCCGAGGGTGCCTGTGGCCAGCGCGGCTGGGTCCAGTGGTCGCTGCATGACCAGCAGATCGTCCGTGGATTTGACGATGCTCCAGCCCTTGGAGCGGGCGGAGCCCATGGCCAAGCCCTTGACGTCAGTGAGCTTGGCTCCGACGATAACGAGTTGTTGGCGGTTGCCTGAATCAGAAGTCTCTGAAATCGCCTGATTTCCGGCGCACCCGGCCAAGAACCACACCACGCCGAGCATGAGCCAACCGAAAGTTGCGAACGAACGCCCCGCCACCTCTACCTCCTGATGAACGACCATCGCAGAATGCGCCGCCACAAAAATGAATCTGGCGGCGCCAAAACGCTGAATCCTATCACAGTGAGGGCGGGGACGTGGTGCGCGGCTGGGGCTGGCCCACGGCAAATCCGTTCTAGCCCGCCGTGGCTGGCCGTCCCCGCCGACGGCGGGAATTTTCGGTCATGCCCAGGTAGTCGAACACCAGGCGGACGTTGCGTGCCAGGCGCTGGATGGTGGCGGCGACGGTGTCGCGGGA
>NZ_CAJAXH010000299.1 GCF_903946935.1 uncultured Thiodictyon sp.
CCTACGGGCTCCCTGCGTTTCCTCCCCCAGCGCGTCGACCAGAACGTGTTTCACATGCGTTGCCATCGGTGATCTCCTTCAGACCGCCCTACAGTAATTTAACCGGGGGGTGCTGTCTCACCTACATTGGCACAGAGGGGCGGCGACCTGGACCGGGCCGAGGCCGAGGCCCGGCAGGCACTGGCGATCTACGAGCCGCTGGACCACCCGGAGCACTGGAAGGTCTACGCCAGCCTCGCCGAGATCGCCCGCGCCCGCGGCGACGCCGCCACCGCGGACCAGTGGCAGGCCAAGGCCGCGGCCAAGCGTGCCGAGATGGACCGCCGCGCCCGTGGCGACGCCGGCGACCAGGGTGGCGACACCGGCCCGGCCGCCATCGACCCCGCCGACCCCCGCCACCGCGAGCCGATGCAGGCACTCGGCGCCCTGGCCCAGGCCGTCTACCAGGCCCGCGCCCAGGGCCAGCCCCTGCCCCCGGACGCCGCCGAGGCCCTGGCCCAGCTCGCCAACTACCCGGACCCGCTCCCCACCTACGCCGCCTTCCTGCAGGCCATCGCCGCCGGCACCACCCCCGCCCCCCCAACCCTGCCCGAGCCCCTGGCCGCCATCGCCACCGAACTGCTCGCGGCGCTGGGTTGATTGTTCACCTCGTGACACCGCTGCGCGGTGTCACGCCTGTTGTTCTGGCTCCAACGCGCAAGCGTTGGAGCAAGTCTCGACGCTCCAGCGTCGCGTAACACCCAGCGCCCAGCGCCGGGACGCTGGAGCGTCGGCGCGAGGCAGGAGCGGGCCGCCAAGGACGAAGCCTTGGCCGAGAACGAGCGGCTGAAGCGATTGCTCGCCGACCAGCCGGAACCGTCTGGCCCCGGGACGCGGTAGCCATCTCGGCCTGTCGTCCATTCCTGGTTCCGTAGAACACCCGGTCGAGTCAGCGACGCGGAACCTTCTTCGGTTGGTTCGGCGCGCGATGCGGTCCGCGCAGCGGACCCTACTCGGCTGATTGAATCGATCCTGACACCTTCCTGGTTGGAGGCTGCTTGCCTTACTATCATGTTCGCAAGGTTAAGCCGGATTGCGCGTTCCACGGCCCCGTGCCGGACCAGCCAGGCAGGGGGTTACGGCGTCAGCAGACTAGATAGACAGTTCCCCGACGAGAACGCTCCGTGGCAGCACCGAGAGCGCCATGTCTTCAGCCACACTATAAATGCGGCGCAGCTTGTCGAGTATCTCGATCTGCACGCGGTGCTTGAGCAGGCGATCCGGGTCGTCCTGAATGAGACGCGCGGCCTGTTGTCGGTGCAACTCGGCAGTGAGTTCCAGAATGGCCTCGCGATTCGCGACAACGGTCTGCGCCGCCCGCTCATCACGCTCCACCAGTGCCCGCAGCGCGGCATGCGCTGACTCCTGTATCCGTTTGAACAGATGTTTCAGCAACTCGGCGGTTTCTTGCGACGGGGTGATATCCGCCTCTTTCAGGGTGCGGGCCAGCGGTGCCAGTTCGCGGCTGATGGCCGCGCCCAGGTTCTCGATGTCGCCGGTGGCAGCAACCAGCCGTGCATGCTCGTCCGCCTCGACATCGCTGAGCTCGCCACGGCCGACGTGCTGAAGATAGGTGAGTACCGCTTCGCGCAGCACCACGACTTGGTCATAGTGCCGCGACAGTTCGCTGAGATTCCCGGTTTCAAAGGCAGACTTGACCTTCGCCAGCATCTCATCGGTGAGCTCACCCATGTGCCCGAGCTCCATGCGCGCACGTTCCAAGGCCATCGATGGCATCCGGATCAATGCATCGTCGAGATACCTGGGGCGGATGATGACCCGCTGCTCAACCGGCCGGTCGGGGATGATCTTGCTGGCCATCTTTGCAAACAACGCGGCGAACGGCAGGAAGATCAAGGTGTTGGCAGTGGCCCACATGGTTGCGGCGTTGGCGATCTGGCGTGGCACCTCTTCGGCAAGCCGATCCACTCCCTGCAGATGCGCCGCCACCGGCGAAACCAGCTCGGCGAGCCCCGCGAGTTGAGCGATGAACGGCAGCCAGATCAGGGCACCCAACACATTGAACAGGACATGCACGGCGGCGGCGCGCTTGGCATCCGGTGGCTTGCCGATCGCGGCCAGGATCGCCGTGATCCCGGTTCCGATCTTGGCCCCGAACAGGATCGCGATACCCGCCGGCAGCGACAGCAGCCCCTGGGTCGCCATGACCACCGTAAGCCCAATGGTGGCCGAGGACGATTGCACCAGCGCCGTAAACGCCGCGCCGGCCAGCATCCCGAGGACCGGGTTCTGCAGGGATTGCAGGAGGTGCGCAAAGCCCTCGTGCGTGCGCAGCGGCGACATGGCCGCGCCCATCACCGCCATGCCATAGAAGATCAGACCCAGCCCCATCGACATGGCGCCATAGTGGCGGGCGACGCCTTGCTTCCACACGGAGCCCATGAGAAAACCGATGGCGATCAGCGGATAGGCCAGCGCAGTCGTGTTGAACGCCACGATCTGCGCCGTCACCGTGGTGCCCACATTGGCACCGAAGATCACCCCGACCGACTGCACCAGGGTCATGAGCCCGGCACTCACAAATCCCACCACGAGTACAGTGGTCACCGAGGACGATTGGATCACCGCGGTCACGATGGCCCCGGTGATGGCACCCAAGACCGGGTTACCTGTCAGCTTGGCCAACAGCGTGTTCATCTGCCGACCGGCGGCGGCCTTCAACCCGTCGGTCATCTTCTCCATGCCGTACAGGAACAGCGCGAGCCCGCCGAGCAGCCCGATGGTCATCGTCAAGGGGTCCAGTTCAGTCATATTCAACCTCTCGTTTCGATTGGCAATGCGAATCGGAAATTCTTTGATAATCCATGAGACTCAGTCGCCGTGCCCCAGCCGACGGCGGAGCAGCCCCAGGCCGTGCTTGGCCAGCAGCGGGAAGAGACCCAGCAGGACCAATGAGCCGATCAGACCTGGCGAGAAGATGTCCGAGAGGCTCTCCACCTCCGCCAGTTGGGTCCCGGCATTCACATAGATGAGGATGCCGGCCAGCATGCCGAGCTGCGTCACCCAATAGAAGGTACGGGTCCGGATCGGCGTGAGGCCCATGACCAGGTTGATGATGAAAAAGGGGATGACGGGGATCAAGCGCAGTGAGAGCAGATAAAAGGCCCCGTCCTTGGCCATGCCGGCGTTGACCGCGACCAGCCGCTCGCCGAAATGGCGCTGCACCGTGTCATGCAGGACGAAACGCGAGAGCCAAAAGGCCAGGGTCGCGCCCAGGGCGGCGGCAAAGGAGGCCACCAGCGCGCCCTTCCAAAATCCGAACAGGGCACCGCCGACCACCGTCATCAGTGCAGTGATCGGCAGGAACAGGGTCACCAGCATGAAGATGACCGCATAGCCGCCGGTCACCAACAGGGCGTGTTGCCCATACCAGGCATCAAAGGCGTGGTGGCTCTCCTGGAAGGCCGCGAGCGTCAGGTGTCGGTGTAGACCCAGGATAAAGAAGGCCAGGATCAGGGCGGCGATGGGGAGCAGCAGGGCAAGTCGTTTCATAATCACACATTATGCTAAAGCTTTTAAGTAAAGAAGGGGTGGCCCAGGGTGTCCATCGTCCCGACCGGCACATCCCACCCCCACGTGCGACACCGTTCCAGCGGTGTCGCGCCAAGGCGCCGGTGGCCGACCGCCTTGCACACGGCGCGATCGCTGGTCCGCACAGCGGACCCTAAGGGCGCGGCCTTGCCCGGCTTGGCGCCACCCATCCTAAATGATAAATTGCCGGCCATCTGGGATTCGGACGGGTGCCGTGGGTACCCGCCGCCGATTGCCTGTGCCTGCCCGCACACGCCTGTCTACCCAACCTGTGGACTCTAGCACTCGTCAGGAGGATCGATGACCGCTTCCGCCCCAACTTCCGCCGCAGCCGCCACCCACCGCGAAGCGGTCTCAGTCGACTTTGCCTTGCAGGGCGGCGGCGCCCACGGGGCCTTCACCTGGGGGGTTCTGGACCGACTCCTGCAAGAGCCTTGGATCTCAATCGACGGGCTCTCCGGTACCTCGGCCGGGGCCATGAACGCCGCGGTGTTGAGCGACGGCTACGCCGAGGGCGGGGCCGCGGGCGCGCGCTCCGCCTTGGAGCGCTTTTGGAAACGGGTGTCTGATGGCGCCCTGTTGAGCCCATTGCGCCGCAGCCCCCTGGATATCCTGATGGGCAGTTGGACGATGGACAACTCACCGGCCTTCCTCACCATGGACTTGGCCGCGCGCCTGTTCTCGCCTTATGACCTGAACCCCGGCGGCTTCAATCCATTGCAGGAGATCCTGGCCAAGTCAATCGATTTCAAGCGGCTGGCACAGTCCCCGATCAAGGTCTTCGTCAATGCCACCAATGTGCGGACCGGCCGTCCGCGCGTCTTCCGCAATGCCGACCTGACGCCCGATGCACTGCTGGCCTCGGCCTGTTTGCCCATGATGTTTCAGGCCATCGAGATCGACGGGGATGCCTATTGGGACGGCGGCTTCTCCGGTAATCCCACCATGTCCTCGTTGGTGCGTGAATGCAGCGCCGACGATACGATCCTGATCCAGATCAATCCGGTGGAACGCCCAGGCACGCCGCGCTCGGCCCGCGATATCCTCAATCGCGAGAACGAGATTTCCTTCAATGCCCCCTTGCTCAAGGAACTGCGCATGATGGCCCTGTTGCGCAAGGTGGCGGACCCGGGCCAGAGCGAGGGCGCCCTGTGGGCCGCGATGCGGCTGCACCGGATTGCGAGCCCGGCGATGGTCGATCTCGGCTATTCGTCCAAGCTCAATGCCGAATGGGCCTTCCTGTGCATGTTGCGCGACGAGGGCCGCAAGTGCGCGGAGACCTTCCTGGAGCAGCATGGCGCCGACCTCGGTCACCGCGCCACCTTCGATATCGATTATCTGCTGGAAGGGATCTAACGCCATGGGCCTGATTGGAATTCTACTGGGGCTGGCGCTCCTCATCTGGCTTGCCTATCGCGGCTGGAGCGTCTTGTTGCTGACGCCCGTTGCGGCCCTGATCGCCGCGCTGTTTGCCGGCGAACCGCTCCTGGCGCACTGGACCCAGACCTTTATGGGCGGGGCGGCCGGCTTCCTGCGCCAATTCTTCCCCATCTTTTTGCTCGGCGCACTGTTCGGCAAGCTGATGGAGGACAGCGGGTCGGTGCAGTCGATCGCCCGCTTCATGGGTGAGCGCCTCGGCGCGCGTCACGCGGTGCTGGCGGTGGTGTTGGCCGGGGCCATGGTCACCTATGGCGGCGTCAGCCTCTTTGTCGCCTTTTTCGTGCTGGTCCCGATGGCCCAGTCGCTGTTCCGGGATGCGAACATCCCACGCCGACTGATGCCGGCGGCCATCGCACTCGGGACCTCCACCTTTACCATGTCCGCGCTGCCGGGGACCCCGGCGGTGCAAAACGCCATCCCCATGCCCTTCTTTCACACCACGCCCTTCGCCGCCCCCGGCCTTGGCGTAATCGCCGCACTGATCATGCTGGGCTTCGGTCTGTGGTGGCTGGGCCGCGGGGTGGCGTCGGCCCGTCGGGCCGGGATCGGCTACGGGGGCACCCTGGGCCTCACCCCCGACCGAACCGCAGACGCGGCGGCCGAGGACCCACTGGTGCGCGGGCGTGCCACGGTGGCGAGCAGCTTCGATCCGGCCGAGATTCACCACGGCCAAGTCAGCGCCGACCTGCCCCCGGTGTTCCTGGCCTTCCTGCCGCTGTTGGTGGTGGTGGGGGTCAACCTGGCGATGAGCCTGCTGGTCCTGCCGCAACTGGACCTCAACTATCTGGCGCAGGACCGCTGGGGCCCCACCTCGCCGGCCGAGGTCAGCGGGATCTGGTCGGTGGTCGTGGCCCTGACGGCGGCCATCCTGACCCTGTTGGCGCTGAACTGGAAGCGGTTGCCGCGCCTGCGCGAGAGCGTGGATGCGGGCCTGAATGCCTCGGTGCTGCCGGTGGTGAGTGTCGCCTGCCTGGTCGGCTTCGGCTCGGTGGTGGCCGCACTCCCGGCCTTTGAGCTGGTGCGCGCCTGGGTGCTGGGGATCGAGGGCGGCCCGCTGGTGTCGCTCGCGGTCTCGACCAACGTGCTGGCCGCACTCACCGGCTCGGCCTCGGGCGGACTGACCATCGCGCTGGAGTCGCTCGGCGCTCAGTACCTGCAGCTTGCCGCCCAGTACGGGATCGACCCGGCCCTGATGCACCGGGTGGCGGTGATCGGCGCCGGGACGCTGGACAGCCTGCCGCACAACGGTGCCGTCGTCACCCTGCTCGCGGTCTGCGGCTCGACCCACAAGGAGAGCTACATGGATATGGTGATGGTGGCCATCGTCGGTGCCATCATCGCGCTGGCGGCGGTCATTGTGCTGGGGACCCTGTTCGGGTCTTTTTAGAAGTCAGGCAGCGTCCTGGTGGGAGCGGCTTCAGCCGCGACGCGACCGGCGCTGTGCGCGCCGCGGCCAGCCGGAGCGACGAGTCTTTCCACGGGGGGAGCGATGACCAGACCAGATGCCGCACCATCGATCGCCCGCGCCGCAGCGGCCCGCGGGACCGGTTTTTTCGGCTGCTGGCTGCTGCTCGCCGGCCCCGGCTGGTCCAATCCGGCCGCGGCGCCCGTGGCCGATGTCGTGGTGGGCCTGTTGGCCGCCGCCGCGGCCACCTGGGCGAGCCTGCACCTGCTGGCGCCGACCCCGGGGCGGCTCAGGCTCGGTGCCTTGGGACGACTCGTCTTGCGCTTTCTCTGGCAATCCATCGTCGGTGGGATCGATGTGGCGCGGCGCGCCTTGGCCCCGCGGCTGTCCCTGCAACCCGGTTATCTGGTCTATCCGGCGCGGCCCCCGCCCGGGCCGCGGCGGGCGCTCTTCGGGGCACTCACCAGCCTGGTCCCTGGGACCTTGCCGGTCGGGACTGACTCGCGGGGCGCCTTGGTCTATCACTGTCTCGACCTGCGCCAGCCGGTGGCCGACGGGCTGGCCAGGGACGAGGCGCTCATGATCGCCGTCTGCGGCGAGGAGGCGACCGATGTCTGAGTTTCTGCTCGTCGCCGCGCTCTGCGTGTTGGGGACGGTCGCCCTGGGCCTGGTGGCGATCCTGCGTGGGCCGACGCCGGCAGACCGCCTGTCGGCGGCGCAGTTGCTCGGCACCGGCGGCGTTGCGGCGCTGCTGCTGCTGGGCGTGGCGACCGACACCGCGGGGGTGACGGACCTGGCCCTGGTGCTGGCGCTGCTCGCCGCCTTCGCCGCGGTGGCCTTCGTGACCCAGCGTACGCCCGCGGACGTCGTTGCCGAACCGGCTAGCCCGCCGGCTCAGGAGCCGGAATGACCCTCGCCCTCAACGTCTTCACCATCGTGGCGGTGGTCCTGGGCCTGGTGTTTTTTCTCGCCGGCACGGTCGGTCTGCTGCGCTTCCCGGATACCCTGACCCGCCTGCACGCCCTGACCAAGGCGGACAACCTGGGCCTGGGCCTGGTGGTGCTGGGCCTGCTGCCGCAGGTCGCCTGGCCCTTCGGTGGACTCAAGCTGATCGCGCTGTGGCTGCTCGCCTTGCTGGCCGGGGCGACGGTCGGCCCGCTGTTGGGGCACGCCGTCTGGACGCACGCGCGCGGCCGGGAGCCGCCCCCATGAGCCTCGCGCTGGCCGCCGATGCCGGCCTGGCCCTGCTGATCCTGGGGCTGGCGGTCTGGACCACCATCGCCCGCACGGCCTTTGGTGCGGTGATTGGCTTCATGGCCTATGGGTTCCTGGTCGCGCTCGTCTGGGTGCGCCTGGCCGCCGTGGATGTGGCCCTGACGGAGGCGGCGCTCGGCAGCGGGCTGACGGGCGTCCTGCTGCTCGGGGCCGCCGCGCGCCTGCCCCGCGATGCAGCCGCCGCCCGCCCCGGGTGGGGGCTGCGGCTCGCCGCGGGCGTGGTGAGCGCCGCGGTCGCGGCCGGACTCGCTGCCGTCGTCCTGCTGCTGCCGGTGCCGGGGCCGACCCTGGCGCCCGTGGCGACGGCCACCCTGCCCACACTCGGGCTCGGCAATCCGGTCACCGGCGTGCTCATCGCCTACCGCGCCATCGACACCCTGCTCGAATCCGTGGTGCTGGTGCTCGCCCTGATCGGCTTATGGTCGTTGGCCCGGGATGAGGACTGGGGCGGACGACCGGACGCGTTGCGCGCGGCCAACCCGGGTGCGGCCCTCGTCCTGCTCGCCCAAGTGCTGCCGCCGCTGGGCCTCCTGGTGGGCGTCCACCTGTTCTGGACCGGGGCCATCGCCCCCGGCGGTGCCTTCCAGGGCGGCACTGTGCTCGCGGCCATGTGGGTCCTGACGCTGGTGGCTGGGTTGACCCGTCCACCGCGTGTGGGCGGGCGTGGGGTGCGGCTGCTGCTGGTGGCCGGGCCGGCGCTCTTTCTCGCCATCGGCGTGGCCGGCTTCTGGTTGGGCGGGGCCTTCCTGGCCTATCCGGCGGCCGATGCCAAGCCGTTGATCCTGGCCATTGAGGCGGCGCTGACCCTGTCGATCGCGGTGGCCCTGGGGCTGCTGCTCGCGGGTCCGCCCGGAGCGCGCGAATGAGCAGCGTGACGCTCTTCGGCCTCTGCGGCGCGGCACTGGTGGGCTTGGGACTGTTCGGCCTGATCGTCCAGCCCGGGGTGTTGCGCAAGATCCTGGCCTTCAACCTGCTGGGCAGCGGCGTGCTCCTGCTGTTCGGGGTCATCGCGCGCCGCGGCGCCGCGGCCGGAATCGGCAGCGATCCGGTGCCCCAGGCGCTGATCATCACCGCCCTGGTGGTCGCCTTTGCGGCCACGGTGCTCGCGGTCGCCCTGCTGCGGCGGCTGGTGCAGGAGACCGGGCGGGATTCGTTGGACACCGATGGATAGCCTGTTCACCCTCACCCCGCCGGCGGCCTGGGGCGCCCCACTCCTGGTGACGGCCCTGATGCTGCCGGTAGCCGCCCTGATGCTGGCGTTTGTCCTCGGCGGGCGTCACGCGGAGCGGGTGGTACTGGCCACCCTGCCGATTGGACTCGGGGTGGCGGTCGCCATCGCCGCGGCGGTCCTTCACCAGGGCGCGACCCTGCATTATGACCTCGGCGGCTGGGCCCCGCCGCTCGGGGTCTCGCTGCACGCGGATGGGCTCTCCGCCACGCTGCTGCTGACCACGGCGGTGGTGCTCTGCGCCGTCGGGCTCTATGCCCGGGCCGACTTCCGCGTCCCGTCCGGGGCGCGCGAGGCGCGCGCGCCACTCGCGTTCTGGACCCTGCTGCTGGCGGTCTGGGCGGGGCTGAACGCCGTCTTCCTGGGCCAGGACCTGTTCAATCTCTATGTCGCCCTGGAACTGCTGACCTTCGCGGCGGTGCCCCTGGTGTGTCTGCGCGGCAGCCCGCAGACCATTGCCGCGGCGCTGCGTTATCTGCTCTTCGCCCTGCTGGGCTCGGTGCTCTATCTGCTCGGCGGGGCGCTGTTCTACGGGGCCTATGGCACCCTGGATATCGCCTTGCTGTCCGCCCGGCTGGCGAGCGGGGACCCGATCGCGCCGGCCGCCCTGGCCGCCGCTGCCCTGATGACGGCGGGCCTGCTCGCCAAGACGGCACTCTTTCCGCTGCACCTGTGGCTGCCACCCGCCCACGCCGGGGCCCCGGCGGCGGGGAGCGCCGTGCTCTCGGCGCTGGTGGTCAAGGCGTCCTTCTTTCTGATCCTGCGGCTCTGGTTCGATGTCATGCCCGACCCGCTGACACACCTGGCCGCGCAGGTCTTGGCCACCCTGGGCGCCGCGGCGATCCTGTTCGGCGGGATACTGGCCCTGCGGCAGGCGCGACTCAAGATGCTGATCGCCTACTCGACCCTGGCCCAGATCGGCTATCTGTTCCTGGTCTTCCCGCTGGTCGCGAGCCCCGCGGCGGCACCCGCCCTGGATCTGGTCCAGGCCCCGGGCGCCTGGACCGGGGGCGTGCTGCAACTGGTCTCACACGCCTTTGCCAAGGCCGCCATGTTCATGGCCGCCGGCCTGATCGCCGGGGCGCTGGGCCATGATCAAGTACGTGGGCTCGGCGGTCTCGGCCGGGTCCTGCCGATGACCGTCTTTGCCTTCGCGCTCGCCGGCCTGTCGCTGATGGGGCTGCCGCCGAGCGGCGGTTTCGCGGCCAAATGGCTGCTCCTCTCTGCCGCCATCGAGACCGGTCAATGGTGGTGGACCCTGGTGATGCTGGCCGGGGGGCTGCTCACCGGTGGTTACCTGTTCCGCGTGCTGGCCCCGGCGCTGTCGACGCGCGGCCCGCCCCTGACCCTGGTCAAACCGGTGGAGCGCTCCCGGGAACTGGTGGTGCTGGGACTGGCCCTCTGCTCGGTGGTGCTCGGGCTGGTGCCGCTGTCGTCCTTCGGATTAGTACAGATCGGGCGCCTCGGGGCGACCGGGATCGGGCTGCCGTGACCCAGTCCGGTCTGCTCGTCGCCGCGCTGGGGACGCCGGTCCTGACCCTACTCGCCTGTCTGTGGCGGCCGGTGCGGGAGCGGATGCTCGGCCTGCTGGTGCTGGCGCCGCTGCCGGCCCTGGTGGTGGCGGTCATGGCGCTCTTGGGGACCGGTGAGACCGCGCCCATGATCCTGGACCCGGGGCGGCTCCAGATCGGCCTGGCACTGGATCGACCCGGCACCCTGCTGCTGGGGGTCGCGGCGCTGCTGTGGAGCGCCGCCGGCGCCTATGCCTCAACCTATCTGCGCGGCAAGCCCAACGGCGGGCGCTTTGCCGTGTTCTGGTTGTTGACCCTGACCGGCAGCCTGGGCGTCTTCGTCGCCGCCGATCTGCTGAGCTTTTATCTGACCTTTGCCCTGGTCAGCCTGGCCGCCTGGGGGCTGGTGGCCCACGACGGCACCGTCCGCGCCCGGCGGGCTGGGGTCGTCTACCTGCTGCTCGCGGTCCTGGGGGAGGTCTTTCTGTTGCTGGCCTTCGTCCTTTTGGCGGTGGCGAGCCCGGGCGACAGCCTGGCGATCGGCGCGGTGGTGGCCGCCCTGCCGGGTTCGCCCTGGTGCGGCCTGACGCTCGGCCTCCTGATCGCCGGCTTCGGTCTGAAGGCCGGTTTGGTGCCCCTGCACGTCTGGTTGCCGATCGCCCACCCCGCGGCCCCGATGCCGGCCTCGGCGGTGCTGAGCGGCGTCATCGTCAAGGCCGGCATCATCGGCCTGATCCGCTTCTTGCCCTGGGATGCCGGGCTCGTTGACTGGGGCCAGGCGCTGACCGCGATCGGGCTTTGCACCGCCTTCTACGCCGTGCTGATCGGCATCACCCAGGCCAACCCGAAGACGGTGCTCGCCTACTCCACCGCGAGCCAGATGGGGCTCGTGGCCGCCGTGTTCGGCCTGGGGCTCGCGGCCGGCGACGGCACGGCGGTGACGGCAGGGACCTTCTACGCCGCCCACCACCTCCTGGCCAAGGGCGCGCTCTTCCTCGCCGTGGGGGTGGTCGCCGCCACCGACGCCCGGCGCCTCTGGCCGGTGCTGGTGCCGGCTGGGCTCCTGGCACTGGGCTTCGGCGGCCTGCCGCTGACCGGGGGCTTTCTCGCCAAGCTGGCGGTCAAGCCGGTGCTCGGGTATGGCCTGGTCGGGTGGCTCGGAACCCTGTCGGCGATCGGCTCCACGCTCCTGATGTCCCACTTCCTGCACCGGGTCGCCGCCAACCCGGCACCTGAACCGGGGGCCGCGGCAGCCCCTGGACTCGTCTGGCCCTGGTGGGTCATGTGCCTCGCCGCACTGGGACTGCCCTGGGTCCTGGCCCCGCTCGGCGGACTCGGACCCTGGTCCCACGCTTTAGGTTGGGCCACGCTGTGGGGCGGACTCTGGCCGGTTCTGATCGGCGGGTTGCTGGCCCTGGGGCTGCGCCGTTGGGGGGCGCACCTGCCCAAGGTGCCGGAGGGCGACCTCCTGGTGCTCTTGCGCAATGCGGGGCGCGTGGCCGCCGCCGTGGGCGACGCCATCGAACATGCGGACGGCTGGCTGCGGCGGTGGCCGGTCGCCGGGGTGTTACTGCTGGTGCTGGCGCTGGTCCTGTGGGGCGCTATGTTGGCCAGTACCCGTTAGCACAGCAATGAGGCGAGCCATGAATACCCTGAAGCCGTTTTCCGAAAGAGAAATCGCTTATGCAGCCTATGCATCGCGACAGGACTTCCTGCGTCAGCAGAGTTGCATCGAACGTGAACGACGCTCCATCCAGCAGGCGTTTGAGGAACAAAGTGCAGCACTGGAGGCAGGGCGGCAAGCACTGGAGGCCGAGCGACAGGCAAAAGAGGTCGCCCTCGCCGAGGTCGAGCGCCTCAAGGCACTGTTGAAATGCGTCAATCTCCCGGCGGGCTCCTGAGTCAGCGTTTCATCCCGCCCGGCAGCGCAAGGCGGCCGAGTCGATGGGTGACGCCTTAACGGGCCTTGATCATGATGCCGGCTGTTGAACCTCAGCGTGCTGGTGACACCCCTCCAGCAGCGTCACGCAGTTGTTCGGCGCGTTGCGCCACGAGGCCCGCGGGCGGAGTTAGGAGCGAGATTGCGGCGGGGTGCGGTAGCGGCGGGCGAAATATGGTGTTACGGCCTGGATTTTTTCAGTCTGGTACATTAGTATGCTAATGGAACCTAGCACACTAGTACCGCAGGATGAAAATCCTAATACCGTTTCTGAAGAGCGCGTTGTAAGATGCAAACTTCGTGATCTACTCTGGTTTTTTCGATGCCCTTGCTTCGTCCTGCGCCTGTCCTCGTAACCGATCGCGAGCGTCAACA
>NZ_CAJAXH010000300.1 GCF_903946935.1 uncultured Thiodictyon sp.
CTCCCGGCCAAGTGCGTTGCGGTGATCGCCGAACCGTAGATCAACATCAACGAAATCGCGGGCGTACTCGCCGCGAGCATTCCACCAACCCCCAAATAGTCAGACAAAATGAAGTCGAGCTTCCAGATCGCCAGAATCGACGGCATCGGGGTGTTGCCCAGCGCCACATCCTGGAGCGCGTCCATCTTAAACTTCACCGCCATGATGATATAGAGGTTGATGATCGCGAGAATCGGCTGCCAGAGCTGGATCCACAGGCCGAACAAGAGGTACTTGCCGACCATACTGATGCCGGTTGGCCCCAGCCCAATGGCGAAGATCATCAGTGGTGATACCGCATACAGGAAGGCCTCGAAGAAGGTCATCATTGGCCGCACGATGCGGGAGAACAGGCGTTCTTCCGAAGCCCACTGCGTATTGCGTTGCTGCGAGGCCTGTTCGATGGCGGCCGCATCGGCACCTTGGAGCAACGCGCGCTTGTTGGCCGAGCGGGCGTAGGGCAGCATGGCCGCGGCGGTCGCCATCACCATATAGTTTTGGGCGCCGACGCCGGTCCCCGCGAGCGCGTCGAGTGCGGCGTTCACCGCCCCCGGCACGTCGTTCGGGTTGGCGATCCGCAATGTCGCCGCCACCGAGGCTTGCAGCTTCGGGACGTACTGCGTGGTGAGGTAGTTCGACAGGTCGGTCCACGCATCCGGGCATTCCTTCGTCACCGGGTTGCCGCCGATCCACAGCTCAGTCGTCGGCACCACCAGCGTGCTGCCGAGCGCCGTGCGCCAGTTGGGGTCGCGCAAGAGGTCGTCGGCGGACCGGGTGCCGTTGTTGAACCCATACAAAGTGCACTCGGAGAGGTAGTTGACGAAGGTCCGCGCCATGTCCGCCCCGGCCGTCGGGGCGTTTGCGGCACCCAGGGCCGTCATCGACAGGGTCGTCTTGCGCACCCCCTGGAGGATGTGCAAAGGTGCGGCGAAACCGTACCCCGTCATCGTCGGGGTGGAAAATGCCTGCTCGAAGAGCCGGGTGGCACCGTAGCCGATCCCGCTCATCAGCCCACCGATCGCGGCGGGCCCCAGCGGCACGTTGTCGACCACGCGCACCGCCCCGGAATAGACATCCTGGACGGAGACCTTCACGGTGGGACCGAACATGCCCATGTAGACCACCCAGGCCACCAGCATGTGCTGGAGCTGCGGCGGGCGGGCCTGAATGATGCCCTGAAACATGATGAGCATGAAGCCGACCAGGAAGCCGATGCCGGCCAGGGCGTGCATGTTCCCGGAGCCCGAGAGCATGGCGACGGCGTTCAGGACCGCGGTGAGGTAGGCGGCGTCGCCGATCGAATAGATGTCCCACATTGTCAGACCCCTGATAAAGTAAATGGCATGCCCCGACGCGATCTACAGAGTTCCACGGAAAGGCCCCGATACGTGAGAGCCGAAAGTGCCGATTTTTTAGGGGAGTGCGGGAAGCGTCGCCGTCGCCTACCGGGCGGCCGCCGTCGTGCTTGCGTTGTGGCGGCCCGCGTGGCGTGCTTGCGGACGGCGAATCCTCACATTGCCCGGCGTGTGCGTGCGCGTTGCCCGTCGAGGTGGCCCGTGCGACACTTCCGGCCATCCATCCAACGCTCCGACCTGCCGGTGTCCCGTTGCCATGCCGCGTCCCCCTCGCCAGCGCCGCCCTCGTAAGCACGGACGCCGATCCGCCCAGTCAGCGCGTCTGCCGCACGATGGTTCTTACAAACACCTCTTTTCCCATCCCGAGATGGTCGAGGGCCTGCTGCGCGACTTCGTACAGGAGGATTGGTTGACGCTGATCGACTTCACCACGCTGGAAAAGCAGGGCGGTAGCTACGTCACCGACGATCTGCGTGAACGTGAGGACGACATCATTTGGCGGGTCCAGGTGGCCGGGGACTGGATGTATGTGTATCTGCTGCTGGAATTCCAAAGCCGCGTGGACCCCTGGATGGCCGTGCGGGTGATGGTCTACACCGGGCTCTTGTATCAGGACCTGATTAAGAGCGGGGCGATCGTGGAAGGCGCGCGCCTGCCGCCCGTGTTTCCTCTGGTGTTATATAACGGTGCCGGGCGCTGGACCGCCGCGCGTGATATCGCCGACTTGATCGCCCCACTGCCCGACGCGTTGGCCAAATACCGTCCTCAACAACGCTATCATCTCATCGACGAGGGCCGGATTGGGAAGGAGACCCTGGACCAGGCCGACAGTGTTACGGCCGAGTTGGTACGACTGGAAACGCTGGCGAAAGATGGTCCGGCGGCACTGCGCCCGATCCTGCACCGGCTGACGGTGCGCTTGCAGGGCGCACGCTATGACAGCCTGCGCCGGGCGCTGACGGTATGGTTCGTGCGGGTCTTGCTGCGGCGACTGATGCCGGGCGAGAATCTGCCGGAAATTCACGATCTGCTGGAGGTTGAGACAATGCTGGCGGAATATGTCGAAGAGTGGACAGAGAAGTGGAAGCGGGAAGGGAAGCTGGAAGGCAAGTTGGAAGGCAAGCTGGAGGGTAAGCTCGAAGGCGAGTTGGAAGGCGCGCGCAAAGGCAAGGCTGATGCCCTGAAGCGCCTGCTCACCCGCCGTTTTGGTGACCTCCCCCCATGGGCGAGTGCGCGTATTGAGGCGGCCGCCATCGGTCAGATCGATACCTGGCTGGACGCCATTTTCGTGGCTTCGACCCTGGAAACCCTGCTGGATAGTCAGCCCCCGGGTCTCCGCCCTCCCGCGGGTTGACCCGGTCTACGACGGTGCCAGGCTGCCAAGGGTCACCGTCGTCGTCTTGCGGATTTATTGCGTTGACTCGAACCCGGCATCCGCCGTGTCGGATTGCAGCGGCCGTCCCTTGACCAGCGGCGCCAACGCGCTGTAATGCGTCATCAGTGATTGCAGGTTCCCGTACCGCTGCGCGATCTCGCTGTACTGCTGCGCGACATCGTCTTTGGCACCGCGGATTTGTTCGATCACCTGCTTGGCATACGGGTTCTGGTGGAGCGAGGCCGCCTGCGCCGCCTGGCCGATCAGGTCGTCCAGCAGCAGTTTCGTCATCTCCAAGGCGATCACGGGCGCGGCCTTTTCGGCGAAGTCACGCGCCATCCCGGTGTCGTACTGGCCCAGGTTGTGGAGCATGGCGCCCAAGCCATGGGGTGCCAGCTCCATGAACGCCTTCTCCGGTTCGGTCAGCGCCACGTTGCCCCAGCGGAATTTCTCCACGAGCCCCACCGCGCCCGCGTTTTCGGGGTCGCCTAACAGGATCCGCGCGGTGTACTGGGCAAAGCCCACCAGGTCGGTCACCGAGACGATCGTGGGATGCAGGCAGCCATTCACGCTGCGGGTGTCGCAGTTCCAGCGTTGGACGGTCTGCGTCGTCCGGCGGGCGGGGTCCCGCTCGTGGCTGGCCGGCCCCCACAGCAGGTCGCGTACCGAGAGCACATTGCCGCGCAACGGGGTAATCCCCGGACTCTCGCCTTGGCCGTCGGGGGCGGCCTCGGGCGGGCCGACGATGATCGAGCCGGTGACACTCATGATCGCCTCCAGCAGCGCATCGTCGCCCCCCGTGAAGCGGGACGCGACGCTGGTGCGCTTGAGCGCCTGCCAGACGATATTGCCTTGCAGGTTGGCCTCCCCGCGCTGATCGTCGGTAAAGTTGTTCTTCGCCTGGGTGGCAGGGCTGGTCCCGGTCGCGGTCGTGCGGGTCTGGAAGATGTCACCGATGCCGGTGGCGGCGAGGGTCTGTGAGGTCTTCGAGGTCAGGGAGCCGCTGAGCGCGGCCGCCCCATCGTTCACGAGCCCCTGGGCCAGTTGGCAG
>NZ_CAJAXH010000301.1 GCF_903946935.1 uncultured Thiodictyon sp.
ACCCAGCTGGAAGACAACGGAGGCCGCCAAGAAATACTTTGGCAAGCTCGGCGTAGAGAAGTTTGCGGAGGGCAGCAACAGGACGGCCGCTACTGTCTCGACGACCTGTACCAGGCCGCCGGCGCCCCGGCTAAACACCTGCCCGGACCCTGGCTGGATCTCACCAGCACACAGGAATACGCGCAGCGCTACAAGCACCCCGGCCGGCCGCCGGTGGTGGTGACGCCAGTGACCATGCCAGTATCCTCCGTGGGGATTGACCGGCGACCCGGGCGCGGCTATGCTTCCCGCGTCGCCCCCCATGGGCGGCCGGGATTAGCCTCCTGCAAACAGAGCGCCCAAGGCGCTCAACCGAGACGCCTTTTTTTGTGCCCCCAGTTTTATGGTGGGTACCGTGGGGGCGTCTTCGGACGCGCCGCTTCTCTGTGCGGTAAGGCTAACCCTGCGGTACCTGCCGCCCTCTCAATTAGCCTTGATGGCGGCAGTTCTCAAACACACAGAGGACTTCGCCATGTCTGACGCTCCCCAAGATCCGTCCGCCCTCGTCCCGTCCGCGGGCACCCAGCTCGTCCCCGTGTTCCTGGCCCAGATTGGCGGAGTCCCCGCGCAGGTCTGCGACGCGCGGACCCTCCACGCCTTCTTGCAGAACGGCGATAAGTTTGCCGGCTGGATCGCTGATCGCATCGCAAAGTATGATTTTCAGGAAGATCAAGACTTTGCATTGGTTTCTGTAAATTCCGAAATCAAAGGCCGGGGCGGCGACCGCCGCTCAAAGGACTACCACCTCAGTCTCGACATGGCCAAGGAACTGAGCATGGTCGAGAACAACGCCAAGGGCCGAGAGGCGCGGCGCTACTTCATCGCGATGGAGCGCCAAGCCCTGGCAGCCGCAGTGGCGCCGACTCCCGATCCCGACATCTCTCCGCCGATCGGCCTGGGTGACCTCGTGATCCGCCAGGACCAGGACGGCCGCTACTGCCTCGACGACCTGTACCAGGCCGCCGGCGCCCCGGCTAAACACCTGCCCGGACCCTGGCTGGATCTCACCAGCACACAGGAATACGCGCAGCGCTACAAGCACCCCGGCCGGCCGCCGGTGGTGGTGACGCCACACGGCACCTTCGTTGAGTACGGGTTGGTGCTGGCCTATGGGCACTCGGTGAGCCAAGATTTTCACCGGCAGGTTAGCGACGCGTTCGTGTCCGCGGCGGCCATCCGGGCACACGTCTGGGAACCGCGGATGGCCGAGGTGCGTCGGCTCTTGGCGCAGCCGGCCCCCGCGGCGCTAGACGCGCCCCTCCTGCCAAGCGAGCAACAGGCCTTGGCGTCCGTTATCGGCGCCCGCTGCGCCGGCCTCGACGCCACACTCCAGGAGGGGATCTCCGCCGGGCTGTGGTCGAGCCTTCAACGCCAGTTCCACATCGTCGAGCCGGCCGAGCTGCCCCGCTCCAAGTTGGCCGAGGCCATCATCTACCTGACGGCCTTGCCCGTCGCACTCGCGCCCGTGGCGGCGCTCCCGGCCCCCGCCGCTCCCGTCGAGGTCCTCACCCGCGACGACCGGGCCAACCTTGATCGCGTGCTGGGGTTGATGACGGATCACCTGTTCCACGCCCGCGCCTGGCGCTCGGCCATCTGGAAGTCCTTGCGCGCCGTCACCGGTACACACTCGCCCCAGCCCTTCGAGGTGCGCCACCTGCCCGCGATGTGCGCCGAGTTGCGCCGGCTCTATGCCGCGTCCGCCGCCTGGCAGGATGCGGTGTATGAGGCCGAAGCCGATCTTCTGCGCCGGGTGTTCCGCGGCGGCGAGGACTTGGAGCAGGTTATCGCCGAGCAGCGCGCCCAGCAGATCGCCGAGGGGGTCGAGCGCGGGACGCAACTGGTCGTGGAGCTCGCCAAGGCTCGCATGAGCGACCTCGCTAATCTCTATGCCCGCGTGCCCCCGGCACGCCACGATGCCAGGCCCGACCTCCAGGAGTAATTCCAGATGATTCAAGCGAGTTTGAGCGGTCGGCTTGGGAAAGACCCCCGGGCGATTGAAACGAAAACCGGAACGCCCATGGTTTCGGTGTCGGTTGCTGTCGATGTCAGTTCGTATAAAGGCGAATCGACGGTCTGGGTGAGTGTGACCGCCTTCGGGAAGGGCGCGGAAATCTTGGGTACGCACGTCAAGGGAGACACCATCGCCGCGTCGGGCCGGTTGGAAATGTCTCACTGGACGCCTGAGGATGGGGTAGAGCGCGAGAGTTGGACCTTGATCGCTGACCACATCCATTCTGCGCGAACGGTGCGCCAAGGTGGGGGCCATGGGGGTAAGGGGCGCCGGAAGGCCGATCCGCCGGCGGATGGATCGCCACCGAGCGAGCCAGCGCCGAATCAGGACGAGGGCCGTCCGTTCGATGATGATATTCCGTTTTAGCTATTATGGGGGCGTAGTCATGTCAATTATGACAGATGTGGCAAATCATGTTGTGGCGGGGCTCTTGACCGGTGGTGTCGTTTGGTGGGGGATTTGGTGTTCACTGGAAGCTTCGCTATCCAGGTGCAAGAGGTACGAGGATCGGGGCTATCGTGCAGGGCAAGCCGAAGTTTCCGCATATTCCAAGAGGGTTACTTCAGCAGGACAAGGTTTCGCATGCGAAACCAACTTAGAATGTGAAGCATTCATCCATCTGACGATTGACGAAATCTTAAAGGCAACAGATTTCGCCATATTGCATGGGCCATGGGAGCCATTCACAATCAAAAGAGTTCCGCGTGAAGTATTGACAGATGGAACGCTGCCAATACCTGGTGATCTTAAACACAGCATCCCGCCTGGGTTATATATCTATAGCCGGAATGGTGATGCGTTAAAAATAAATTGAATAGTTGGCCCGTTTAGGAAAAAGTACGATTAGGACGGTCGGTAACGGGTTAAATAACCGTTCCGGCCGATCCCTGTACCTCTCACTTGCCCACTAGCCAGACCGCTAACGCCACCGCGGCACACGTCAGGCCCGCGGCGATCACATTCAACATGGCAGCTTGCCGCGTCCCCTGCAACTGGTTCTGGATGTTGTTTGCTGCCTCAGCGAACTCCCGCCGCAGTTGCAGGCTGGCCGTTTCGAGCTCCTCTGCTAAGGCTGATTTAGCAGCGGTGAGCGCCGCAGTAAGCACGGGTTCAGCCATCCCCTTCGCCTGATGATTCCACCGGGCAGCGATACCTTCCATATCTTGCTTGAAGGCATCGATGGCCTGTTGCTGTTGGGCCGCCGCATCCCGCAAGACACCGGCGTTGATTGTCGTTATCATCATGATCGGGTCATCCGTGCCGATCTTAACCCCATGCTTGCTGGCAATCTCGCTTACCAGGGCGTCTTGGGCTTCGGGGCTCATAACACCCTCGCGTTCGCCATATTGCCGAATAGTTCTCTCTGAATCATTGTGAGCCGCTGCCGGACTATGATCGGCGTATCGGGCATCGCGATGGCTTCGGCAAAGGTCAACCGCGCTCTGAGCATATCGCTGAAATCTCGCCCAAAGGTATCCTTGTTTAGGGAAGGGATTCGCACGAGTCCCGACACCCGCGCGTGATGATTCTGATACGCGCGCATCTGTTCAAACTCTTTGCCCTCGTACTCAATCTTGCCCCAATAGGGATTGAGCCAGACACAGAGTAGGACATCCTCTGGAAACTGACCAGCGAGTTCTTGAAATCCATTAACAGTGTCAGCGAGCGCTTGGCCGCCTGTAATCGCTGTATGTATCACTAACTCGTGTCCCATGTTTTTTAAGCGTGCCGGGACCTGTTGGCTAATGAGATAGTGAGAAAGTGCAACGAACGAACTCGCTCCGTTATCTATCACCACATCACTCTGCGCCGCGGCGATGATATCGAACAGAACATCGAAGTTGCTGGGTCTGATTTCCCCGTCTTCCATAATTGCGAGACGTTGAACATTTAGAGCCTGTCTAGAAACTAAATTATTGATTTTATAGCAAAAAAATTGTAGAATCTCCGGAATCCATACGAAAATGCGATCTTATTCCGGGTTTCAATATGAATGAAGACAGCATCGAGTCGCCTGCCAGGTATCCTA
>NZ_CAJAXH010000302.1 GCF_903946935.1 uncultured Thiodictyon sp.
TAGCGTAAGCCTCTGATATAAAGGTTCGGCAGAGCAGTAATCGCTCCAAGCCCTGTCAGGGGCTTGTCGATGCGGCTCGTTATGCGACTCTATGACGCCCTACATATCGTCATAACATCATGTAATTTATAAATATGCCGACCTACTGAGATCCCAAAGAGCCGCTTGGACGTGATCTGGGGCGCGCTCGCCCTGGCCCTGCAACGGGTGGCGGTCCTATTTTCCTGGTGGCCGTTCTTCCTGATGCTATTCCTCGCCGCCTGGGGTGACGGCTGGGTCCGCCGGCGCATCCGCCAACACAGCTTTGCCTACGCCAGCCCGCTGGCCCATGCGCTCTCATTGCGGGTGATCGTCTCGAAATGCCGAAATATGTCGATGATCCACCGCACCTGCTGCTGTGGCGCATCGACGACCTGGCGCCCATCGTCCTCATGCTGGTCGTCGGTATCCTGGCCGACCGGCTGAGCCTGTTCCTGCTGATCGGCGTGCTGCTGGTGCGGTTCTACTCCAAGTACCGGGAGAGCCGACCGGATGGACATGCCCTGCACGCCCTGTACTGGTTCGGCCTGCTGCCCATCACGGGACGCACCACGCCGAACCCCTTCTGTCGGCGGTGGTTACCGTGACCCTGCAACGGTTCCTGTCCACCTGGGACGGGGTGAATCGTGAAAACCGTTTCAACCGGTTGTTCATCCTCTTGCTGATCGCGGCGAACATCGGGCTGGCCGTTACCCTGATCAAAACCGACCGCACGGTGGTGCTGGTCCCGCCGACCCTGGAACACGAGGTCACGATCGGGCGCAATTCGGCCAGCCAAGAAGCCAAAGACGTGTGGGCGCTGTTCGTGGTGGAGCTGTTGGGCCATGTCACCCCCAGCAATGCCAATTTCCTGATCACCGCGCTGGACCCGCTGTTGGCGGCGGCGATCCGTCAGGAGGTCCTCAAGGTCCTGGACGAGCAGACCACCGCCATCAAGCGCGAGAACGTCAGTCTCTCCTTTGAGCCCGGCGCCATTACGCATGACCCCAAGAACGACAATATCTACATCACCGGCAAACACGTCACCACCGGCCCCGGTGCGCAACCGGTCGCGATCGAGCGGACCTATGTCCTGCGCATCATTTTCCAAAACTATCGCCCCCGCGTGGCGTACCTGGATGTCTATCCCGGTCCCGCCCGGCTCAGCACCGAGCCGCCGACACCGCCGAGTGCCCCTCGGGGAGACCCATCGTGACCCATGCATTTCCCCGCCGTCTCCTCAGCGCATTGCTCGCCAGCCTCCTGGTGGGTGCCGTGAAGGCGCAGCCCGCCACGGGTATCGAACTCCCGGCGGTCGCGCCGACGGTGCTGCTGGATGGCGGCCAGCAGACCAACACGGAGCCGCCGAAGGCCCCTGCGCCACCGGTCCAACCAGTGGTCCCGGCAGCGGTCCCGGTCCCACCGGCTATCCGGCAGGTCGTTGGCCAGGGGGAGGTGCGGCCGGCCGCCAGTTCCGCCGCCAGTCCCGCCGCGAGTCCGCCATCCGCCGCCCGCTTTCAGCGCGCCGCGCTGGGACCGCGCCCACCCTCCGGCGGGCTGGAACTGGGACCGCGCAACGTCTCGGTCGAGCCCGGGACCACGGCGTTGATCGAGGTGGCGATCGATCATCTGAACCGCATCGTCACCCCCTTTGCCACCCCCGTGGTGCATACCGTGTCCAATGCGAGCACGACCGTCGATGGCCGGGTGGTCTACCTGGCCACGGCCAGCGAAGAGCCGGTCGCGCTCTGGATCACCGATGGCAGCGGCAACGAGACCGCGCTTTCGCTCACCCTGGCCCCGCGCCACGTCCCACCCCGCGAGGTGCGGGTCACCGTCCCCGGGTATCGGCCCAAAGCGCATGCCCCGGAAACCAGTGCCCCGTCGGCCAGCGAGGGGCCAGCCGCGAGCAGCGACGGGTTCGGTGCGGCGGCCTACGTGGAGGGCCTCACCGACCTGTTGCGGGCCATGGCCCAGCGGCGCCTGCCGACGGGCTTCCAGGTCAGTAAGACCACGCCGCCGTCGGTTCGGTGTCTGCCCGGGCTCAAGGTGCTCAACACCCAACTCGCCGAGGGGCCGAGCGCGCGTGTGGTCACGGTGGGCGTGCGTAACACCGGGTCGCGCACTATCCCCGCCAACGAGTCGGCCTGTGATGTCGGTCAGGTGGTGGCAGCGGTCGGTGCCTGGCCGTTGAAGACCCTGACGCCGGGCCAAGAGACCGAAGTGTTGCTGGTCCTGCAGCAGGGCTCCGCGCGATGAGCCTCAAGACGCAGTGGAACGCCCTCTCGCCCAAGGTCCAGCGCTGGGCGATGTTCGCCGCCGCGGGCGGCGGGTTAGTCGCGTTGGCCGCCCTGAGCGTCAGTACCGTCAAGCCGGTGGAGCCGGCGGCTACTCCCCAGGAACGCCTGGTCCGCAACCTGCTCACCGATACCGACCCGCGCACGATGGGGGTCGAGGGGTTGGCCACGCGGCTGGCGCGCATGGAAAAGCATGTCGATGAGCTGAATGACCGCCTGGCGCTCAACAAGAAAGCCGCCGACGCGGCGGCCGCCAGTCCCGCCAGTCCCGCCAGTCCCGGCGATCCCGCCGCCCTTGATCAGCGCCTCGCCATGGACGAACTGAAGAGCGAGGTGGCGGCGCTGCGGCAACAACTGGACGCCGCCAAGCAAGCGCCAACGGTGGTCAATGCGCCGAGCGACCGGGTGCCTGGCCGACTGGCCGAGCCGCTACCGGTGGTCCCAGAGCCCGTCCCCGTGCCGCCACGTCAGGAACGCCCGATCGAGCAGTTGTTCGCCCGCGCACCGTCGCCGACCCTACCCGAGGCGGTGGGGCCTGCCGGGGCGCGGGCGATGGACATTCGCGTCGTGACCGCCGCCCCGCCCAAGGTGGCGAGCGGCCCGGCCGCCGCCGCCAAAGATGCCCTGTTCATTCCCGCCGGGACCATCCTGCGTGGTGTGTTCCTCAACGGGATGGATGCACCCACCGGGCAAGGGGCGCGCACCCAGCCGACCCCCGCCCTGATCCGGATCAAGGCCCAGGCCATCCTGCCGAACCGCTTCCGCGCCGATGTGAAAGAGTGCTTCGTGATCGTCGGGGGCTTTGGGGATTTGGGGTCGGAGCGGGCCTACCTGCGCTCGGAAACCCTGACCTGCGTGCGCACCGATGGCGGCGTGATCGAGGTCCCGATCGACGGTTACGCGGTGGGTGAGGACGGCAAGGTCGGGGTCCGTGGCCGACTGGTGTCCAAGCAAGGCGCCATGCTCGCCAATGCCATGCAGGCGGGCTTCCTCCAGTCCTTCGCGAAAGTGTTCACGCAGGTCCCGACCATCCCCCTGTCGGCGGCGGCCGCCGGTAGTCAGATGCAGTACCAGTCGATGTTCTCACCCCAGGCCGCCGAATCCGCGGTCGCCGGTGGTGTGGGCGGGGCGATGGAGAAGCTCGCCGACTTCTACATGAAGATGGCCGATCAGACCTTTCCGGTGCTCGAAGTCGATGCGGGACGGGCGGTGGAGTTGATCCTGAACAAAGGGGTCTCGCTGCGACTGAGTCGGGATGCGCCGGGGTGATGCGGATGCGCGCTATCCCGATGACGACTCAGCCGGTACAGAAACGGCGCAACCGCGGGCTGTCGCGGGCGATCTCCTCGCCCGATGGCAGGGGGGCCTGCGGGTTCGTCAGCCAGGCGGCGATGTCGTCGATCACCCGTTCCCGTTGCAGGTCCCGGGTCAGCATGTGCCAGCCGTGGGCATAGAGCACCAGCCGCAGGTCCGGGGCCGGGGCGGGCAGATCGCCGAGCACGGCGCAGAAGGCCTCACGGGGGATGATCCGGTCGTGCTCGCCGTAGAGCACCAGTGCCGGCCGCCGCAGATGGGGCGCGGCGGCACGGGCACGGTCCATCAGATTGGTGACGCCCCACAGGGACTCGACGCGGGTCGCCTTGATGATCAGGGGGTCGTCGGCATAGGTGCGCAGCATGGTCAGGTTGTCGGTGGGCGGGCGCTTGAGTCCCTTGCCCGTCAGCTCCAGCCAGGGCACGGTGTTGGCCGCAAGCGTGAGGGCCAGGCGTTGCAGGGGGTTCATGGTGTCGCGCGACCAGACCGCCGGGGCGATCAACACGGTGCCCGCGGTGTCGGCCGGTGCTCCGGCGGCCATGATCGCCGCGGCGCCCATGCTTTCTCCCACCAGGTACAGGGGCAGGCGGGGATGGCGCTGATGCAGCAGCCCGGCGAGGGTGCGCAAGTCCGCGATCAGCTGGTCCGCACCCGCCCAATGGCCGCGCTGTTCGGTAGCACCGAAGCCACGTTGGTCGTAGGCGTAGACGAGGAAGCCGCGGGCGGCGAGCGCGGGGCCGAGCTGCGCGAAGGTGAGCCCAGCGTGCTCATTGAAGCCGTGCAGCGCAAGCACCAAGCCCCGTGCCTTGCCGGGGTCGCCCCAACGGCGCAGCGGTAGTCGATAGCCGTCGTCCATCACGGCCGCTACGGTCGTGAGCTGGGCCGGGCCGCCCGCCGAACGGTGACTGGTCGGCGGTGCCCCGGCGCATCCGACCAGCAGGGCGACTGCGGCCAGGGTCCAGCGCAGCACCGCGCAGCGGCCGCCCACGGCGATGCTCGAATCGGCCGAATCGCTCGGCATCGTCTGTGTGTCGCTCATGTGTCTACTGCCTGCGAATAGGTTAAGTGGCCGGTTTCACCTGCTGCATGGTCCGGCACGGCGATCGATATCAGCGTCGGCGCTGCCGTCACGCCGGGGCGGAGCGACGGCATCGTCGCCGAACGTCCGCCCGCGTTACAGTAGGGGACTCTACAACACCAGACCATCGGAGTAACCGCGGTGCCGAAACAGCCGTCCAATACCCGCCAGACCAAGGGCGGGCAGCCCGAGCCGGCCCAAATCAAGGCCGTGGAGCGACTGCTGGGTGCCCGGGACTATCCGCGGGCCATCGCGCGCGCCCGCACCCTGGTGCAGCAGTTCCCCGATCATGGCGGCGCCAACCGGCTGCTGTTGGATGCCCTAGAGCAGGGCGAGAGTCGGGCGGCCACCACCCTGGCCGCCTACCAGTGGGCAGAACGCCGGCCCCGGAGCGCGCGCGCCCTAGAGGCACTCTACCAGTTGGCGATCGAGGGCCAGCACCTCCTGTTGGCGTACCGGGTCGCGGACCGGCTGCGGGAATTGGGTGCCCTGACTGGGGCCTACCACATTGACCCTGAGGGCCTGGCCGAGATGCTGCAGCAACCCGACGGGACCGCGGCGACTCGCGCGCAGATGGAGCAGTTCGACATCGGCAAGCTGCACATGGACGCCCATGACTTCGCGGGCGCGGCGGGGTTGCTTGATGGTGTCGCCATCACCCCGGCCCGCAACAATCGGGGGTTCGCCCTGTTTCACGCGGGCAACATCACGGAGGCGTTGACCGCCTTCCTGGACGCCTGGCAGCACGACGGGGGCAACCTCTTCGCCCTCGGCTGGGCGCTGCGGCTGCGGCTGTATCTGGGTGACGAGACCGGCGCCAGGGGCTTGGCTGTCCCCTTGGCCCAGGCCCAGGCGCGGCGTGCCGAGGATGCCTACGGCCAGGTCGCCGGCCTGCTGCTGATCCATGAGAACCAAGCCGCCTGGGACGCCTTTGAGCGTGCGGGCCAGGCGGTTTGGGCCGCTGGTGAGACCGGTCCGCTGTTGGCCGAACGGCTCCAACAGGGCGGCGGGGCGGCCAGTCGGCGCGGCGACGCCGAACAGGCGCGGGCGCTATGGCGGCAGGCCCTGGCGCAACGCCCGGGGCTCACAACCGCCGCGGAGGGCCTGGCCGCCCTGCAACGCGATGGCGCGCCCCCGGCCTATCCGGCCCTGTTCGAGTGGAGCCATATGCTCCCCGTCGATTGGGTCAATCGACTATACGCGGCGGACGCCGCGCACCTGGATGCCCGGCTCGATGAACTGACTGCCAGCGACGCCTATCTGGAGACGATCTACCTGGCCGGCGACGCGAGCCTACGGACCTTCGCCACGCAAGTATTGAAGCATCGGCTGCAGCGCGAGTCCGTGGCCCAGCCCCCCGTGGGCGGTCAGCCCGAACGGCACGCGGCCGCCATCGCCCGGGACCTGGCGCGTTTGCCGGTTGGTACCACCCAAGAGCGCCTCGGGCTGCTGAGCGCCCTGCGTGACGCCGGTTTGATGGGGGTCGGCGAGACCCTCACGGCAAATCCGTTCTAGCCCGCCGTGGCTGGCCGTCCCCGCCGACGGCGGGAATTTTCGGTCATGCCCAGGTAGTCGAACACCAGGCGGACGTTGCGTGCCAGGCGCTGGATGGTGGCGGCGACGGTGTCGCGGGA
>NZ_CAJAXH010000303.1 GCF_903946935.1 uncultured Thiodictyon sp.
CTGCCAACTGGCCCAGGGGCTCGTGAACGATGGGGCGGCCGCGCTCAGCGGCTCCCTGACCTCGAAGACCTCACAGACCCTCGCCGCCACCGGCATCGGTGACATCTTCCAGACCCGCACGACCGCGACCGGGACCAGCCCGGCCACCCAGGCGAAGAACAACTTTACCGACGATCAGCGGGGCGAGGCCAACCTGCAAGGCAATGTCGTCTGGCAGGCGCTCAAGCGCACCAGCGTCGCGTCCCGCTTCACGGGGGGCGACGATGCGCTGCTGGAGGCGATCATGAGTGTCACCGGCTCGATCATCGTCGGCCCGCCCGAGGCCGCCCCCGACGGCAAAGGCGAGAGTCCGGGCATCACCCCGTTGCGCGGCAATGTGCTCTCGGTACGCGACCTCCTATGGGGGCCGGCCAGCCACGAGCGTGACCCCGCCCGCCGGACGACACAGACCGTGCAACGCTGGAGTTGCGACAACCGCAGCGTCAATGGCTGCCTGCATCCCACCATCGTCTCGGTGACCGACCTGGTGGGCTTCGCCCAGTACACCGCGCGGATACTCTTGGGCGATCCCGAAAACGCGGGTGCGGTGGGGCTCGTGGAGAAATTCCGCTGGGGCAACGTGGCGCTGACCGAACCGGAGAAGGCGTTCATGGAACTGGCGCCACATGGCTTGGGCGCCATGCTCCACAACCTGGGTCAGTACGACACCGGAATGGCGCGTGACTTCGCCGAAAAGGCCGCGCCGGTGATCGCCCTGGAGATGACGAAGCTGCTGCTGGACGACCTGATCGGCCAGGCAGCCCAAGCAGCCTCGCTCCATCAGAACCCGTACGCCAAACAGGTGATCGAACAAATCCGCAGTGCCAAAGACGATGTCGCGCAGCAGTACAGCGAGATCGCCCAGCGCTACGGGAACCTGCAATCGTTGATGACGCATTACGGTTCGTTGGCGCCGCTGGTCAAGGGACGGCCGTTGCAGTCGGACACGGCGGATGCCGGGTTCGAGTCGACTCAATAGCCTGTTTCAGCGGTCGCGCGCAGACGGACCTGCCGCGTCTGAATAACCCACACCAAGCCCGCTTCCGCCTCCCGCATTCCCCAACGAAATCCGCACATCCGGCGATCACGCCGGGACGCGCCGTCCATCACTTTTCTGAGTGCCTGAATCATGTGGGACATCTATTCGATCGGCGATGCCGCCTACCTCACCGCGGTCCTGAACGCCGTCGCCATGCTCTCGGGCTCCGGGAACATGCACGCCCTGGCCGGCATCGGGTTCCTGGTCGGCTTCATGCTCATCATGTTTCAGGGCATCATCCAGGCCCGCCCGCCGCAGCTCCAGCACATGCTGGTGGCCTGGGTGGTCTACATGGGCATGTTCGGCCCCACGGTGAAGGTGTCCGTCCAGGATGTCTATTCCGGGGCGGTGCGCGTGGTCGATAACGTTCCGTTGGGGCCAGCCGCGATCGGTGGGCTGATGAGCGGGATCGGCTACGGCGCCACCCGGCTCTTCGAGCAGGCATTCTCCACCCCGACGATGACGGGGTACGGTTTCGCCGCCCCTTTGCACATCCTCCAAGGGGTGCGTAAGACGACCCTGTCGATGACGGCGCTGGGCGCCGCGAACGCCCCGACGGCCGGGGCGGACATGGCGCGGACCTTCGTCAACTACCTGTCCGAATGCACCTTGTATGGGTTCAACAACGGCACCCGGTCCGCCGACGACCTCCTGCGTGACCCCAACTGGCGCACGGCACTCGGCAGCACGCTGGTGGTGCCGACGACTGAGCTGTGGATCGGCGGCAACCCGGTGACGAAGGAATGCCCGGATGCGTGGACTGATCTGTCGAACTACCTC
>NZ_CAJAXH010000304.1 GCF_903946935.1 uncultured Thiodictyon sp.
ATCGTGTCGGTCGAGTTTCATGTGCGCGTCAGGCTGAACGGTGGGGTCCCCGCGACGCCACCAACTGTTGGGGTGCTATCCTCCAACACAATGCCCCCACGCCACCGCGTTCCGGAAGGGGGGGGTCTGAACGATTACGACTCAGGGACTTGACGGATGAGCAGTAGACGGCGTCGTATAAGGGTGCATTGCCTGCGATGTAATTCGTGTCGTGAGCGCGCTTGACAATGCCCTCTGCAATAGCTTCTTGATCATTAGTATTATCCGAAACAAACTTGGGCAGAATGCTCCGTGCTACAGTTACGTTGCGAACGTGCTTACCCCATTCCGATACGTAGTCATCAAGACTGGTGCTTTGTGTCACCCGCCGAAGGCGTTCGACCATTGCCTTCCAATGGCCAATGTCGCCGCTTCCATCATCTTTCAACCAGCGTTGCAGCAGCTTTCGGTCGACGCTAGCGGTTCTGTCCGTCGCCTCATTTAGCCTCACGGCTTCGGGAAAGAAGAGATTCAGCCATTCCACGACGTTGAGCTTCACCTTCACGGAGTTACTGTCAGCCACCGCGGAATCATTCTCGCGGAGGATGGCAAACGCATCTCTCAGTCCCAAGAAGCTTCGGGGATGGCGAAGATACTTGGCCGCATAGTCAGGACCGGTCTCAAGATCACGCGCCGCTAAGAAGATATCGTGGGATCCCGTGATCAGGACAAGACGTATCTGATCGCGGGTACCCGGATTATTGTTGATCCAATCCAGCCTCGCCAGGACCTCGGCGTCTGCTTCGATGGCGTAAGCAGGCTTCCTTATATCTCTATGTTTTGTAAGCGCTTTTCGCCACTCCGTCTTGGTGGCATTAAACTTGACGGAATGTTCAATATTCCTCGCAACATCGGGGCAAGGCAAAGAGCAGCCTAGGGCCGGTACAATGAGCGCTTCCATCGGTATAAAAGCGTTCGCCCTAGCGAGATCGGCAAACCGCTTCAGCTCCAACTCCGGACCTTCGCGGCGTTCCTGGAAAGATGCGATAAGTCTTGGTGCTTCCTGCGCCAGCCGCTCGGCGAGCGCCCTGACCGCGTCCGGGGACGTGGTGGTGCTGTCCTGGATCAGCTGCCTCAATTTAAGCACCGTATTGCCCATCTCATTCTCGACTCTCTCCGTGAGCTGGAGCAGCTTGCGCTGGAGCGCGTCCGCTGTCCTTTGAAGTTCTTCGTCGTGCGGCGGCACCAGCACGAAAGGCCGATGCTTGGCGAAGCCGCATCGGTGGTCAAAGATCAGGTCACATAGGAGCCAAGCGAGCAGAACGACGCTCTGCTCTGTATGCCCCTGATGGAATACATCAGCGTAGCGAGCATTAGTCGGTGGCGACAGGTACAGATGTACAATATCGGTATCAACCGCATAGATGACTTGCCCGCCTGTTTCCTCAAAGGCATGGTCCTGTAGTAGTCCGTCGACATCCAACAGGAGCTTGGCCGCATTCCTAAGGTGACGGATTTCACGGTCGCTGCTAGTCATGATCAGCATTCCACCCGATTTGGTTGCAGAATACTGTCGAAGCGCTGGAACGCAGCGTGAATATCTCCCAGGTCAGTCTCGATCGCGGGACTCCGGGCGGGGCGCTGATCGGAGCTTGGAGGCCAATAATCCTTGGAGATACGGCGCAGGAATGGGGTTGGATCGTCCGCACGAATATCGCCTTCGGTAATGTGCTCCCATGGCATTGGCTGGTCCGGAGTGCTCGGCCGAAGTCCGAGGGCGAAATCGGTTTCGCGTCTAATCACAAGGTAAGGGCTGCTCGGACTCCCCATCAATGCGTTCAGTAGCCAGTTATCGGCTTGGCGAGCCAACTCGTTGTTATCGCAATAAACGAGCCGATGAAGATGGGCTGCAATGTTTGCTAAAGGCATGAATGAGGCGAAACGAGCAGCGGTGATCTCCGGAGTGCCGGGGTGCAAGCGCCGTGCAGCGCTTATGAGCTCACGCGATGCAGCCAAATGGTTTGGCCAATTGTCTGGATCACATTTGCACATAGTTAACCACGCGAAAACGGCGAACCGCGGCTCGGTGTCAGGCAGCGTGACGATGTTGCGGACAATTGGCGGGCCTTCGGCAAATGGCGCGAGAGAGTTGAGATAAGTGAGTGCCCCGTAAGTGGGGTTAACACCACCCCGCTTGGGTATCAGGGAAAGAGCCGGGACAAGCCGGTGTGCGAGCTCGTCTGCTCTAATCAGGGTGGCAAGGTGCAGGACTTCCGGCAGCTGGCGCTCCATATTCGGTTCACGTGCAAGCCGTTCGAAAGCCGTTGCTAGGCCCTTGCGGAAACGGGCCTTGACGTTTAACCGGTCGGGAAATGCACAGTAAATCTGTTCCAGGAAGTCCGCAATCGACTGTCTGCTCGCCATGAGGTTGTGGAGCGGAAAGAAGGCGTATCCGGCAATCTCCCTGTCTGTCGAAGTCAGTGCACAATAGCCTTCTTGGAGCCAATCCGCGAAATCCTCTTCGGTATAGTCGAGGAGAGCTTGGATGTCGTTGGGTTCAAGTGGTCCCGTCATATCAAGAATCCCGCGATTGCTGATCGAACCGTCCCGCGTTCTCTTCCCCGGAGAAGGCGCTCCGCGAAGTCCGCATGGGAGGCTCGACTGGAAGTATCCCTTGGATATAATACCCAGCCTACCGGACGAAATTCGAGATTCAGTGCGCGTAGTGACATCATCGCCGCTATGCGTTCTGGTGCGCCGTCGATCTCGGGCGACCCGTTCTGCAATTTGCCGAGGTGTACGGTTGTACCCCAGTCGGTCGAGGTTGCCTGGTCGGGTTTGACTCGAAAGCGACTGTTGCCGCCGTCAGCGAAAGTTGGACGGGCCACACCGCAGCGATTCGGCTCCGTATCATCGAATACCGCGAGCATCTGGTATTTCTCCAGCGGGGTCTCGAGTCCGAGAACGTCGCGTAGATCATCACCGCTGGCTAGGTGCTCCACCAACACGTCTTCGCGTGTAAACCAAACGTGGCTGACGAGGCACTGGGCCGGGACTTCGTATCCGATGTTGGCATCCGCAGCGAAGACTTGAGAGGGATCCTGTGCGATTGCATCATTGATCGCCTGTATCGTCCTTTGATACGCGTCGAGCCCGGGATCTGACCGCGGGGGAACTGGCTCTGGAATGAGATCGGGATTCGCCATATGGCCGACCCAACGGGTGAGTGTCTCCGACTTCAGCGCATGCGCTAGTCGTTGGCCTGGAACCGGGCTTGAAATGGTAGCGACCATCAAGTGCTTTTCTGGTTGAGCCGCCGAAAAGCCCGACGCGACTCTGGAGATGAGGCCAGTTAGATCCGTAGTGGTGCGGACGTTGGATCGGTCTCTCTCAAGCTCACTGCGCACACTCTCCATGAGTCGGCGAAATCGGTCCAGGGGGAAGAGTCCTTCCTGGAGCGAATCGAGAATGTTGCAGGCTAGGCAGACTCCGCGGTCGTCGGAAAACAAGAGATCGAAGAAGGCGTTCATGACTGTCCTTTGCGTTCTTGTGATATCCCGACGCGGTTGCTTGGGCCAACAGTCCCCGCTACGTCGGTGACGAGGAGAAGCATGATGACAAAAACTTCAAGCGCCTCTGGGAGCCCTGAGCAAACGCAATTCTAAGGCTAGTCAAAGCTGCAGTGTCGGTCAAGGCGCAACTGAGGGGTTGCGCCGCGTGCGCGCAGTGATGCAGCGATATCTGGCGACACCCGTCGGCGGTGAGTCGTTGGCTGGTGGGTCGCGCCGGATTGGCGCCGCGGGTGGTGGGCGCAAGAAGCTGATGATCAAAGATACGACGCTGTTGCGGGACCTGGACGCTCTGGTGGAGCCGACGACACGCGGCGATCCGCCGTCGGCGTTGCGTGGAGCAAATCCATAGAAGATTTTCACCGCACCGTTTCAATGATCTTTTGCGAGCGATCCGCGGATTTGATGAACGCATAAGAATTCCAACCACCAGTAGGTAAATGCGGCCAACAATTCGGTTGCCGCCTCCGGTACCCGACAGCTTCAGTCTGGCTTTCTTGCGTATTTCCTGCCCCGACAGTTCCCGATTCCAAAACACGCGGACGAACCACAGGTCCCAGACCAATACTACTATAATAGGGCACTGAGAGCCAAAACATGACCTGATCATGGTGTTTTAGCTCTCAGAGCCTGTCTAGAAACTAAATTATTGATTTTATAGCAAAAAAATTGTAGAATCTCCGGAATCCATACGAAAATGCGATCTTATTCCGGGTTTCAATATGAATGAAGACAGCATCGAGTCGCCTGCCAGGTATCCTA
>NZ_CAJAXH010000305.1 GCF_903946935.1 uncultured Thiodictyon sp.
GTTGACGCTCGCGATCGGTTACGAGGACAGGCGCAGGACGAAGCAAGGGCATCGAAAAAACCAGAGTAGATCACGAAGTTTGCATCTTACAACGCGCTCTTCAGAAACGGTATTAGGATTTTCATCCTGCGGTACTAGTCCTTTATTCCAAGTAGCTTTAAGCCCCTCTTGATTTCATCGGTTACGGTACTGACCGATGTTCCGCGAATAGAGGCGACATTTTTAGCGTCTAACATGATGTCGCCTTGTGAGCTAATCAGTTCGGCGAGCGCGTCAATAGTGGGATTTTCTGCCGTCCCTAGTCTTTTCGTGCCCTTTTGCGAACTAACTAAGGCGAGCGCGGCAAGTCCTATGATCTTTCTTAAATTATCGGCCTTATGGTCTGTTATTGGTTTCTGCGGAATGTTCCGCTTTTCGTCGCTGTCTTTCTTTACTATGGGCTTTATTCGATCTTCCTGGAATAAGAAAAGCGGCCTCTGCCTCGTCTTTTCTGCCCATTTTCTTAGCGCGATCCGTGACAACACAAGGCGCCCGGTCCAGTATTCTACGTCGATTGTTACTATCTTATGCTCGTAAGGGTCCGCCCATCCTTTCGCCGCGTACATTGCCCTAGTGTCTCTGATTCCGCTTGTTATTTCCCTCCGTTCAACAGCGTCATAGATTGCCTGTAATACTGCAAACGCGTCCCCCGCTGTCTTCTCCGGGTCTAGTTCTGGCTCCTTATCCAACCACAAATAAGCGGCTTGATGTGCCGTAAATTCGTCATATGTATCCCATACCAGATAGTCCGGCGTCATGTGTTGCCCTTCGCGCAACCCTTCAAAAAGTGATCAAGTCAGGCCGGTGAAGGTTTCCGGCTTTTCGGCGGCCAAACCTAGACTTGATGCAACGCGGCGGCGGTCAGCGGGCTATCGACACAACATTGTCAAGCCTTGAACCGCTTACGATTTCATCCAAGCGTGTGGCCCATGCTTCCAGGGCCTTGCGCTTCTCAAAGTCGTAACTGAATTTATCGTAATGTCTCCCCGTTACGGTCGGGTCAGAGTGAGAAAGAACCTTACCAACGATATGCGGCAAGGTCCCGGATTCGGCTAGCCGTGTGGCGACCGTGCGCCGCAAGTCGTGCGGTGAGAATGGGGCGATTTCCAGGGGCTCAACACTGCGAGCAACGGCCCTTGCAACTGAGGTTGCCATGATCGGCCCCGCACCCCTTGGCGAGATAAAGACCCACTCTGACGGCTTCCCGTGCGCGGTCTGTATAGCCTCCAAGCGTTGCAGCGTAGCGACGGCGGCGGCGGTCAACCATACGCGATGATGGCGCTTGTTCTTCATCCGTTCCGCTGGAATCTCCCACCATTGGCCCTTAAGGTCAATTTCTTCCCAGCGTGCCCCGGCAACTTCGCCGATGCGTGCGGCGGTCAGTAGCTGGAACTTGACGGCTAGACTTATTGTCTCGGTTGCCTGAAAGCTGCCCGTATGCAGCGCGGCCCACAGCTTGCGCAATTCATCATCCGTTAGAACTCGTTCGCGGGAATGCTCCGGCGATGGCCTCTTGACTCCCAAGCATGGATTAAGGGCCAATTCCCCGCGCTGCATTCCGAAGTTAAACATCTTGCGCACCAGTGACAAAACCCGGTTTGCCCGGATCGCGCTCCCACGGTCGGTAATGGTGTCGAGAAGCTGGTTAATGTCGCGCCGCGTAATATCTTCGGCCTTGCGCTTGCCCCATATCGGCAGGATTTCTTTTTTCAGCGCGGCGTCATCCTCTGCCCATGTGCGCTTATTGGGCTTGGCGTGCCGTTCGATGTAGTCGTGTGCCAGTCGCTCAACGGTCAACAGTGCGGCTTTTTCCTCCCGTTCCCGCTTGACCCGGGTGCGTTCGTCGGTGCGTTCTTCGCCGGGATCGCACCCAAGGGCCACCCGGGCGCGTGCCCCGTCGCAAGCCCGCCGGGCTTCCTTGAGTGGCACGGCGGGATATTGCCCTAGCGTCATGCGGCGTCTTTTACCCTGTAACTGGTAGATGAAGAAAAACGCCTTCCCGCCGTCTGGCGAGATTCGCACCCCGAAGCCTTGCCCCTCCCGCACGTCATACCGGGCCGCTTTGGCGGGAAGATTCTTGATGAGCAGGTCTGAGAATTTCGGCATGGTTTCCGGCCCGGGGTTCCCCGGGGTTCCCCTTGGGGTTCCTCGAGTGTGGCGGTTGCTGGTGGCATAGTATGGCACAGCGTGCACCATGTCTAGGCACCAAAGCCAAGCGCGACGCGGGCTTAGGGTCGGCTCGTGGCATGTCCTGAAACCCCCTGAAACACGTTACCAACTGACTCTTAATCCATCGGTCGTAGGTTCGAATCCTACACGGCCCACCAAATAAATCAGCCGGTTAGCTTATCAAGCTACACCGGCTTTTTTCGTTTTCGGCGGTGATATTTCCAAAATGGGAATATCTTTTAGGTCCTACCCCCGGAGCGCCCTGCGATGTCTACCTTCGTTCTTGACACCTTGGCCTATGCCGACACCCTCAAGGCTGGCGGGTTCAGCCCGGAGCAAGCGGAAGCCCAATCGCGCGCACTGGCGGAAATCCTTGATCGGCAGATGACGACGAAGGCCGAAATAGCCCAACACGAGAACGACCTGCGGCGCGACATCGAAGCCTTGCGCGTTGAATTGAAGCGCGATCTGCGCGAGGTTGAATTGCGGCTGGAGGCCAAGATGGCCGAGACCAAGGCGGATCTGACCCGATGGGTGGTCGGCGCGGGAGTCCTTCAGACCGCCATCGTGGTTGGGGTGCTGCTGAAGGTCGCGAAGCTGGTTTAGGCCGGGCGTTCCTGCTCGGCCGGCATGGCGATCTCGATGAGCGGCATCCGTGGCCAGTTGTTGATCGTTTCGGCGACTCAGAGGCCACGGCGGCGGAGCCAGTGCGGCGATGAATGTGGGCATGATCGCTTAAATTTGGGGGAAGACTGTCCTGGACATGGGGTCCACTTTAGTGTCCTTACGGCGTAGGCCCGCCGTTCGTCGCGGTGCTGGGCAGGGGGTGGCAGGGGCGGCTGGTGAGGCATTCCCGAACCGCCAAGTACTCTTCTGACTATTTGCTGACAGTTGCGCTCAGGTCCTGTCTAGCCGGCCTGCCTTACGCTGTGTCCCAAGGTCGCCTCAAACGCGGCCTGAATGCAAAAACAGCCCCTGGAGGATCGGACCATGCATACCTACCCAATCCGCTGCCACGACTCGCGTACCAACTCGAAGACCCGGACCTCGCCGATGGCAATACCCGTCGGTAGTCGGTGCGTCAAGGGTGTGCATCCCGCGGCCGCCGCTCGCGCCGCTATTGAAGCCATGATGATCACCGAGATGATGGTCAGCGCCTTCAACGAAAACGGGTCGCAGCTCTATCGTGGCATTTGATCGAGGGTGGGCGCCATTGGGGGATCGCTGATTAACTCAGGCTGAATCAGCGCTCCCTTAGATGGCTCACTGCCATCGCTCGCCTCCCTCTGTTTTCCGCTCCAGAGGAACTAAGCCACCCATCTGATGTCCTTCAACCCAGGAACCCTGCCACCCACCGGCCCTGGGTGTTTTTTCCGTGACGGCGGTGACGCAACTGCCACCACTGGTGAAGGCGACAGCAGAAAAAGAGCAAACGGGAAAAGCCGGCTTAACGTACGATGTTGCCGAATCATGCGATGAACCCAAGAGGTTGATTCGATCAACTGCGCAATCTCCTGCGATTTCAGAACCCGTTGCGCCAGAACTATGCCCATACCCAGGCGGTGAAGGCCCTGGTGCCCGGCGTGCCGGTGTTCGGACGGGTGGTCTTCACCGACGACTCGCGCTTCCCCAAGGGGATACCCGAAGGCGTCTCCAGCCTGCGCGATCTGAATCGGGACCTGCGCGAGGTCTTGGGGGACGCGCCGCCGTCACCGGCGTTGATCGCCGCTTGGGCCAAGCTCAAGGGGTGCGTCGACCGCAGCACGGGGGCGCGCCAGGCCCATCTGGACGGGATCCGGGCGCGGCACGGGGCGGGGGAGGCCAAGCCCTTGCCTTGGCGGTTGCTGCTGCCGGTGCTCCCGGTCCTGTTGGCCGTGCTCTGGGTATGGTCGATTCCCAAGCCCGCGGTGCCGACCGTCAGGGTCCGCCCGGCCCCCGTCGTGCTGGCGCCTGTGGTCGCCTTGCCGACTCCGACTCCGACTCCGACGCCGCCGCCGGTGGTCTCGGTGCCACGGCCCCCGGCGGCCGCACCGCCAGCGAAGGCAGCGAAGCCACCCCCGACCCTGGAGTGGTCCGACCCGGCCGCGCGCGCCCAATCGGACTGCAACGCGGCCATCGCCGCCCTGTTGATCGATAACAGTCAGGAAAATCGCAACGCCCGGGATCGGGCCTGCGGCCAGGGTCAGGCCGATGCGGTGCCGACGCGGTCATTGCCGCGTCGGTAGGGTCCGCTGTGCGGACCATCGACCTCGCCGCTACGGGCGCCGGCTGTACCACCTCGCGTCATCGGCCGCGCTCGGCGGTGGCCTCAAACTCCACCTTGTCATAGAGCTCGCCCAGGGTCAGGGTGCAGTCGATGGAGTCGAAGTCGATCGGCTCCGCGGGGTCCGTATAGGCATCGAGCAGCCAGCCGCCGTCCGCCTGGCGCGTGAATATATCGACGGCGAACCGGTCCTGGGCGATCAGCACATACTGGCGCAGGCTCGGCAGGCCGCGGTAGATGGCGAACTTGCCGCCGCGGTCGTAGCCCTCGGTGGCGGGGGAGAGGACCTCGGCGATCAGGGTTGCAGTGGTCAGTACGTCACGGCGGTCGTCGTGAAAGGTCGGCTTACCGCACAGCACCACGACATCCGGGTAGGCGCAGGCGTCGGCCGTCTCGACCCGCAGGCGCATGTCGTTGGCCAGCGCCGTGCAGGGGCTTGCGTCTAGTTGGTTGCCAAGCCTCCTGATCAGGTTGGCTGTAATCAGGTTGTGATTGTACGAGGCCCCGGCCATGGCAAAGACCTGGCCTGCCACATATTCGTGTTTGGCGTCGATGGACTCGCGTTCGGTGGCCAGATAGTCCTCGAAGCGGTCATAGGGTTTCGGCTGAATCGACATGTATTTGCTCCGGATTTCGCTCGTGAAAGTATAGCCGGGAGCGCCGACATTCTGTCGGCCACGGCGCGCCGCGCCGTGGTGACCGGGCGAACAACGCGCGCCCGCCGGGACTCACCGCAAGACTGCGAACCGCCTGGCGGCGGGTGGCCGACACAATGTCGGCGCTCCCAGGGGCTCCCGCCCGCATAAGGCGGTTGCGATCCGTCGGCCAAATTGATTACGCTCTACCCCTCTCACCACGAAGGAACGCACATAAAGTGGACACGCACAGTGCCGATGCCCCGGTCGGCTGCCCGGCCGCGGGCTCCCCGACCTTCGATTGTTTCCTCAGCCACAACAGTAGGGACAAGCCGGCGGTGCGCGAACTGGCCACCACGCTGCGGGCGGGCGGTATTTCGGTCTGGCTCGACGAAGAGCAGTTGCGCCCGGGCGTTCCCTGGCAGCCGCTGTTGGAGTCGGGCATCGCCGCCTCCCGCAGTGTCGCCGTCCTGGTGGGCGCCGACGGGCTCGGCCCCTGGGAGGACGAGGAGCAGCAGGCCGCACTCAGGCTTGCTGTCCGCGACCAGCGCCCCGTGATCCCGGTCCTGCTGCCCGCTGCCCCGCAGACGCCAAACCTGCCCATGTTCCTCGGCAACCGCACCTGGGTCGACCTGCGCCGCGATGCCGCCGCGGGGCTTGACCTTCTGATTTGGGGGATTACCGGCAGGAAACCCGGGGTTCAGCGCGCTGTGGCGGCGAGCACGGCACCATCCCCGCCGGTCGTGGCCCGACCCGCAAGACCGAATGCGGCACCCGACCGCTTGCCGGCCGACGCCCAGCCAGGGCCGGCGCAGCAGCCAACGGCGACAGCGCCGAAACGCGACAGGGGACCCAGCGACAAGCGCTGCGATGTGCTGCTGCTCTATGTGAATGACAAGGAGCGCACGGCGATTATCGAGACCTTTGCCGACCCCGGCGGTCGACCGCCCCAGCCCCGCATCATTCAGGGTCTGCCATGCCTGGACCTGGGTGAGATCGGGGGGCGCCATATTTTCGCCACGGCCACCAATATGGGCAGCGCCACCCCCGGCGGCTCGGCAACCATAGCATTGGATGCGATCGCCAAGCTCGCCCCCCGCTGGATACTGGCCGTGGGTGTCGCCTTTGGCATGAATCCGGACAAGCACCCGATCGGCACCATCCTGGTCTCGGATCGGGTGTCCTGCTACGAGCCGCAGCGCGTCGGCAAGAAGACGGTGCGCCGGGGCGATACGGTGACGGTGCATCCGCATCTCAAGCAACAGTTCCAAATGGTTTCGACACTGCCCTACTGGACGGGCGACCCGGTGTGCTTTGGCGAGATCCTCTCCGGCGAGAAGCTGATCGACGAGCCCGGCTTCAAAGACAAGCTGCGTCGGGCCTACCCGGAGGCGATCGGCGGGGAGATGGAGGCCGCGGGCATCTACAGCGCGGCCCTGTTGGAATCGCGGCAGTGGATCGTCGTGAAGGCGGTCTGCGATTACGCCGACGGCAACAAGGGCGAAAACAAAGAGGCTCGCCAGACCCTGGCCGCCGGCAATGCCGCCCGCTTCGTCAGACATGTGCTCGCAAGCTATTGCAGTGAACCGGACACTCCCCCGCCCGAGGAAGACCCTGGGTCTGACCAACAGCGTACGGCCAGCCCCATCCATGACGATGCCGTTGCCGCCATCGCCGAGTCGCTGCGTCGGCTGCCGGAGTTATGTGCGACCCTTTCCGCCCAGCCCGCGATCGGCGGTGCCACCGAACCCGCGGAGATCGCCAAACGGCTCTGTGCCCGTGAGGCGAAGGGCCTTCGGGCGGCGATGACGGCCTTTCGGCTGGGCTTGCCGGAGGCCGCTTTGCAGATCCGCCGTCGGCAAGGGGATGTCCACCTGCTGCGCACTGAAGCTCACTTAATTCTCGGGTGGATGGCGGTCACGGCCGTCTTGGCTGGTTACGAGCGGGAGGATGCGGCCCTGGTCAAGCCCTGGTTCGACGGTGCGGCCTTCTATATCCCTCTGGGCCGCGATGCCTGCCTGGAAGTCCTGACGGCCCGCTGGAGGGATCGCCCGGCCGAGTGGGGGATCGACCATGAACGGTGGGAAAGCGGCCCGAGCGATCTTGCCCCAAAGGGCGAATTCGCCTTCGATAACCCGCTGCTGTTGGACCTTAGCCGGGCCGTCGATTACATCTGGCGCCTGATCTATCAACATATTGAAGGTCGCCCAGCCCCGGCGAGGCTGCACCCCGAGGAGATCGAGCAGCTGGCTCACCGCCTGAACATCCAACTCACAGAGAAGGGGCGCCGCCGCCGACTGGTGATCGATGGCCGCGGTGGAAACAACCCCTTTAATTTTTCAAGTGTCCTGCGGGCGATCCCACGGCAAATCCGTTCTAGCCCGCCGTGGCTGGCCGTCCCCGCCGACGGCGGGAATTTTCGGTCATGCCCAGGTAGTCGAACACCAGGCGGACGTTGCGTGCCAGGCGCTGGATGGTGGCGGCGACGGTGTCGCGGGA
>NZ_CAJAXH010000306.1 GCF_903946935.1 uncultured Thiodictyon sp.
CCTCACGAAGGTTCACGCACGGGGCCTCGGACAGTAAGGGGACCGACGTGCTTTATACCCGGGCCACCTGGCGTTGTCCAGTGTTGCGGACAACCGCCGGTTGCAACAGAGAGTCCTGGCTAGAACGGTTCCGCCCTGGGCCATGGGCCGGTACGCAGCGCTCGCGCGCCCAGTCGCGCAGGTCCTCGATCTGCTCGGCCATCACCGGCAGGTCGACAAAGAAGAGCTCGTCGATCCGCCCCTTGCGGATCAGTTCAGGCGGCAGGCGGGCGATGTCGTTCGCGGTGGCCACCAGGAAGACCCGGGTGTTGCGCTCCGCCATCCAGGTGAGCAGGGTGCCCAGCACCCGCCGGCCGACGCCCTCGTCCTCCGAGCCGAGCGCGAGGCCCTTCTCGATCTCGTCGATCCACAGGCAACAGGGGCCATCTGATCGGCGATGGCCAGTGCCTGGCGCAGGTTCTTCTCGGTCTCGCCGATGTATTTGTCGTAGAGCGCGCCGCAGTCCAGGCGTAGCAGCGGCACGCCGAAACACCCGGCCACCGCCTTGGCGGCCCGGCTCTTGCCGCCGCCCTGCACGCCTAAGAGCAGGATGCCGCGCGGGTAATCCGTGGTCCGCGCCGGATCGAGGAAGGGCTGGCGGCGCCGCTCGAGCCACGCCTTGAGGTTGGCGAGGCCCGCCACGTCGGCAAATGAGCGGGTGTCGTACTCGAATAAGGGTGGAAGTCGAGCAGCAGATAGACCCCGGTCTCGGCCCCGGCGCGCAGCTAGCGCAGGGCCTGGGTGGGGTCGGTGAGGCGTTGCTCGGGGTCCGCACCGAACTCGATGCGCCGCAGCCCATCGGTCACCGACCAGCGATAGGCCGGCTGCGCCAGGCGCAGGGCCAACTGTGCGAAAAGTGTGAGTACCCGCGGTTCCTCGATCGACTCGATCAGGATGATCGGGGTCGCGGAGCGCAGCAGCAGTTCGAGGTCGTGCAGGTCCGGCATGGTCGATGGGTCGCGCGGTCTTGGGATGAATCGATTCTAACTCCGCGCGCCCTGGCTTAGCCCGAATAGCTCACGCCAAGGCGCCAAGCTCGCCAAGAAATACAATCGGGTAGAGCCACTGTCCAGATCACCCTCCGGGCGACTGGCGCAACGCCGATAACGCACTGAAAAGCCTTGGCGAGCTTGGCGCCTTGGCGTGATAACTGCATTTTCTAGGCTCATTGACTGTTTTCTTGGCGGCTTGGCGTGAGACGCGTGAGAAATCCGGATCAGCCCCCGTGCCGCTTGCGGTAGCCCTCGAGGAAGCGGGTGATCCGTCCCATGGCCTCTTGCAGGTCATCGGTATTGGGCAGGAAGACCACCCGCAGATGGTCCGGATGGGGCCAATTGAAGCCGCTGCCCTGCACCAGCAGCACCTTGGCCTCCAACAGCAGCTCCAGGATGAACTGTTGGTCATTGAGGATGGGGTACACCTTGGGGTCCAGCCGGGGGAACAGATACAGGGCCGCCTGGGGCCGGTGGCAGGTCACGCCGGGGATGGCGCTGAGCATCTCCCAGGCCAGATCGCGCTGCTTACACAGGCGCCCGTGGGGGGCGACCAGGTCGTCGATGCTCTGATAACCGCCCAACGCCGTCTGGATGGCGTATTGGGCCGGTACATTGGCGCACAGCCGCATCGAGGAGAGGATGTCCAGCCCCTCGATATAGTCGCGGGCGTGGCGCTTCTCGCCTGAGACGATCGCCCATCCGGCGCGGTAGCCGCAGGCGCGATAGTTCTTGGACAGCCCGTTGAAGGTCACGAACAGCACGTCGTCCGCCAGCGAGGCAATGGAGGTATGGGTGGCGCCGTCGTAGAGGACCTTGTCGTAGATCTCGTCGGCGTAGACGATCAGCTGGTGGGTGCGGGCGATCTCCACGATCTCCAGCAGCAGGTCCACCGGGTAGAGTGCGCCGGTCGGATTGTTGGGGTTGATGATCACGATGGCGCGGGTGGCCGGGGTGATCTTGGCACGGATGTCGTCCAGATCCGGCAGCCAGCCCGCCCCCTCGTCGCACAGGTAGTGGCAGGGGGTGCCGCCCGCGAGCGAGACGGCGGCGGTCCATAGCGGATAGTCCGGCGCCGGCACCAGCACCTCGTCGCCGCTATCGAGCAAGGCCCCCATGGTCATCACGATCAGCTCGGAGACCCCGTTGCCCACATAGATGTCGCCCACCTGCACGGCCCGGATCTGCTTTTCCTGGGTGTAGTGCATGATCGCCTTGCGGGCGGCGAACAGCCCCTTGGACTCGGCATAGCCGCAGGCGTTGGGCAGGTTGTGGATGACGTCGCGCACGATCTCGTCCGGCGCCTCAAAGCCGAAGGCGGCCGGGTTGCCGATGTTCAGCTTGATGATGTGGTGGCCCTCCTCCTCCATCTGGCTGGCGCGGGCCATCACCGGGCCGCGGATGTCGTAGCAGACATTGGCCAGTTTGGCGGACTTCAGGACGGGTTGCATGGTGCGTACTTCCGGTTGGTTGGGAGGCGGCCCGGCGGACCGTCTCCTGGGGCGTGTGACAAGCCGGTCAAGGTAGCCGATCCGGCCCCGGCCCTGCAAATTCCCCGTGAGCGCCGCGGCTGCCCCGCCCGATCGATGTTGGCGCCGGCCAGGCGTCTGCACTAAAGTCAATGTCTGACGTCATGCCGCTCGCCGTCCGGTGCCATACCCGGCGGTTGGCGCAAGGTGGCGCAAGGGCGACCGGTTCCTGTCCATGCCAAATTGTTCGAGGTGCTCCGTGGCCAATATATTCAAGCGAATCAACGATGTCATTGCTGCCAATCTCAACGATCTGGTCGACCGGGTGGAGGACCCGGAGCGCATGATCAAACAACTCATCCGGGAGATGGAGGAGAATATCAATAGCGCCCGGGAGGGGGCCGTCGATGCCCTGGCCAGCGAAAAGCAACTGGCCAAGGAGTTGGAGAACCAGCGTCGGCAGGCCGGCGAATGCCATGAGCGCGCCCGCCGCGCGCTGGCCGTCGGCAACGAGGCACTGGCGCGCGAGGCGCTGCTGCGCAAGAAGGAGCACGAGGGTATCGTTGTCAGCCTGCAAACGTCATGGGAGTCGGCCCGGCATACCAGCGAACGGCTCAAGTCCCAACTGCGCGCGCTGGAGGCCAAGCTGGCGGAGGCGCGGCTCAAGAAGGGCAGCCTGGTCGCCCGGCAGCGGGCCACCCAGGCGCTCGAGCAGATGGATCAGGTCCGCGACCGCTTCCAGGCCGGGCTCGATCTCGATCGCACCTTCGGCCGCATGGCGGACAAGGTCGACGAGATGGAGGCGCGCATGGAGGCGCGTGCCGAGCTCTCCGGCGAGTACAGCCAGCTCGAGCGGGAGTTTATGAAGCTGGAGGTGGACGCCGAGGTGGAGGCGGAGCTGGCGGCGCTGCGGCAGGAGGGCAAGGTCTAAATGGAGAATGCCCAGGCGCCGGAGCACATCCAGCGGGTCATCGCCTGCCTGGTCGAGTAGCTGGCCGGGGCGGAGAACGCGAGCCTGCGCCGTGCCTTCGTCGTCTGGCTCAAGCGCATGCTGCTTCCGGCGCGCGTACCCGGCGTCTTTGGCTGATCGGCTTGAGCGGGTTATCTTATGGGGGGGCAGGGATGTATTACCTGGCAATTTTTCATGGTACGCTCCTGATTCTCAGATAATCAGTGCCGGTTGCCCCGCCGGATTGCCCCAGCCATCGAGAACCTTGCCCCGGTGGCGACATGAGCCTAACGGACTACCACGCCAAATACATCGCCCACGAGCTCACGCGCCGCTTCCCGCCCGACAGCCCCGAGCGGCTTGCCGGTGCCGTTGCCAGCGCCCAGGTCGATCTCAACCCCCATCAGGTTGATGCGGCCCTGTTCGCCTTCGCATCGCCGCTGTCCAAGGGCGCGCTTCTTGCCGACGAGGTGGGGCTCGGCAAGACCATTGAGGCCGGCCTGGTCATGTCCCAGCGTTGGGCTGAACGGCGGCGCCGTATCCTCGTCATCACCCCCGCGAACCTGCGCAAGCAATGGTTACAGGAGCTGACCGAGAAATTCTTCCTGCCCTGCCGCCTCCTGGAGGCCAAGTCATACAATACCGCGATCCGCCAGGGCCAGTTCCGCCCCTTCGAGGTCCCTGAGATCGTCATCTGCTCCTACCAATTCGCCAAGGCCAGGGCAGCCGATGTCCAGGCCACCGCGTGGGACCTGGTGGTCATCGATGAGGCCCACCGACTGCGCAATGTCTACAAGCCGTCCAATGTCATCGCCAACACGTTAAAGCTGGCCCTGGCCGGTCGGCACAAGCTGCTGCTCACGGCCACCCCATTACAAAACTCCCTGCTGGAGTTATTCGGCCTGGTCAGCTTCATCGACGAGCATCGCTTCGGTGACCTCAAGAGCTTCAGGGAGCAGTTCTCCAACCTGGCCCAGGCGCAGGTCTTCGCAACCCTCAAGGCCCGGCTCAAGCCCCTCTGTCACCGCACCCTGCGGCGCCAGGTTACCGCCTACATCCCCTTCACCAAGCGTCTGCCGCTGGTGGAGGAGTTCACCCCGGAAGAGGGCGAGGACCGGCTCTACCACCTGGTCTCCGACTATCTGCAACGGGACAATCTCCAGGCCTTACCCTCCGGCCAGCGTTCCCTGATGACGCTGGTCCTGCGCAAGCTCCTCGCCTCGTCCACCTTCGCCATCGCCGGGGCCTTGACGACGATTGCCAACCGACTCAGAACCAAGGCGGGGGTGTCGCCCCCCGGCAAACCGCAAGACGCAGCCCTGGATCAGGACTACGAGGCCCTGGACGAAACCGCCGAGGAGTGGACCGACGACGCCCCATCGGAACCACTGACCGAAACCGACCGCGCCGCCCTACAGCGCGAGATCGCCGACCTGGAGTCCTTCGCCCGGCTCGCCACCTCGATCGAGCACAACGCCAAGGGCACGGCGCTGCTCAAAGCGCTCGGCGTGGCCTTCGTCAAAGCCCGCACACTGGGCGCGGCGCAGAAGGCGATCATCTTCACCGAGTCGCGCCGCACCCAGAGCTACCTGCTGCGCCTGCTGGCGGACAGCCCCTATCAAGAGGGTATCGTCCTCTTTAACGGCTCCAACACCGATGAGCGCTCCCGGCTTGTCTATGCCGAGTGGCTCGAACGCCACCGGGGCACCGACCGCGTGAGCGGCTCGCGCACCGCCGATATGCGCTCCGCCCTGGTGGACTACTTCCGCGACCAGGGCCGCATCATGATCGCCACTGAGGCCGGGGCCGAGGGCATCAACCTTCAGTTCTGCTCGCTGGTGGTGAACTATGACCTGCCCTGGAACCCGCAGCGCATCGAGCAGCGCATTGGCCGCTGCCACCGCTACGGGCAGCGGCACGACGTGGTGGTGGTCAACTTCCTCAACCGCAAGAACGCCGCCGACCAGCGCGTCTACGAACTGCTCGCCGAGAAGTTCCAGCTCTTCGAGGGCGTTTTCGGTGCCAGCGATGAGGTGCTCGGGGCGATCGAATCCGGGGTGGATTTCGAGAAGCGCATCGCCGCCATCTACCAGCGCTGCCGCAAACCCGCGGACATCCAGCACGCCTTCGACCAACTGCAACTGGAGCTGAGCTTCGAGATCGACGCCTCGATGGCCCGGACCCGCGCCCAACTGTTGGAGAACTTCGACGATGAGGTGCGCGAAAAGCTCAAGGTCAGGGAGGCGAGTTCCAAGGCCGACCTGAGCCGGTATGAGCGCCTGCTGATGCAGCTCACCCGACATGAGCTGCATGGACACGCGGAGTTTATGGGCGATGCCTCCTTCCGCCTTGTCCGTGTGCCGCCGGACGCAGGCACAGAAGTCCCGCTGGGTCTCTATGAGTTACCGCGCCGCACCGGTGAGGCGCATCTCTATCGTCTGAACCACCCCCTGGCCGAGGCCTTGCTGACCAAGGCCAAGGACCGTGACCTGCCGCCCGCCGCAATCCGCTTCGACTACGGTAGCCACCCAGGCAAAATCAGCCTCGTGGAACCCCTGATCGGTTGCTCCGGTTGGCTGACCCTCTCTTCATTTAGTGTAGAATCCCTAAACCAAGCAGAGGATCATCTGATCTTTGCCGCCGTGACGGATGACGGGATACCCTTGGACCCTGAGGCCGCCGCCCGCCTGATGACCCTGCCCGGGTCTGCCGCGCGAATCCCAGCGGATGAGATGCCGGGGGACTGGGTTGAAATGCTCACAGCGCAAACCGCAGAGAAGCGATCCGGGATCGAGCGCGGGATCTCCGAGCGCAACGCCCGCTTCTTTGAGGCCGAGGCCCAGAAACTCGACGGCTGGTCCGATGACCTCAAGGTGGGGTTGGAGCGGGAAATCAAGGAAATGGATCGCCAGATTCGGGAGGCACGCCGCGCGGCAACTGCCGCTGTCACGCTGGAGGAAAAGCTCGTGGGCCAAAGGGAGGTCAAGGCCCTGGAGGCCGAGCGCAACCGAAAGCGGCGGTCGCTTTTCGATGCACAGGACGAGGTAGACCACCAGCGTGAGGCCCTGATTGACGCCATTGAGGGGAAGCTAACGCAAACGGCTCACCTGCGTACTCTCTTCACCGTCCGCTGGTCAATGAGTTAATGGAGACGAGATGGCTGTAAGAAAACTGGAGTTGACCTGGATCGGCAAAGAGAACCGGCCACGGCTGGAGCCGCGCATCCTGCTGGAGGACCCGGCGCGGTCCTATCACGCGCGGCATCGGGTGAAGATGAGTTCACGCGAAGAAGAAAAGAATCTCACGCGAAGGCGCGAAGACGCGAAGGAAGAAAGAAAAGGAGAAAAGAGTATCGTTGGAGAGGGGCTTGCCGATGCGCACGCGGGGGCTTTATCCACTTCGCATGCTTCTCTTCGCGGCTTCGCGTCTTCGCGTGAGACAGAAATTGGCGATATCTTCGACAACCGGCTGATCTTCGGCGACAACCTGCTGGCGCTCAAGGCGCTGGAGGCGGAGTTCACGGGCAAGGTGAAGTGCGTCTTTATCGACCCGCCCTACAACACCGGGAGCGCCTTTACCCACTACGACGACGGGGTGGAGCATTCCATTTGGCTATCGCTGATGCGCGACCGGCTGGAGATCATCCGGCGGTTGCTGTCGGAGGATGGGTCGTTGTGGATTACCATTGATGACAACGAGTGTCATTACTTGAAGGTTTTGTGTGATGAAATATTTGGTCGCGCATGTTTTCTAGCGAATGTAGTCTGGGAAAAGCGAACGTCTCGGGAAAACCGTCGCGTTTTTTCATTTAACCATGATCACGTACTGGTATACGCAAGATCAAAACCGTTGTTTGAAAAGACTCGGAATGCACTTGGTTTAAACAGCGAGGTTCTCGCCCGATACAAGAATCCCGATAATGATCCGCGAGGACCTTGGCAATCCGTTTCGGTAAACGCGCAAGCTGGTCACGCTACCGCAAGTCAGTTCTATCAGTTGATTTTACCCTCTGGACGCGCGATTGATCCACCAAAAGGCCGTTGTTGGCTTTACACCAAGCCTCGGATGCAGGAAGAGGTCAGCGCTGGCAATATTTGGTTTGGATCGGATGGCGATAACGCACCTCGCGCCAAGAAGTTTCTTCGTGATTATGAGGAGAAAGGACTCACTCCTGAAACGATATGGCCTGCCGCTGAAGTAGGAACAAATGATGATGCGAAAAAAGGGTTGCTTGCACTCCTTTTAGATGTTCCGGTCTTCGACAATCCCAAGCCGGAGTCGCTCTTGGAGAGGGTGATACATATCGCCACGAACCCCGGCGACCTCGTCCTCGACTCCTTCGCCGGCTCCGGCACCACCGGCGCCGTTGCGCACAAGATGGGCCGCCGCTGGATCATGGTGGAACTGGGTGAGCACTGCCATACCCATATCATCCCGCGACTCAAGAAGGTGATCGACGGCGAGGACCCCGGCGGGATTACCAAGGCAGTCGATTGGAAGGGGGGTGGCGGCTTCCGTTATTACCGGCTGGCACCGTCGTTGCTGGAAAAGGACACCTGGGGCAACTGGGTCATCAACCACGACTATAATGCAGCCATGCTGGCCGAAGCCCTATGCAAGCTGGAGGGCTTCAGCTATGCCCCGTCGGACTCGCTCTACTGGCAGCATGGCCGCTCCACCGAGCGTGACTTTATCTATGTCACCACCGCCAGCCTGACCCAGGAGCAGCTTGCGCAACTGAGCGATGAGGTGGGGCCGGAGCGCAGTCTTCTGGTCTTGTGTACGTCCTTCCGCGCGAAGGCCGACCTGCATCCCAATCTCACCGTCAAGAAGATACCCCACCAGATTCTCGCGCGCTGCGAATGGGGCCATGACGATTACTCACTGCGGGTGGAGAATCTGCCGAGCGCGCCTTTGGCACCAGGACAGTTGGACCTGTTCTGAGTGACTCACGCGGAGCCGGGGAGAGAAAGATGACTCACGCGAAGGCGCGAAGGCGCGAAGAAGAAAGAAAAGAAGATTAATTTAGAGCCTGTCTAGAAACTAAATTATTGATTTTATAGCAAAAAAATTGTAGAATCTCCGGAATCCATACGAAAATGCGATCTTATTCCGGGTTTCAATATGAATGAAGACAGCATCGAGTCGCCTGCCAGGTATCCTA
>NZ_CAJAXH010000307.1 GCF_903946935.1 uncultured Thiodictyon sp.
ACCTCACGAAGGTTCACGCACGGGGCCTCGGACAGTAAGGGGACCGACGTGCTTTATACCCGGGCCACCTGGCGTTGTCCAGTGTTGCGGACAACCGCCGGTTGCAACAGAGAGTCCTGGCTAGAACGGTTCCGCCCTGAGTGATGTTCTGTCACGGGTTGACGGACGGTCTGCGCAGGGTTATTCTGCTGGGTCTTTACATCCGGCCGCGGAGCATCGGTGGTCGAGTTAGCCTTGGGGAATTTCAAGACATGTACGCGGTGATTCAAACCGGTGGCAAGCAATACCGGGTGTCCGAGGGGGATACCCTCAAGGTCGAGAAACTCGTTGCCGAGGCAGGTGCCGACATCGAGCTCGATCGGGTGCTGATGATTGCCGACGGCGATGCCGTGACGGTCGGTCGGCCCTACATCGACGGCGGCAAGGTGACGGCGACGGTCCAGGCCCACGGGCGCCTGGCCAAGGTCCACATCATCAAGTTCCGGCGTCGTAAGCATCACTTGAAGCGCCAGGGCCACCGCCAGTGGTTCACTGAGCTTAAGATTACCGGCATCAGCGCCGGCTGATCGGGAGACTTCCATGGCACATAAAAAGGCAGGCGGCAGCTCACGCAACGGTCGCGATTCAGAGTCAAAGCGGCTCGGCGTCAAGATCTTCGGCGGTCAAAAAGTGACCGCGGGCAGCATCATCGTCCGGCAGCGCGGCACGCCGGTCCATAACGGCGTCAATGTCGGGGTGGGCAAGGATCATACACTGTTCGCCCTGGCGGATGGCGTGGTGCGGTTCCTGATCAAGGGACCCAAGAATCGGAAGTTCGTCACTGTCGAGACGGCCTGATCGCAGTTCCCCGGCTGCCGTCCCCGGCCCCCCCAGTGGATGGCGGTGGGCGCGGGTGCGGTGGCGGGTGATCGCGCAGGCGTCTGCACAAGAGCCTCGTCCACTGGACGGGGCTCTTTGCATTTTGGCCCAAGGCCGCGGACAACGTCATGAAATTTGTAGACGAGGCATTCATCCGGGTCGAGGCCGGCGATGGTGGCAGCGGTTGCGTGAGCTTTCGCCGCGAAAAATATATCCCGAAAGGCGGCCCGGACGGCGGTGACGGCGGTGACGGCGGCAGCATTACCCTGCTGGCGGACAACAACCTCAATACCCTGGTCGATTTTCGCTTCCAGCGCATTCATCGCGCCGAGTCCGGCCACAAGGGGATGGGCAAGGACATGCGCGGGCGCGGCGGACGCGACCTGCTGCTGCGGGTGCCGGTGGGGACCCGCGTCTTCGACCATGAGACCGGCGAGTGGCTCGGTGAACTCCTGACCAACGGTGAGCGCCTGCTGGTCGCCCAGGGTGGTTTCCACGGCATCGGCAACGCCCGTTACAAGTCCAGCACCAATCGCGCCCCCCGTCAGTTCTCGCCCGGCTCCCCGGGGGAGCGGCGTGACCTGCGTCTGGAGTTGATCCTGTTGGCCGACGTGGGCCTGCTGGGGTTCCCCAATGCCGGTAAGTCGTCCCTGATCCGTCAGGTCTCCAGCGCGCGGCCCAAGGTGGCGGACTATCCGTTCACCACCCTGTATCCGAATCTTGGTGTGGTCAGTCTCGGGCACCGCCGCAGCTTCGTGATCGCCGACATCCCCGGGGTGATCGAGGGGGCGGCCGACGGTGCCGGGCTCGGCATCCAGTTCCTCAAGCACCTCTCGCGCACCCGTCTGCTCCTGCACCTGGTGGACATGGCACCCCTGGGCGAGGACGAGGACCCGGCCGACCAGGTGCGCAAGATCGAGGCGGAGCTGGCGGCCTTCGGCGGTGAGCTCACCGACAAGGAGCGTTGGTTGGTGCTGAACAAGTCCGACCTGCTCGACCCCGCGGCGGCGCAGCAACAACGCGACCAGGTGGTGGCGGCGCTGGGCTGGCAGGCCCCGGTTTATGAGTGCTCGGCCCTGACCGGCGCCGGTACCGCCACGCTCATGGAGGACCTGATGCGGCGGCTGGAGAGCCTCAAGGTCGAGTCCGGCGAGACCCACTCGCCCGACGAGCCGGACACGAGCGAGTGGCATCCGCTCGATTGAGCGAATGGGATTCGTCCGCCAATGAACGCCAATGAACGCAAATAAGAAAAGCGGGTAGAGCGCTACCCGCCGTCAGCCCGGAACTAGCAGTCGGTACGCCGATAGCAGATAAAGCATATTCTAATCAATGGCGTGTATTGGCTGACTGCGCTGGCCCGGTGGGTGACGATGACGCAGACGCCAAGCCTTTGTCTGATTTGCGTTCATTTGCGTTCATTTGCGGACAAGACTCTTGCTGGGGTAAACCAACACCTCTAGGAGCACTCGACGTGATCTCCCGCGATACGATTCCTACCACCCGCCGATGGGTCGTCAAGATCGGCAGCGCGCTCCTGACCCGCGACGGTCAGGGGCTCACCCGGGGGCTGCTCATGCCCTGGGTGGAACAGCTTGCGGCGCGCCGCGCGGCCGGCCACGACGTGGTACTGGTCTCCTCCGGCGCGGTGGCCGAGGGCATGGTCCGCATGGGCTGGCCCCAGCGGCCCAAGGCGCTGCATGAGCTCCAGGCCGCCGCCGCCATCGGCCAGATGGGTCTGGTGCGGGCCTATGAGGCCTGTTTCGAGACCTTCGGTCTGCATACCGCCCAGGTGCTGCTGACCCGCGACGACCTCGCCCACCGCGCCCGCTACCTCAATGCGCGCAGTACCCTGCGCACCCTGTTGGGGCTCAAGGCGATCCCGGTCATCAACGAGAATGACACGGTGGCCACCGATGAGCTGCGCTTCGGCGACAACGACACCCTGGCGGCCCTGGTGGCCAACCTGATCGAGGCCGACCTGCTGATCCTGCTGACCGACCAGGATGGGCTCTTCGACCGTGACCCGCGCCGCGACCCGGCCGCCCGGCTGATCGGCGAGACCCACGTGGACGACCCGCAACTGGACCTGGTGGCCGGTGGGAGCGTGACCGGATTCGGCACCGGCGGCATGGTGACGAAGGTGCGGGCGGCGCGGCTCGCGGCCCGCTCGGGGGCGGCCACCATCATTGCCCCGGGTCGCGGTGAGGGCGTGCTGACCCGCATCGGCGCCGGCGAGGCGGTGGGCACCCTGCTGGTGCCGGCGCAGGGGCCGCAGGCGGCGCGCAAACAATGGTTGGCCGGGCACCTCCAGGTCCGCGGCCGCTTGATCCTGGACGCGGGTGCGGTGCGCGCCTTGCGCGAGAAGGGCACCAGCCTGCTGGCCGTGGGTGTCAAGGCGGTCGAGGGGACGTTCAACCGGGGCGAGGTGGTGGCCTGCGCGGATGAGAATGGTCGTGAAGTCGCCCGCGGGCTGGTGAATTACGACGTGGATGAGGCCCGGCGTATCCGCGGGGAGCCCACCAGCCGGCACGAGGCGATTCTGGGCTATGTCGATGCGCTGGAGCTGATCCACCGGGACAATCTGGTGGTGCTCTAACCAGGAATTCATCGCAAAGCCGCCGCTGGAAAGACACAGCTTCGACCCTGACAGCGCCGCGATCCCCGCCGCGGGAGCGTTAGCCAGGGCTTACTCGACCGGGGTCAGCCCCGCCCGGATGGCGAAGCGCACCAGGCCGGCCAGCGTGTCGATCCGCAGCTTCATCATGATCCGGGCGCGGTAGGTCTCCACCGTCTTGGCGCTGATGCCCAGGGTTTCGGCGATCTCTTTGGTGCGCCAACCCAGGGCCATGAGCCGCAGCACCTCCCGCTCGCGCTTGGTCAGCAGCGCCTGGTCCAGGTCCGCGTTGCGCTGCGCCGCCGCCGTACCCGCCTGGGCCAGGGCGGGGCTGATGAAGTTGTCCCCGGCGACGGCGGCGCGGATCGCCTGGATCAGGTCGGCGCCGGCCTCGTTCTTCAAGACATAGGCCCTGGCCCCGGCCGTCATCATGCGTTGCAGATAGTGGGCATCGGCGTACATGGAGACGGCGACGATACAGGTGGCCGGCGAGCCGACGCGGATCAGTTCCGCCGCGTCGATTCCGCTCATGCCCGGCATGGCCACGTCGAGCACCGCCACGTCGGGCGTGAGCTCGGTAGCCAGGCGTACGGCCTCGGCCCCGTCGGCGGCCTGGGCCAGGACCCGCCAACCGGGCTCGCGGGCAATCAGGGCCGCCAGCCCGTCGCGAAACAGGGTGTGGTCGTCGCACAGGATGAGGCTGAGGGTCATGGCTGGGCTCGGCGCTGAGTGGCGGGTCCCTAGCTTACGCCGAGAGCGCTGCCGTGCGGCAGGCAGATGGGCACGCGGCTGCCCGGGGCCAGCGGCGCGCTGACCTCGATGGCGCCGGTCTGGGTGAACTCCGAAGATGACGCGCTGGTCTATGCCCAGGCGCTGGAGTCGGCCACCCGCTTGCGAATGGCGGCGCCCACTTGGGTTGAGTCCATGCAGGTCATTACGGCCCGTCGCGGAGATTTGGGCCAGGCCGACCTCGCCGAGTTGTTGAGCCGCCTGGCCGTCGAGGTCGTCCCCTGCGATGCCGATCTGGCCCGCGTTGCGTACGAGGCATGGCGCCACTTTGGCAAGGGAAGCCATCCTGCCGGGCTCAATTTCGGCGACTGCTTTCCCTACGCCCTTGCCAAGCAACGCGGCGAGCCGCTGCAGTTCAATGGCGGGGGTTTCTCCCTCACGGATCTGTCCGCTGCCTTGACGGGCGAGGACGCTTCGGTCTAGTGGTAGGGAAGGCCGATGTCGGCGCGCCCTCCATCTGCCGGAATCCGGCGCACGGTTTGAAACCCGAGGTCGGGCGCCTGCCCGCCCGGCGATCCGCCACGGTGCAGGGCAGACCGCGAACTCCGGAGCGGGAGGCGAGTTGGATCGAGATCCCGATCTGAAGAGGACGTTCCTGCGCATATTCTCAAGCAGTTGTTGGAGGCAGTTCGAGATGGGTAAGAAGCTGACCGAAGAGGCGTTGGCCACTTTCGAGGCCGAACGGGACCTGTGGCAAGAAGTCCTGGACGGGGTGCGCGAGATCAAGGCTGGCGGAGGGAACCGCACGACAGTGGAAGCCAAGTCCCAGGTCGTTCGGGTGCGCTTGAAGAGTGGACTATCGCAGGCACAGTTTGCCGCCGCGCTGGGGGTTTCCAAGCGCACGCTGGAACAGTGGGAGCAAGGGCGTCGGGAACCGTCCGGTGCCGCAAAGCAGCTCCTGAAGATCGCGGAGCGTCATCCTGAGGTGCTCATCGAGGCGGCGGCGTAAAGGACTCTCCGCCGGGGGGCATGTCCCCGATTTCCGCACGCGTAGCACCGCTCCGCGGTGCTACGCACTCTTCGGCGCTCGGCGCCGCGCCCTTTCCGGCCGCGCGCCGTCGGAGTTGTCCGCAAGCTCGGGGGCGCCGAGCGCCCAAGAGCGCGACACCATAAGGATCGGACTGGATGATCCGGCTGCCTGCGGAGGCCGAGGCCGCCTTTCGCAAAGACCTCTATGACTTGGAGGCGAGCAAGCAGATGCCCTATATCACGACTGTCGAACGTGCGGGAATCAAGAAGGGCCTTCGGCGGGGGCGCCAGCAGGGGGTCCAGCAAGGCGAGGCCGCATTGCTCCTGTGGCTGATCGAGAAAAGGTTCGGCGCGGACGTTGCGCAGCGCTGTCGCGGCCGGGTGGAGACCGCCGGCAGCGACGACCTGCGGATCTGGTCGGAGCGCATCCTGACGGCGGACAGCATTGCGCAGGTGCTCGACTGAGCGAGCAAGTGGTCTGAGAGGTTGTGAAAGAAGATAATGGACCAGGCTCAATTACATTCTCTTCCGCCTTCACATTTAATTCAGCTTGGCCCCTAATCCTTTGCCCCTTATCCTGATTTCGCGTTTCTCCCGGGTCTCTTGGATTTCCAGTGGAAGCATATCTTTTTAGAAACAGGTAGATAGAGTCCAGTGGCGAAAATATTGCGGTCTTAGTGGCAACGGACAGAAACGCTGTAAGCCTCTGATTTTCTATGCGTACAACTTGTATC